>CAYUOL010000027.1:0-34259 GCA_964446345.1 uncultured Iamiaceae bacterium | reverse complement strand
CGAGTCCGCCCTCGAGCCGACCGAGATGCTCACCGAGGTGCGCGTCCCGAAGGTGACCGGTGCCGGGTGGTCGTTCCAGAAGTTCAACCGGCGTGCGCTCGACTGGGCCATCGTCGGCGTCGCCGCGGTGCGCAACAACGGCAGCACCGGCGTCGGGCTCGTCAACATGGGCTCCACCCCGCTCTTCGCGGCGGGTGTCGTCGACGCGCTGCAGGCCGGCGCCTCCCCGGCCGACGCGGCGGCGCGCGCCGACGAGGGCACCGAGCCCCAGAACGACATCAACGCCACGCCGGAGTACCGCCGCCACCTCGTGAAGGTCCTCGTGCGACGCGCCCTCGACGAAGCGTCGTAGTCCTCCTCGGAGGAGTCGCTGCGCTCCTCCTCCTCCTCCTCCGGCGGCGGGCTCTCAGCGGGGGGCGAAGGGGGGCTTGATCGCGTTCACCATGCGCGACACGTCGGCGGCGCTCTTCGGGCGGCTGAAGATGAAGCCCTGCACGATGTCGCAGCCGAGCGCCGTGACCGTGTCGAGCTCGGCGCGCGTCTCCACGCCTTCGGCGACGCAGCGCAGGCCCATCTCGTCGACCAGGTGCACCACCCCTCCGACGATCGCGCGGCTGCGGGCGTCGCGTCCGGCCCGCACGACGAACGCACGGTCGAGCTTGACCGTGTCGACCGGCAGATCGTGCAGGTGGGACAACGACGAGTAGCCCGTTCCGAAGTCGTCGAGCGCCGCGTGACACCCGAGCGCGACCAGGGACCGCAGCCGCTCCGCGGCGTCGTCCGGATCCGACAGGATCGCTCGCTCGGTCACCTCGAAGCCGAGCGTCGACGGGTCGGCGCCGCTCATCTCGATGGCCCGTGCCACCTGGCCGACGAGGTCGGGCGACCCGAGCTGCAGCGGCGAGAGGTTCACCCACACGACCAGCGGCACCTGCCGCGACGCGTTCCACTGCTTCGTCGCCCGGCAGGAGTCGGCGAGGACCGAGGTGAAGACCCGCGTGATGAGCCCGGTCTCCTCGGCCACGGGGATGAAGAGGGCGGGGGCGATGGTGGCGCCGGTCGTGGTGCGACAGCGCGCCAGCGCCTCGACGCCGATCACGCGACCATCCACCAGGCTCACCTCGGGTTGGAACACCACCTCGATCATGCCGGCGTCGAGCGCGTCCACCAGGTGCCGCTCGACCTCGAGACGTTGCTCCGCGGCCACCAGGAGCCGTTGGTCGAACACCTCGACGCGCCCGCGCCCCCGGTCCTTCGCGTGGTACAGCGCGGCGTCGGCGTCGCGCACGAGGGCGAGCGGCACGGACGGCGGATCCGCCGCCGTCGCCACGCCGGCACTCGCGCGGATCGAGACGGTCTGGCCCCGCACCCGGTACGGCTCGGCGATCACCGTCAGCAGCCGCTCCGCCTCGCCGACGGCTTCGTCCCGGCTCTCCACCTTCGGGAGCAGCACCGTGAACTCGTCGCCGCCGAAGCGCGCCACGATCGCCGGCTCGCGCACGAAGCCGGCCAGCCGCGACGCGACCGCCTGCAGCAGCTCGTCGCCGAACTCGTGCCCCATGGTGTCGTTGATCAGCTTGAACCGGTCGAGGTCGACGAAGAGCACGGCGAGGTTGCCGTGGGCGCTCGCCTCGTCGAGGCGCTCGGCGAACAGCGTGCGGTTGGGCAGGCCCGTGAGCGGGTCATGGGTCGCGGCGTGGCGCAACGCCCGTTCGTGGCGCTCCTGGTCGATGGCCAGGGCGGCGAGCCGCGCGGCCATCACCATGACCCGCGCCTCGGTCTCGGCGGGACGCCCGGGCTCGGGACGGTAGAGGTCGAGGCTGCCGAGCTTCCGGTTGCCGACCATCGACGTGATCGGCATCGACCAGCACGATCGGTAGCCGTGCGCCTGGAGGGCCGCCCGCTGCCGGGCGAAGCTCGACTCGTCGTCGAGCACCGGCCAGAACTGCGGGCCGTTGAAGTGGATGCTGGCGCCGCCCCCGGGTTCGAGGGGGCCGACCCGCGTGTCGCGCAGCGCCTCCACCACGTCCGGGTGCAGGCGCGGCCAGATGGCCGGCTGCAAGGTGTCGCCCGAGTCGTCGAGCAGCATCACGCAGCAGTGGCCGCCCGCGTTGCGGCGCTCGAGCAGGTCCACCACCCGTTCGAGCACCTCGTCACTGGGCTGCCCGGACCGCAGCCGGTTCAGGACCCACATCTGATCGCCGAGGATGCTGTGGTCGTCGTCGGCGTCGCGCGGTGCCCGCACGATGAACACGAGCCCACCGACGTCGGGGTCGGCGAAGCGCGTGTCGCTCTGCACCTCGAAGATCTTCGTGCCGGTGCCGAAGTCGAGCAGCACCGGGATCGACGCCGAGCGGTTCCGCCCGTGCAGCGCCTCGGCGAGCAGCTCACCCGCCGCTTCGGCCTGGCCGGTCGTGAGCAGCTCGGTGACGGGACGGCCCCACCACCGCTCGGTCGAGCCGTCGACGAGGACGCTCACCGCGTCGTTCATGTAGCGGATGGTGGCCTCGTCGTCGAGGACGACGATGCCGACGGGCTGTCCCGCGTCGTCGAGCTGCGCGTCCTGCCACCGTTGCTCGAGCAGCTGCGAGAGCTGGGCCGCCACCAGCTCCAGCGCGCCGTCGGCCGAGGCGGGGCCGGCGAGCCGCCCGACCGGCAGACCGGCCACGGCCACCGTCGCGGCGTCGGCATCGGTATCGGCGTCGGCCTGCTGCCCACCACCGATCGAGGGGCCCGCGGCGTCGGGCCCGGCGGGCTCGCCCGCGGCGCCGGTGGGTCCGCCCGCCGGGCGCCGGGCGACGGGCAACCACCGGTCCCCGTCGCGCAGCTCGAGCGTGAGTGGGCCACCGCACACGCGCTCGCCCAGGTCGAGGACGCCCGAGAGCACGGGATCGGGATGCGGGCTCAGCACGTCGAGGGCGTGGAGGCTCGCCCACGTCCCCCGCACCGCCCAGTCGTCCCCCGATGGGTTGCCCTCAGCCACGCACGCCCGCTCCCCTGGATCGTCCGAACGCCAACCAACCCCCCCGCCCCCCGCACGATCCCCCTGGAGCGATCGCACGGCAGCCACCGGTGGGCCCACCCTACCGGCGCACCGGTGGCGCGTGTCGGGGCGAGTCGATTCCGTGCGGCGGGCCGCCGGCTACGTCAGCAGCTGCCGCGCGATCCCCAGCCACAGATCAAGCGTGAGCGTGAGCGAGTCGACGTCGACGCGCTCGTCGTTCCCGTGGAACCGCTGCGCGAAGGCGCCGGCCGTCACGGCGGGTGAGAAGAGCCCGGTGCCGAAGGCGACCGTTCCCTTGTTGCGGAAGAACCGGGCATCGGTGCCGCCGACCATGAGCGTGGGCTGCAGCTGCACGTTCGGGTCCCCTGCGCTGATCTGGGTGGCCAACGCGTCCCACAGCGGCGTGTCCGTGGTCGAGCGCGTGGCCATGCCGGTCTGGATGCGATCGACCGTGACGCGGTCGAACAGGTCGCCCAGAGCCTCCTGCAGGTACCCGTCCACGTCCTCGGGCGTCACGCCGGGGAGCGTGCGGATGTCGACCTCGAGCTCGACGAGATCCGGGATCACGTTCGTCTTCTGGCCCGCGTGCAGCACGTTGGGCGAGAACGTGGTGTGCGTGCGGGCGTGGCAGCTCTTCGCCTGCGCGACGGGCAGCTGCGCGAGCGCGGCATCGATCTGGTCCGGATCGAGGAGCGCGGCCTTGAGGTCCGGGGGCACGTCCATGGCGTCCACACCGGCCCGCCAGACGTCGTCGAGGGAGGGTGCGGCGCGGTACTCGGCGAGGCGACGGACGACCTCGGCCGCCGCGATGAGGGCGTTGTCCGCGCCGTAGGGCATCGACCCGTGGCCGGGCGTGCCGTGGATCGTCAGGCGCCGCCACGCGATGCCCTTCTCGGCGATCGACACCGCCACGCGACGCACGCCGTCAGGGCCGCGCTCGGACCACCCGCCCAGCTCGGACACGAGGTAGTCGCACCCGATGGCGTCCCAGCACCGGTCGACCATCCACTCGGCCCCCCAGGACCCCCCGGCCTCCTCGTCGGCCACGCCGTAGAAGATCAACGTGCCCTTCGGGGTGAAGCCGCTGCGGGCGAGGTGCCGGAAGGCAACCGCCATCGTGGCGGTGAGGTTCAACATGTCGATGGCGCCGCGGCCCCACACCTCGCCGTCGATCAGCTCGCCCCCGAACGGGTCGTGGGTCCAGCTCGCCGCGTTCACCGGGACGACGTCGGTGTGGCCCATGAAGCACAGCGACGGCGCGTCGGGGTCGCTGCCCTCGATCCGCGCCACGATGGACGTGCGGCCGGCCTGCTGCTCGAAGCGCTCCACGTCGAGGCCGGCGCCTTCGAGGTAGTGCTGCAGCAGCTCGGCCGAGCGGATCTCCTGCCCCGATTCGACCGTGCCGTCGTTGACGCACGCGTTGCGGATCAGCGCCTGCAGGAGCTCGACCGCCTCGCCGGTGAGCTCGACCGCCTCGCTCCTGTCACCCATGCTCCGGCTCCCCTTCCGCGTCGTCCTCCGCGCTCCGGCCGCCGACCCTACCCACGGCGGCAACGCGAGGAGCTCACAGGCCGTGGACCTCGCCCGCGCGGACGACGCCCTCGGCGATGCGGGCCTCGCCCGTGATGCGACCACCGGACACCCAGGCGCTGCCCTCGACGACGGCGTCACCGTCAACGATCGCTTCGCCGAGCACCTTCGCGTCGCCCCGGATGACGGCGTTGCCGTCGATGCGCGCGCCGGCGCCGACGCGGGCGTGGTCGCCGACCACGGCGTAGCCCTCGACGATCGCACCGTCGACGGTGGCGTTGCCCCGGATCGATGCGGAGCCGCGGATGTCGGCGTCGTCGACCCGCGCGTTCTCGAACACGCGCGCGTTGCCCTCGATGCGCGCCGTGCCGAAGACCCGGGCGTTGCCGTACACGCGTGCGTCGCGACCGACGTGCGTGGTCGCCTCGGCTTCAGCGGTGTCCGCCACGAGACCACCGGGCGAGCCGTCGGGGTTCTGGTGCACGCGCCCCGGCACCGGACCGTCCCCGAAGTTCACGAGGTACTCGGTGGCGCGGAACTGCGTGCGTTCCTTCCGCCGCTCTCCCGGGGACGAACTGGTCTCGCTCACATCACGCTCCCTGTGCTGAAGACCCCGCCGAGGGTCGATGGGTCGGGGCCCGCCGACCCCGCTCTGCAGATCATCGGCCGCCGCGGGTCGCGATCAACGGCTCGCCGCGAGATCGTGCGGTCCGGAAGGAAGGTACCCCGCGGCGTCACGGATCCGCGCGCTCCACTCCGCCAAGGTGTCGACGAGCACGTCGAGGTCGTCGCCCAGCGCGTCGAGCGCCGGACGCAGCTGCGCGTCCGTCGCCGCCTCCACCGCCTCCCGGGCCGCCCGACCGGTGGCCGAGAAGGCGTCGGCCTCGACGAGCCCGCGGGCTCGCAGGCGGTCCGTCGCCTCGCTGATCTCGTCGGCCGACCACGCGCGGGTGCGGATGTACGTGCCCATGGCGAGGCCCCAGTACAGCTCCGTGAGCAGACCGATCTCGCACGCGTCGAACCCGGCGGCGGTCCACGCGGCGGTGTGGGCGTCGCCGCGGTACTCGCGGAGCAGATCGGCTCGTCGCCACGCGTCGCCCACCGCGTCGCCGGGCAGGCCCAGGGACAGGACGCCGGCGAACAGGGGGCGACCTTCGGGACGGAGCGGCGCCACGGCCCGCGCCAGCAGCTCGTTGGCCTCGTCGATGCCGTCCGGCGCCTCCCCGAGGATGCGCACGAGCTGCGCGGTGGCGCCCTCGGTGCGCGCGGCCGCGATCGTCGTGGCGTCGGTGAGGCTCCACCCCAGGTCGACGCACGGCACGACGACCGCGGGGTTGAACACCGCGAACGCCGACGCAACGACCTCGCCCGCGACCTGCCCCATCGCGGAGCCGCGGCTCGTGAAGTACGCCGGCCCGTCCGGGAGCTGCACCCCGTCGGCCGTGGCCCGGGGACTCGGGCCGAACCCGAGCCGTTCGTACGCCGCGTGGCACTCGGGCGAGAAGTACACCTGCCCCGCCACGGCCTCGAGCGCAGCGGCCAGCCGGCGGGCGCGGGCCGTGACCTCGGTGTCGTCCATGAGGCTCAGCATGGCCCAGATCGGGGCCGCCGCGTGCGGCCGAGGGCCGACCGCCCGCTCGCGCATGCACCCGATCGGCCGCGGTCGGGCGGCCGACGGTCGGGCGTCAGCGCCCGCGGGTCAGCGCCGGCTCACCGCCACCCGCTGACCCCCCGCTCACCACCCGTGCCTGCTCACCCCACGTGCCTGTTCACCCCACCTGCCTGCTCACCCCACGCGCGCACCACCAAGCACGTCACGTCACCACGTGCCGCCGCGGCGCGGGCCGGCGCCGACCTCGCGCACGCGCGCGGCGCTGCTGTGCTCGCCGTTGACGGGCCACATCCCCCGATCCGGGGCGTCGAGCCCGGGACGCGCACGGGTGAGGCGCTCGGGCCGGCGTTGCAGGAACCGCGCGACGTCGGCGATCAACGCTCGATGATCCGCGCCGAGGGCCGCCGCGTCGGCCGGAGCGGACGGCTCGGCGGCTCCTGACGCGTCGCGCCCCGTCCGGAGGTGGCCCAGATGGGTCACGGTCGTGCGGGTCCCGGGCCGGTAGCTGGTCGTCTTCATGCGTGTCCCCCTCCGCGGCGGCCAGACCCGCCTCGGTCGCCGGGTCTGCGTGGTTCGATCGTCACACGGGGGCCGCCGCAGCGGGCGCGGGAGTTGCGGGGGCCGCCGACCCCGCACCGTGGATTCCACGGTGAACAGACGATCCGCCGCAGAATCCACGGCCGGCCCCGAGATGCCGGGCACGAGAACCCGAGCGCGCCCTCGCCACGACGGCGACCGACGGCACCCGGGGTCCGAGCACCGAGACCGGCACCCCCGCGCACGGAAGTCAGGTCTGCAGTGCCTTGTGGAGCTTGTCGGCGGCGGTCGTGAGCACCGGCATGACCTCCTTGTCGACGTCGACGCCGAAGTACGTGCCGTACGAGAGGTTCACGTAGCCGCGACCGACGCGCACGAACGCGGCGACGAAGGTGACGTCGATCGTGATGCCGTTGCTCTGCGCCGGCACGGTGACGAGGAAGACGGCGTGGTCGTCGCCGAGCTTGCCGACCTTCAACCGCTCGACCTCGATCTTGTCCGGGTCGACCGTGACGGACTTCGACGAGCCGCTCCCCAGCGTGGCCTTGAGCTCGTCGCGCAGGCACTGGAGCATCGCCCGGTCGCCGAAGACGTTGGCCACGCTCGTCGCCTGGTCTTCGGTGGCGCGGATCTCGACCGTCTCCTCGACCTGCGCCGACGGGCGCTCCTTCGTGCCCAGCGTGAACTTCGACGACTTCGCCGTGATCGCCTTCGGGTCGCGGTCGAGACCGAGGTCGGCGGCGAGCTGCTTCGCCTTCGGGCACGTGTCGAGCGGGTTGTCGGCCGTCGACGGCTCGGCCTCGGAGCTCAGCGTCCGCTTCGTCTCGTTCCAGTCGTTGCCGGGCAGGTCGTCGGTGGCCAGCAGCGCATCGCGCGCCACGCGCTGATCGGCCTTCTCGTCACGGGTGGACGGTGGCGCCGGGGCCGTGGTCGACGAGGTCGGCGGGGCCGCCGGGGTGTCCGTCGAGGTGCACCCGAGCGCTGCGGCCACGGCCGCCGCGCCCAGCACGAGCGTGACGGGGAACGCCGGCCACCGGTGCCGGCGTGACCGGCGGGACCCGAAGAGCCGCGTCGTGCGTCCTGGCATCAGGCGAACGTACCCCGTCAGGCCGCGCGCGATGCGGCAGCGCCACAGCCGTCACCTGGTCAGCCACCGCGCGACGCCGTCCGCGGCGGCCGCGGCGGTGCTGAACGTCGCCTGCAGCAGGTAGCCGCCGGTCGGCGCCTCCCAGTCGAGCATCTCGCCGGCGACGAACGTGCCGGGACGGTGGCGCAGCATCCACGACGCGTCGACCGCGGAGGCGGCGACGCCGCCCGCCGTCGAGATCGCGCGCTCGAGCGGGAAGGGAGCCGTCACGGCGACGGGCACCGCCTTGATCGTCGCCGCCCCTGCGTCGGGATCCCCCGGCCACGGGCCGGCCGCCTCGCGGAGCAGGCCGATCGCCACCGGGGCCAGCCCGGCGCGCCGCAGCCGCGACGCCGTCGAGTCCTTCGCCCGCGCCCGGGCCAGCCGCGCGGCGAGGTCGGCCTCGGCGACGTCGGGCAACAGATCGATCTGCAGGTCGGCGCCGCCGGCCGCCTCGAGCGCATCGCGCAACGGGGCCGCGAGCGCGTACACCGGACCCCCTTCGATCCCCCGATCGACGACGACGACGTCGCCGCGCGCCCGACGCGCGCCGAGGCGCAGCTCGACGTTCTTCACGGGCACGCCGGCGAAGCGCTCGACGAACGTCGGGCTCCAGGCCACGACGAAGCCGCAGTTCGCCGGGCGCAGCGGTGCAACCGCGACACCCGCTCCTTCGAGCAGCTCCACCCACGCGCCGTTCGCCCCGACCCGCGGCCAGGACGCGCCGCCGAGCGCGAGCACCACCGCGTCGGCGCGGTGGGTGGTCGTGCGACCGGTGGCGTCGCGCACCCGCAGGTCCGTCGAGCGGTGCGCACCCGCCGACGACGACCCGGAGCCGTCGGCCCAGCCCTGCCACTCGTGGCGCACCCGCAGCTCGACGCCCAGCGACTGCAGGCGCCGGATCCACGCACGCAGCAGCGGCGTCGCCCGCATCGCCTCGGGGAACACCCGGCCGCTCGTGCCGACGTACGTCTCCTGCCCGAGACCGCGGCACCACTGCCGCAGGTCCTCGGGCGGGAAGGCCTCCACCGCCCGCACCACCGCCGGGGCGGCTCCGTAGCGCTCGAGGAACCGGTCGAGCGGCTCGGCGTGCGTGATGTTCAGGCCCCCGCGCCCGGCGAGCAGCAGCTTGCGCCCCACCGACGCCATGCGCTCGAACACCACGACGTCGGCCCCCATCCGAGCGAGGCGCTCGGCCGCGAACAACCCGCCCGGGCCACCGCCCACGACGGCGACGGAGCGTCCGCGCAGCAGGGTCTCGGCGACGGGCTCGCCGGTGCTCATCGCGAAGCCGGCGTCAGGCGCGGCGGCGCCGGCGGCACGGCCGTCACGACGGCTCGACGGAGGCGACGACGCGGTTGCGCCCGGTCTGCTTCGCTTCGTACAGCGCCTCGTCCGCGCGCCGCAGCAGGTCGTCGACATCGTCGATGCCGGCCACGACGCCCACGCTGACCGTGACCGTGATGGATCCGGACGCCCCGACCGGGATCGGGCTCTCCGCCACGAGCGCGCGCACGCGCTCGGCGAGCGCTGTGGCGCCGTCGATGTCCGACGCCGGTGCGACGACGACGAACTCCTCCCCGCCCCACCGTCCGGCGACGTCTTCCTCCCGGCACGCAGACGCGAGCCGGGCGGCGACGATGCGCAGCACCGCGTCGCCGCTCTCGTGCCCCCACTCGTCGTTGACCTTCTTGAAGTGGTCGACGTCGACCATCAGCAGGCCGAACTGCTCGCCGCGCCGACGCGCCGCCGACGTCTCGACCTGCAGGTGCTCGAGCAGGTGACGGCGGTTCGGGAGACCGGTCACCACGTCCATGCGGCTGATCTCGTCGAGCTCGGCGTTGCGCTCACGCAGCTGGTCCTGGAGCCGCTTCACCCGCACCGCCGCGCTGACGCGAGCCACCAGCTCGGACGGCTCGAACGGCTTGCGCAGGTAGTCGTGCGCCCCCAACCGCAACCCTTCGACCACGTCTTCGGTGCTGGCCCTGGCCGTGAGGAACACCACCGGGATGTCGGCGACCTCCGGCGTCGCGTGCATCTGCCCGAGCACCCCGTGACCGTCGAGGTTGGGCATCTCCACGTCCAGCAGCACGATGTCGGGGAGGTGGGCGCGCACCTGCACGAGCGCGTCCTCGCCGTCGACGGCTTCGACGACGTCGTGCCCGTGCTCCTCGAGCTGCCGGCGCAGCAGCTTGCGGATCACGAGGGAGTCGTCCGCCACCAGCACCAGCGCGGGCCGCTCAGCGCTCGCTGTCAACCGACCAACCTCCCTCGGAGCACCTCGAGATCCAACAGCAGCACCACCGAGCCGTCGCCCGTGACGACACCCGCGACCACCGCACGATCCTGGCCCGCGGGCGGTTCGTCGATGGCTGCGTCCTCGACAGTCTGCACGCCGACCACCTCGTCGACCAAGAGCCCGAACACCCGACTGCCGTCGTCGACGATCAAGACGTGCGTGCCCTGCGAGCCCAGCACCGAGAGCACGGGCAGCGCCACCGGTCCGTCGTGGCTCTCGCGATCGGCCTGGCCGCCGGGGACCGGGCGCGCGGCGGGCGCCGCCGTCGGTGCCCGATCGGAGGCGCCGGACCCGGGCGGCGAGGAGGCCACCGGCCCGCCGAGCGGCAGCAGCCCGACGACGCCGGGCCGGGGGGCGGGCAACGGACGGAGCCCGGTGGCCAGCCGCACCTCGCGCACCTGCTCCACGGGCAGCGCGCACTCACCGCCGGGCGTGCGGAAGCGCACGAGGGTGCTCATCCGGACCTCCGTTCGAGCAGCCGGGTCAGCTCGTCGAGGTGGTAGCCCTCGAGCGCCGCCTCCACCACCGACGGGTCGCAGCGGGCGAGGGCGGCGCGCCCGGCGCCGTACGCGCGCCGCGCCGCTTCGTCGTCCCCGGAGGCATCCAGGGCGAGGGCGAGGTTGAGGTGCGCGACGGGATCGTCCGGGTCGAGGTACACCGCCTGGCGGAACGCCGAGATCGCCGTCGCGTGATCCCCCCGGTCGAAGGCCGCGGTGCCCTGCTCGAACAGCTCGCGGCGCCCGGGCTCCGGCACGGCCGGGCGCGGCGCGGCCCCGCCGGGGCGCGGCCTCGGCGCCGTCGACGCCTCCGGACCGCGCGGCGGGGCCGACGGCGCGGCCGGTGTGGCCTCTGCGACGGGCGCCGCCCAGCGCCGATCGTTGCGATAGGCGAACGCGTCGCCGTGGCGCACGAGCGTGAACGCGTCGCTCACCTGCCAGAGCGATTCGCTGTACCCGAGGAAGAGGTGCCCGCCCGGCGGCATCCACTCCGCCAGCCGCTCCAGCAGCGCCACCACGTTGGCGCGGTCGAGGTAGATCAGCACGTTGCGGCAGAAGACGACCTGGCAGGCCGCGGGTGGCCAGGGAGGCGGGTCGGCGACCAGGTTGTGGCGCACGACGCGCACCCTCTCGCGCAGCTCGGGCGCGATCTCCCAGCACAGGCCGTCGGGGGGCGCGTCGGGCACGGGCACGACGTACCGGGCCCGGCGCACCTCGGACAGCCCGGCCAGCTCCCGCTCGCTGTAGCGCGCCCGCCGGGTGCGGGCCACCGCGTCGGTCGACACGTCGCTGGCGATCACGCTCGCGTCCGCGATGCCGCTCTCGGCGAGCGTCATGGCCAACGAGTAGGCCTCCTGCCCGTTGGCGCAGCCCGCGCTCCAGATCTGCACGGGGCCACCGTGGTGCGCCAGCGCGGGCAGCACCTCGCCGGCCAGCACGGCGAACTGCCCGGGATCGCGGAAGAACGACGTCTCCTGGACCGTGACCCGGTTGAGCAGATCCTGCATCGCCGCCGGATCGACGGCGAGCGAGGCCACGTACACCTCGAGGGGGACGCGGCGCCGTTCAGCCTCGTCGTGCACCGCGTTCACGAGCCGGGCCCGGATCGCGTGGTCGAGCCGCAGCCCGACGCGCTGGGCCAGCAGGCGGGCGGCGTCGTCGAGCGCTCGATCCACCGCGCCGGTGGGCCCGACGTCCGGGAGGTGGGTCGTGGGCGCGCCGGCGCCGCCCTCCCCCGCGACCTCGCCTCCGTGGGGTCCCGGTCGGGGATCGCGCTCGTTCACGTCGACCGCGCGATCGTCGCGGCGACGCGCTCGAGCGCCACCTGGTGCTGCACGGCGCCCAACCGCTCAGCGGCCGCGGGCATGCCGTACACGGCCGACGTCGCCTCGTCCTGAGCGATCGTGATGCCACCCCGACGCCGCAGCTCGAGCAGGCCGGCGGCCCCGTCGCTGCCGATCCCCGTGAGCAGGACGCCGACCCGCGTGCCGCGTGGCCGCTCCGCGAGAGACTGGAAGAGCACGTCGGCCGAGGGACGGTGCAGCGTCTCGGGCTCGGAGCGCAGCGCGAGGCGGTCCCCGTGGCCGAGCACGAGATGCGCGCCGCCGGGCGCGATGTACGCGACGCCGGCCCGCACCCTCGCCCCGTCGGTGGCCAGCTCGACCGGCAGCGCCGCGACGCGCGCCATCCACTGCACGAACCCGTCGACGAAGTCCGGGTGCAGGTGCTGCACGACGAGCACGGCGGCGCGCAGGCCACCGAGGCCCGCCAGCACCGTGGCGAGGGCGGCCGGCCCCCCGGTCGACGATGCGATGCCCACCACCGGGACCGCGGGCGACGCCGCCGGGGGCGCCGACGCCGGTCTCTCCGCACCTTTGCGGAGGCGCCCGCGCACGTGGCGCACGACGGTGACCCCACGGAGGATCCGCACGCGGTCGCGGAGGCGCTTCGCGTTGCCGGCGTCCCAGGACTCGGGCTTCGGCCACGCCTCGACCGCGCCGGCCACCAACGCATCCACCGCGGCCCGGGAGTCCGGGCCGGTGACGGCGGACGAGAGCACCAGGATCGGCGTCGGGGTGAACGCCATGACCTGCTCGATGACCCCGAGGCCGCCGCCGTCCGCGAGCTGCACGTCCAAGGTCACCAGGTCGGGCTGCTGGCTGCGCACGAGCCCGATCGCTTCCGTCGCGCCGCCGGCCACCCCGACGACCTCGATGTCGCCGTCGCCCTGCAGCGCGCGCACCAGCGCGTCGCGCTCGACGATCGAGTCCTCGACGACGACGACGCGGATCGGCGGGTTCTGGGGGCTCCGCTCGCTGCTGGTCATCGCCCCCTCACGATCCCAGCAACCGCTCGACGGCCTGCAACAGGCCGGCTTCGTCGAACGCGCTCTTGACGATGTAGCCGTCGGCCCCCGCGGCCAGCCCCCGCTGGCGGTCGTCCTCGCTCGCGCGCGAGGTCAGCATGAGCACGGGCACGTTGGCGCGCTGGGGCCGGCGCCGGATCGCCTCGGTCAGCGAGAACCCGTCCATGCGGGGCATCTCGACGTCGGTCAGCACGAGGTCGACCGGTTGCTCGGCGAGGCGAGCGAGGGCGTCGAGCCCGTCGTTCGCCGTGACCACCTGGTAGCCCGCCCGTTCCAGGATCGAGCGCTGCAGCTCGCGCACCGTCATCGCGTCGTCGACCACGAGCACCCGCCGGCGGGCGCCCGCCGGCGCGGGCGGCGCCGCCAGGACCGTTCCCGGGGCCGCCGGACGGGCGCGGCGGGCTCGGTCGATGAGCCCGGGCGCGTCGAGCACCAGGAGGATGGAACCATCGGGCTCGACGCTCGCGCCGGCGAACACCCCGAGGCGCGGCAGCAGGCGACTCAGGCCCTTGACCACGACGTCACGCTGCCCGACCAGCTCCGCCACCCGGAACGCGTGGCGCCTCGTGAGCCCGCTGACCACGACGACGGGTCCGCACTCATCGGCGGGGAGCCCGATCGTCTCGGCGAGGCTCGACAGCGGCAGCGCCTGGTTGCCGTGCCACACCACCGGCCGCCCGGCCGACGACTCCTGGCGGGCCTCGGCGTCGCCCTGCGCCACGGCGATGGAGTGCATCGGGATCGCATGGCGCCGCCCGCCGGCCTGCACGAGCAGGCAGGGCAGCACGGCGAGCGTGATCGGGACGATCACGCGGAACTCGCTCCCCTCGCCGGGGTCGTTGCGGATCTCGATGCGGCCCCGAACGGCGTCGACGTTCGTGCGCACCACATCGAGGCCGACACCCCGGCCCGAGATGTCGCTGACGAAGCCTGCCGTCGAGAGCCCGCTGCGGAACACCAGGTGCAGCGCCTCCTCGTCCGGCAGGTCGGCCGCGGCCGGGTTGTGCACGGCCGCCTCGCGCCGCACCCGGTCGACATCGATGCCGCGACCGTCGTCGGTGACCGTGAGGATCACCTCGGATCCGATCTGCATCGCGTGGAACCGGACGGTCCCCTGGGGGTGCTTGCCCGCCGCGACGCGCTCGTCCGCCGGTTCGATCCCGTGGTCGACGGCGTTGCGCACCATGTGCAGCAGGGGATCCGCCAGCTGCTGCAGCACGCCGCGGTCGAGCTCGGTGTCCTCGCCCCGCACCTCCCAGCGCACGTCCTTGCCGGTCTGCCGGGCGACGTCGCGCACGGCGCGCTGCAACACGTCGGTGATGGTGGCGACGGGGACCATGCGCGCCCGCATCGTGAGCTCCTGCAGCTCGTTCAGCAGGCGGGACAGCTCACGCACCTCGTCGACCGTCCCCGGATCCACCCCGAGGCGGTCGCCGAGCAGGCGACCGACCCGGAGGTGCGCCGCCGCCGACTCCCCGACCAGCCGCACGATCTGGTCCAGGCGGGCGAGCGGGACGCGGACCGTCTCGCCGTCCGCGGCGCGCGCGGCGGGACGCGCGTCGGCGTCGGCGGCCGACGGTCCGCCGTCGGGTGCGACCGGTGCGGTCGCCGACGCGCCCCGGGCGATCGTCGTCGGCGTGGACTCGGATGATGACGCAGGTGAGGACGGGGTCGTCACCGCCGGCGCGGTCCCGGTCTGCGCGGCGGGCACCGCCTCGGGGCCGGGCGTCGCGGCGAGATCGGTCGTCCCCGCCGCTTCGTGCTCCCCCACCGGCTCGGCCCCCCGCAGCAGCGCCACGAGCTGCGCCGCCTCCACCGACTGGTCGCCCCCCGCCAGCGCGACCGCCATCATGTCCCGCACGCCGTCGACGGCGACGAGGAGCAGATCGATGAGCGTCGGCGTGGCGGGGCGAGCCCCGGATCGCACCTCGTGCAGCAGGTCCTCCATCGCGTGCGCCACCGTGCTGATCGCGTCGAGCCCGACGACGGCCGCGGCGCCCTTCAGGGTGTGCGCTTCGCGGAACAAGGACGCGATCAGGTCGGCGTCGTCCGGGGCCCCTTCGAGCTGCAGCAGCTGGCGCGCGAGATCCGTCAGCCGCTGATCGGCCTCCTCGGCGAACAGCTGCCGGAACTCGTCCTCCTGCCCGGTGATCGCCATGGACCGATCAGCCTGCGACCCGAACCGGTTCCAGCAGGGCGGGGACGTCGAGCAGCACGACGACGCGCTGCCCGTGCGCGAACGCGGCCACCGCGCCCGGTGCGTCGGCCTCGCCCACCGGGTCGCCGAGCACGGCCGTCTCGCCCAGGGCGGTGGTGGCGAGCCCGGCCGGGCCGGGCTCGGTCTCGACCACGAGGACGAACGGTGACCGGCCCGTGCTCGGGAGGCCCAGCAACGCCGCGGTGTCGAACGCCGGCACGATCTCGCCGCGGAGGTTGAACAGGCCGACCACGGTGGCGGGCGCCGTCGGGAGGCTCGAGATGACCGGCGCGGCGACGACCTCGCGGGTGACGGCGGCATCGACCGCGAACAGCTCGTCACCGAGACCGAAGACGACGACGTGCATCAGTGCTCGACGACGTCGGCATCACCGGCGCCGCGGCCGTCGTCGCCGGCGGTGCGGGACGGCGCCGCCGGGACGCGGCCGGCACCGAGGTCTGACCCGACGCCGTTGCCGTCGTGACCGTTCCCGACCGGTGCACCCCCGGGCCCACCGCGGGCGACGACGCCGGAATCGGACAGATCGCCGGCGGGCCGCCCGTTGCCGGCGCCCGGCGCGGGGTGGCTCGGGGGGTCGTCTCGACGGTCGCGGCGAGGGACCGCGGGGCGCCACCTGCGCGCTCGCCCCCGGCGCCCGACGCGACGTCGTCGCCGGCCGCCGCGGTCGCCGTGCGCTGCAGGTTCGCCGCGAGCGTCGCCAGCGTGGCCGATGCCGCGGCGATCTGGGTGGCGGTCGCCGAGACCTGGCGGCTCGCGTCGCTCAGCTGCTCCATCGTCTCGACGACCTGGGCGGTCGCCGAGCGCTGCTGCTGCGTCGTCAGGCGCACCTGCGCCGTGCCGTCGGCGGCGCTCGTGAGCAGCACGAGCCCGGACTGCATCTGCTTGCCGCCCTTCTCCATCGCCATGACCGTCGCGTTCGTCTCGGACTGGATGCCCTCGATCAGCGTGGCGATCTCGCCGGCGGACGTCTTCGAGCGTTCGGCGAGCCGGCGCACCTCGTCGGCAACGACGGCGAACCCCCGTCCGGCCTCGCCGGCGCGGGCCGCCTCGATGGCCGCGTTGAGCGCCAGCAGGTTGGTCTGGTCGGCGATCTCGTTGATCAGCGTGAGGATCACGCCGATCTCGCTGACGAGCTCCGCCAACGCCAACGTGCGCTCGGACGAGACCTGGATGTCGCTCTCGGCCTGCTCGAGGTTCAGGCGGGTCTCCCCCGTCTGCGAGGCCACGGCGTCGACGGTGTCGGCGATCGACGCGGATGCCCGGGCCAGCTCCTCGGTCGTCGCGGACGCCTCGGTGACCGCGGCCGACTGCTCCGTCGTGGTCGCGGCGAGCTGGTCGGCGGCGGAGTTGAGCTGCGTCGCCGCGATCGACACCTCGTCGCTCGCGCGCACGAGCTGGTCGACCAGTGCCTCCAGGCTGTCGGCCATCGCGTTGAACGACGTCGCCATGATCCCGACCTCGTCGCCGCTGCGCACGGGTGCCCGCGAGCTGAGGTCGCCCGCCGCGAGGGTGCGCGCCGAGCTCGCGACGGCGCCGATGTTCCGGGAGAGCCGCCGGGCCACGATCGTCGTGAGCACCACGGAGAAGCACAGCGACGCCGCGACGAGCGACAGCGCCACGACGCGCCGGCTCATGTCGCCATCGAGGCGGCTGCGCAGCATGAGCGCCTCTTGGTCGAGCAAGCCGGTCCACAGCGCCGCGTTGGCGTCGACGCTCGCACGCACCGACTCGTCGAACGTGGTGCGGCTGACGTTCGTGCCGGCCGTGTCGAGCACCTTGCGCGTGGGCTCGTCGGCCCTCGTCATGAGCGGCGCCAGCACGCTCTGCAGGTCGCCGTTCTTGTTGAAGTCCTTCGTCACCGCGTAGGCGGTGTCGAGATCGGTCTTCAGCGCGTCGAAGTTCTCGCGCAGCAGCGCGACGTCGCCGGCGATCGCCGCTCGTTGCTCCGGTGACGCCGAGGAGCCATCGCTCGGCAGGGCGTCGACCGCCGCGCCGAGCCGGCCGAGCAGATCGACGACGACGGCCTCCCGCAGCAGGAGGCCGTCCATGATGTAGTAGGTGTCGAGGTCGGGATCGAGGATCAGCTTGGACGTGTCCCCGACGTGGGTGATCAGCGTCCGCATGTTCGCCGTGAGCTCGTCGACCTGCTCGCGGCCTGCGGCCGAGGCGCCGGCCAGCTTGGCGGACTCCCACGCCGACTGCAGGCGAACCGGCTCCGCCGCGCCGCGGTTGCGGGCGTTGAGGGCGGTGCTCGTCGTCAGCAACGACTCCTTGAGCCGTGCGTCGACGGCGACGAGGTCGCGCAGGTCGCTGTCGATCGTGGGCTCGAGCCGCGAGGCCTGGGCCTCCTCGCCCTGGCGCACCAGCGCGCCGTAGAGCTCGGTGTGCACGTACAGCCGACTGAGCGGACGCAGGTAGTCGATCCCTTCGAGCTCCTGCTGCGCGAAGTCGATCTTGATGTTCTGCTCCTTCACCAAGAAGTACGTGGTGATCACGAGCGGGACGATGAAGCTCAGGGCGATCGCCGCGAGCTTCATCCAGATCCGGGTCGCGCGTCGCCGCTTCGCCATCCCGAAACGGTACGCCGCGCCGGCGCTCGGCGACGCCCTTCCGGCAACAAATGAGGCAACGAACCCAGGGTCTTCGCGTCAGACAAGGCCCCATCGTGCCCCGCTCGCGTCAGCAAGGGTTCAGGTTCGTGCGCGGTGCCCGATCCGTGGGTCACGCGGCCGTGCCACCATCGTGCGATGCACGCGCCCCGCACCGCCTCCCGATGCTCGGTGCGCGGCGCCGTCGGGCCCACCGAGGAGCAAGGATGAGCACGATCCCACGAGCGCTGCAGGACGTGATCGCGATCGTCGGCGCGCCGAACGTCGTCACCGATGCCGACGCCCGCGCGCCGCACGAGACCGATTGGACCGGGCGCTTCGTGGGCCACACACCCGCCGTCGTGCGCCCCGGATCGGCCGCGGAGATCGCGGCGCTCATCGACGTGTGCCGCGCGGAAGGCATCGCGCTCGTGCCCCAGGGCGGCAACACCGGGCTCGTCGGCGGTGGCGTGCCGCTCGACGGCGAGGTCGTGCTCGACCTGCGCCGGCTGCACACCATCGAGCCGGTCGACGAGGCGGCCCGGCAGGTCACCGTCGGCGCCGGCGCGACGCTCGCCGCAGTCCAGGCCGCGGCGCGGGCGGTGGGCCTGCGCTACGCGGTCGACCTCGCCGCTCGCGACAGCGCCACGATCGGCGGCACGATCGCGACCAACGCCGGCGGCCTGCACGTCCTCCGCTACGGCATGACGCGCGAGCAGGTCATCGGGATCGAGGCGGTGCTCGGCACCGGCGCGCACGTGCGCCGCCTGCAGGGGCTGGTGAAGGACAACACCGGGTACCACCTGCCGTCGCTGCTGTGCGGCAGCGAGGGCACGCTGGGCGTGGTGACCGCGGCGCGCCTGCGCCTCGTGACCGAGCACGAGCAGCGCGTCGTCGCGCTCGTGGCCTTCGACGACGCAACCGATGCCGTCGCCGCCGTCACGGCGTGGCGCCGGGCGCTCGACTCGTTGGAGGCCGCCGAGCTCTTCCTCGAGGGCGGGCTCCAGCTCGTGTGCGATGCGTTCGCGCTCCGCCGTCCGTTCGAGCGGGCGTGGCCGGTGTACGTGCTCGTCGAGGCCGCCGCCCACCACGACCCCACCGACGCGCTGTCGGCCGCCGTCGGCGCCACGGATCGGGTGCGCGACGTCGCCGTCGCCTCCGACGCCGCGCGCCGGGGTGCGCTGTGGCGCTACCGGGAGGACCACACGCTGGCGATCAACACGCTCGGACCGCCGCACAAGTTCGACGTGACCCTCCCCCTCGGCGCGCTGCCGAGCTTCCTCGAGGAGATCCCCGGTCGCATCGAGGCGCTGCTCCCTGCGGCGCGCACGTGGATCTTCGGCCACGTCGGCGACGGCAACCTCCACGTGAACGTCACCGGGCTCGCACCGGACGACGAGCGGATCGACGACATCGTCCTGCGCGCCGTGACCGAACGATCGGGCAGCATCAGCGCCGAGCACGGCATCGGCACCGCCAAGGTCGCGTGGCTGTCGCTGACGCGGAGCGCCGACGAGATCTCGACGATGCGGGCCATCAAGCACGCGCTCGATCCCGCCGGCATCTGCAACCCGCACGTGCTGCTGCCGCCGGTGCGTTGATGCCCGGCCCCCTCAGTCGTCGTCGCCCGAGGTGAGCTCCGCCTCGATCTGGATGGCCGACGCCCGCATCACACCCATCGGCGCTCGGTCGAGCGCCTTGCCCTCGACCACGAACGGCCCTGTGGGCTGCCACGGGATGCGGACGTCGTCGTCTCCGCTGTCGAGCTCGATCCAGAGGTAGTAGCGGCCGGCGGCCACCGGCAGGAACGGGATGTGGCAGCGGATCGACGTGTGCCCGCGGCGCAGCGAGCAGGCGCCCGTGACGACGAACATCGGGCTCGCCGTGCCCTCGGTGATCCCGATGCAGAGCTCACCGTCGATCGCCTTCGGGCTGTCGAGCACGAGATCGATGTCGAGCGGCTTCTGGCTCTGCGCCAGCCCGCTCCCCGGACCCTGCACCTCGGCTTTGACGACGCCGATCGCCCCCGGGCGGTACACGCTCTGCTCGGCGGACTCCTCGACCCACCCGTGGTACGCGTCGTCGAGCCACGTGCGGTACGCGGCCATCGCCGTGCGGATGTCGGCGTCGTGGCGCACCACGCCCTCCTCGAGCCACACGCCCCGCGTGCAGACCGACTCGACGGCCGCCATGTCGTGCGACACGAGCACGAGCGAGGTGCCCATCCGCAGCAGGTCGCGCATGCGGTCGAGGCAGCGCTGCTGGAAGAACGAGTCCCCGACCGCGAGCGCCTCGTCCACGAGCAGCACGTCGGGCTCCAGGAAGGCGGCCACGCTGAAGCCGAGCCGCATGCCCATGCCGCTCGAGTAGTACTTCACCTGGCGGTCGATGGCGTTCTCGAGGACCGCGAACTCAACGATCTCGTCGAAGCGCCGCGCGACGTCGGCCTTGCTCAAGCCGAGCAGGCCCCCGTAGAGGTAGATGTTCTCGCGCCCGGTCAGATCGCCGTGCAGCCCGGCGCGCACCTCGAGCAGCGCCCCGATGCGTCCGCTGACCCGGTACCGGCCGCTGTGCGGGTACATCACGCCGGTCAGGATCTTGAGCAGGGTCGACTTGCCCGAGCCGTTCGCCCCGATGAGGCCCACCGCGTCGCCCGGTTCGAGGTGCAGGCGAACGTCGCGCAGCACCCAGCGGTGCTTGTCCTTGGTGACGATGCCGGAGGGGCGCTTCGACGCGACCCGCGCCCGCCACGACCCGCTCGCCGGATCGGTGCGGAAGCGCTTCCACAGGTGCTCGACGTCGATCGCCCCAGCGGGCCGGCCGGAGAAGTCGGGCAGGCCGGACGATCCCCCCGTGTCACGCGACATCGGCGAACCCGGTCTCGAGACGACGGAACACCGCGGACGCGGACACCAGCAGCGCCACGCTCGTCGACGCGCCCAAGCCGAGGTAGAGCCAGTTCGGGGCGTTGCCGTAGAGCACGGTCTGGCGCAGGCCGTCGATCACCGGCGCCATCGGATCGACGAGGCAGTACCACGGGCGCCACGCCTCCGGGATCGCGTCGAGGCCGTACACGACCGGCGTCGCGAAGAGCCCGAGCTGCAGCAGGATCGGCAGCGCGTGACGGAGGTCGCGGATGTACACGGTGAACGCCGACACGTACAGCGTGACCCCCACGGTGAACACGACGAGCACCACGAGGGGGAAGACCGCGAGCGGGGTCGTCGCCTTCGGGGGGAACCGCTCGAGCACGAAGAGCAGCACGAGCACCACCGTCGCGATGGACGCGTTGACCGCGGCGACGGTCACCGAGGCCAGGGGGAAGACCTCGCGCGGGCAGCGGATCTTGTTGACGAGCGACATCTGCTGCACGATCGACATGCCACCCGCGGTGACCGAGCTGGCGAAGAAGCTCCACGGCACCAGGCCGATGTAGCTGAACAGCGCGTACGGGACCCCGCCGGTGTCGATGTTCGCGACGCGCTGCAGGAAGACCGTGAACACGATCATCAACGTGACCGGCACGAGCACGGCCCACGCCGCGCCGAGCGCCGCCTGCTTGTAGAGCGCTCGCAGCTCGCGCTCGACGAGGGAGCGGATCACGAGGCGGGCGTGCCACACCTCCACCGGCGCTCGCCGCAGCTGGTGCGGGCGCTTGAACCGGTAGGCCGGCGGCGGGCTGTCGGGCACGTCGGGCATCGGCCGCACGTCGGACGCAGTCACTGGTCGATCCGGGCCATGAGCCTCCAAGTGTACGTACGCGGTCGCGGCGGCCGGGGACCCGCGAGCCCCCCACCCCAGGGGCACGGGTGGGCGGGACGCGTCAGCAGCCCGCGTCAGCAGGTCGCGTCAGCAGCTCGCGTCAACAGCCCGCGTCAGGAGGTCGCGTCGTGCAGGGACACGATCTCGCCGACGCTCGGTGCGATCCGGCCGGCGTACACGTCGGCCCACGCCCGCTCGGCGGCCGCGGCGCCGGCGACGCGCTCGACGGTCAGCCACTCCCGGCTCGCGTCGACGAAGGCGCCGAGGGACTCGCCGAGGCGAGCCTGGTACTCGTCGCGCCCCCACTCGTCGGTGCGGCGCGCCACCTCGTTCGGCGCGAACAGCAGCGTCGGCGTCGGTCCCGCGGTGATCTCCACGGGCACGGTGTCGTGGTGGCTCATCCCGATCATCATCGAGTAGCGCAGGCCGTCGCCGTAGCGGGCGTGCACCTGGGCCAGCACGCCGCTGTTGCCGGCCATGTCGATCGACACCGCGGTGCGACCGCCGCCCAGCGCGTCGAGCTCGTCGTAGGTGACCACCTCGTCGTAGAAGCCGACCGAGCGCACGAAGTCCGCGTTGGCCGCCGACGTGACGCCGACGGTGCGCCGGCCGCGCGTGGCGGCTCGCTGGGCGAAGCCGATGGCGGTCTTGCTCGAGGCGGACAGCACGACGATGTCGTCGGCGCCGTAGTAGTCCTCGTCGGCGAAGAAGGCATCCGCCAGGTAGCCGGTCGCGAACAGGCCCCGCAGCAGGGCGTGCCGGTCCTCCTCGTCGGGGGTCGTCGCCGGCGACGGGTCCTTCGTCGACTCGGTGAACGTGCGGTACACCGCCGCGTGGCGCTGGCGGTGCTCGCCCTGGTCGCGCATGCCGTCGGCGCTCGCGCTGACCAGCACGTCCACCGAGCGCGCCATCGGGTACCACCCGAAGTAGCGACCGCCGACGGCGATGTCGGGGTTCGCCGACTCGACCACGTCCGCCCAGCCCATGGCCGGCACCCGTCCCCAGGGGGCGGGGGCCGGGTAGAAGTCCCAGTACCCCAGCATGTCGCCCACCAACCCGTAGGTGATCGTGTTCGCCGTCACCGCGAAGCGGTCGATGCGCAGTCGCACCGCGCCGTCGGCCAACCCGCCGATCGGCTCCTCGACGAGGCGCGTCGTCTCGACGTCGCCTCGCTCGACCTCGAGCACCACGTTGTCCGTCACGACGTCCCCCTCTGCCATCCGCCTGCGATGCGCCCGTTGCCTGCGGCGCGGCCAGCGGCCCAACCTACCGGGGTCGTGCCGCCGCGCGGCCTGCGGGCGCTCGCCGGAACGAAGAGCGCCGCGATGACCGGCCCTCCCTCGGGCAGATCATCGCGGCGCAATTCGGTTGGGTCAGGCCGGCCCGTGCGGGCCGGTGCGCTCGTGTGCGGGTGCTACAGGAACACGCCGTAGTTCGAGCAGCTCGGCTTGAAGTTCGGGTCGTTCGGGCCGAGCTGGTTCAGCACGTTCTGCAGCGCCGGTCCGTCGGTGAACATCCCGATGTGGCCGACGGTGTCGTTCGGGCACTGGTCCTGCAGGAGGATGTTCGTCGTGTTGGGCCCGGACAGGAAGGCGTTCGTGTACGGCGTGACCACGGCGTCGTGCTTGGTCTGGATGACCACGTAGCGGGGTCCGGCCACCGTGTCGCCCCCGCTGAAGAGGTTCCGCTGGAACGAAGACCCGGCCTCCTGCTGCTGCAGGCCCGGCACCCCGAAGCCCCAGAGCAGGGCGTTGGCGAAGCCCAGGATGTTGAGCGACGATCCGAGGGTCACGACGCCGCTGAGCGTCGTGCCGTGGTTGCTCGGCGACAGGCCGATCGTGGTGTGCACCTTCGCCGCGCCCCCGAGGTACTTGATGTAGTAGTTCGGCATCATGCCGCCCTGCGAGTGGCCGACGACGTCGACCTTCGCGGCGCCGGTGGAGGCCAGGACCTTGTTGACGAACGTCGACATCGTGGAGGCCGAGGTGCGGATGTCGCCGAGGCCGCCGATGCGCCCGAGCGACAGCCACGTCATGCCGTAGTTGAACGAGTACACGCAGTACCCGGCGTTGGCGAGCATCGGGGCGAGGGCGACCCAGTTGGCGCCCAGGTTCACGCCCGTCGCCGGAACGAGCACCACCGGGTACGGGTGCTGCGCCGACGGCTTGCAGTTCCAGTTGTTGGCACCGGCGACGGCGTTCGGGCTGGCGACGAAGTTGATGATCGCGGTGCCGAGCCCGCCGACCGGGTAGTTGGTGGCCGCGGTGGCCGGCGCGGCGGTCGGCATGACCAGCGCGACGGCGCACAGCAGCGAGATCAGCAGCGTGGCCTTGCGCCGGTTGTGGCGGCGACGGGCCTTCTTCCCGGCCTCCGTCCTGGCCAAGGTCCCGGCCACCTTCCCGGCTTCGACCGTGCCGGTGTCGGCGTGTGATGAGCGCCCGAGCATTCGCGTTCCCCCAGAGGTGTCACGGGCTGCTTCCCTCGGTGTGACATGCACCACAGCCCTCACCCGCAGTATGGAGATGACCCCATTCCGTCGGTAGATACGGCGGTCACCTTCTCGCCATGACTTTCGTCATGTTTGCGCCAGATCGCTGCCGAAATCTCACGCTCCGCGTTGGTATGGGCGTTCTGCGCAGCCGGGCCGGGTCGTTCGGCTCCGCGCAGACCACGCTCCGCGGCGGTCCGGGCGCCGCTCGCCGAGCGGTCCCGCCCGTCCGGCCGCCGGACGAGTGGCGGCGTCAGCGCCGCGCGCCGCTCCGGCTCGCGTCACGCCCGGGCGGACGAGCGGTCGTCGGTCGGGCCGTCGCGGGCGGCGGGGACAGCACGACGACGAAGCTCGTCCACCCGTCCGCGCGCTCGTAGCGCAGGTCGCCCCCGAGGTCGCCCACCACGGCGTCGGCGATGGCCAACCCCATGCCCGTGCCGTCGCTCTTCGTCGTGAAGAAGGGCTCGAAGATGCGATCGGCGTCGTCGGACGATGCCAGGCCGGGACCGTCGTCGCGCACGCAGATCGCCGCCGTGTCGTCGACCGCCTGCAGCTCCACCACCACGGTGCCCTGCGCCGCATCGATCGCGTTGTCGACGAGGTTGAACACGACGTCGCGCAGCTGGCGCGGACCGGGGGACGCCGCGAGGGCGGCGTCGAGCGTGACGGACAGGGCGACGCCCTCCCGCTCGGCCTCGTGGCGCAGCTGCTCGACCACCTCGTGCACCAGGTCGCCGAACGTCAGGGCCGCGTCGGCCCCCGGCGATCGAGCGTCGTCGCCGGCGGGCTCGCCGTGATCCCCGGGCTCCTCGGCCGCCGTGTCACGGTGCCCGGAGCCCGCGAGGCCGTCCGGTTCCCGCCTGGCGTCCCGCTCGGGCCCGTCCGCGTCGCGTGCGTCACGGCTCTCGGTCGCCCGCTCGTGCAGCAGCTCGCTCGCGAGCATCTGGCTCAGCCGGTCCTTGGCCTGGGCCAGCGCATCGAGCTCCTGCTCGACGGCGGCGAGCGCCTCGGGCGTGCTCGACCCGACCTGGTTGCGGAGGCGGTGGATGCTCCACCCCATCAGGCCGACCTGGTGCCGGCTCTGGTGCACGATCCGCGCCGACACCTCACCGATCGCGGCCAGTCGCTGCTTCGCGAACGCGTCACGGCGCAGCTCCTGGGCCAGGCGCCGCCGCCGCAGGTCGTAGGCCGTGGCGAGGTAGAGCGGGATGACCCACCACAACATGATCAGCGACGGCCACGGGTCGCCCGGGTGGTACATCGCGACGCAGGCGGTCACGAGCGGGAACCCGCCGATCAACGGGAGCAGGTACGGGATCAGCACGCTGTCGAACGGGTCGAGCCCGTGCGGCATGAGCGAACCCGTGATCAGGCGCACGGTCAGGATGCGCACCGCCATCGTGGCGGCCCACCCAACGGTGACCATGAGGCCCCCGGCCATCACGTCCTGGGTGGTGGCGAGCTGCACCGGGTACGGGCGCCCGAGGATGGTGGTGTACACCAGGTAGGCCGACAGGAAGCCGACGGTGAGGGCGACCCCGCTCACGAGCATCCACGCCACCGAGCGGAGCCCGGCCGGCACGCCGAGGGTCGTGCGGTTGCGCGGCAGGGCGGACCACAGGAGCACGAGCGGAGCCCCCACGGCGATGCCGGCCCATACGAGCACGAGGGCCGGCGGGCCGAGGATGCCCCCGGCCACGGATGCGGTCACCGTCAGGATGATGTGGTCCTCGCGGTTCTCGACCCGGATCGGCAGCAGGGTGCCGAGCGCGCAGTACGCGAAGAGGCCGAACACGAACAGCCACGGCTCGTCCCAGATCACGACGGGGGACCGGTCAGCGCGCCATCTGCCGGCGCACGAGCAGGATCGCCAACTTGGTGCGGTCGGTGACGCCGACGACCTCCAGGATCTTCGTCACGTAGTTCTTCACGGTCCCTTCGCCGATGCACAGGTTGTCGGCGATCTCCCGGTTGCTCTTGCCGTCGGCGATGAGCGCGATCACCTCGCGCTGGCGCGGCGAGAGGGAGGCGATCGCCTCGTCGAACGCCCGCTCCTCGGGATCGCGCCGCAGCGAATCGGCCATGCGCAGCGCCATGTCCCCGCTCAGCGCCGTCTTGCCCTCGGCCCCCCGGCGGATCAGGCGCAGCAGGTCGAGGGGTTCGGTGTCCTTGCGGATGTAGCCGACCGCGCCGTCCTGCATCGCCCGGCGGATCAGGTTCGGCTCGTCGTGCGCGCTGATCATGATGACCGGTGCGACGGGCGCGACCTCCGCGACGGCGTCCAGCCCGGAGCCGTCGGGCAGGTCGATGTCGAGCAGCACGAGATCCGCACCCGTCGTCGTCCCGCGCTCGGTCATCCACGCGCGGAGCTCGGCCAACGACCCGACCTCGCCGACGAGCTCGAAGTCGGGCTCCTCGGTGAGCGCGGCGGCGAGACCGCCGCGGAACACGGGGTGGTCGTCGCAGATCAGCACCCGGGTCGCCATGGCCACTTCCCCCGATCCTCCTTCGGCCCCAACCCTGAACCGCCCCTGGACTGCCCCTGAACCACTACCGGAAGCCGCCGTCCCCGACAAGCGCCGGTCGCTCTCCCCCGCGCCGTCCGGCGCCCCAGCGCCCACAATGCCATACCGGATCCCGACGGACGCGACCGACCGACACCACCGACGACGCGAGCGGCGGGCGCGACCGGACGCGACCGGCGTGCGACCCGTGGCACTACGGTCGCCGCGGCATGCCGGAGCTCCTCGTCCCCCAGGGCACGTTCACCCTCGAGCGCCACCCGCCGACGAGCGACGCCACCCTCCGGGCCTGGGACGCGGCGGACGAGCTCGTGCTGCAGTTCCTCGCCGCCGACCAGGGGGCCCTCGACGGCACGACGGTGATCCTCGACGACGCCTTCGGGGCGCTGAGCGCCGCGCTGCACGCCATGCGCCCGACGCTGGTCACCGACTCCCACCTCGCGGTCCTCGCGACGCGCCGCAACCTCGAGCGCAACGCGGTCGCACCGGATGCGGTCTCCGTCGTGACGGGCGCCGAGCCGCTCCCCGCGCGCATCGACGTGCTCGTCTTCAAGGTCCCGAAGGTCCTCGCGCGGCTCGAGGACCAGCTGCGCCGCCTGCGGCCGCACCTGCACCCCGGCACGGTCGTCGTCGGCGCCGGCATGACGCGCCACATCCACACCTCCACCCTCGAGGTTGTCGGCCGGGTGGTCGGACCGGTCACCACCTCACTCGCCCGCCGCAAGGCCCGGCTCGTCCACGCCACGGTCGCGCCCGCGCCGGACCTCGGTCCCTGGCCCTGGCCGGCGAGCTTCGTCGTGCCGGGCGACGACGTCACCGTCGTGAACGAAGCCGGGGTGTTCTCGGCGACGAGCCTCGACATCGGCACGCGCGTGCTGCTCGACCACCTGCCCGCCGGCCTCGGTGCCGTGCGGATCGTCGACCTCGGCTGCGGCAACGGCGTCGTCGGGGCCACCGCCCAACGGCGCAACCCCGACGCGCAGCTGACGTTCGTGGACGAGTCCCATGGCGCGGTCGCGTCCGCACGCGCGACGTACGCCGCCACGTTCGGCGAGCAGCACGGGATCGGTGCGGCGCCGCGCTTCGCGATCGGCGACGTGCTGGACCTGGCGGAGCCCCCACCGCTCGACCGGGGATCGATCGACCTGGTCCTGGTGAACCCGCCCTTCCACACCGACCACGTCGTCGGCGACGCGACGGCCCGGGCCATGTTCGCCCAGGCCCGCGATGTGCTCCGGCCCGGCGGCGAGCTGTGGGTCGTCGGCAACCGACACCTCGGCCACCACACGAAGTTGAAGCGTCTGTTCGGCGGTGTCGATGTCGTCGCCAGCACCCCGAAGTTCGTCGTGCTGCGCGCCGCGAAGCGCTGAGCGCCCCACCCGATGGGGCGGCCGCCGCCGGACCACAACGATCGCCCGCGCGCGGGTCGTCCCCCTCAGCGGGGCGTGAACGCGCGGATGACCTCGGCGAAGCGCTCGATCGGTGCCGCGGCCGACGCGCCGTCCTCGCGGCCGAGGTCGGGGAGGCTCACGATGACCTCGTCGACGCCGGCGTCGACCAGCTCGCGGACGCGACCGATCTGGTCCTCGATCGTCCCGGCGTTGACGCCGGCGGCGAAGCGCGCCGGGTCGCTCTGGCGCGGACGCAGGCGCTCGACCAACGTGGCGAGCTCGCGGCGGTCGGCGCCGACGAGCGTCGGCGCCAGATGCGTCACCGTGAGGGAGGCGGGGTCCCGGCCGGCAGCCTCGCAGTGCTCGTGCAGCACCGCGACCTTGTGGCGCACCACGCCGGCGGCGCCCATGACGTTCACCGCGTCCGCATGGCGCGCCGCCAGGCGCAGCGTGTGGCGCTCGCCCCCGCCCCCGACGAGGATCGGGAGCCGCTCCTGCACGGGCCGGGGGTACCCGATCGTCTCGGGGATCGACAGCACCTTGCCCTCGAACGGCTTCGCCCCGGGACCCCACAGCACCGGCAGCGCCTGCAGCGCGTCCTCCAGCAGCGCGTAGCGATCACGCACGGCGGGGAAGTCGATCCCGTAGGCCGTGTGCTCACGGGCGTACCACCCGAGGCCCAACCCGCACACCGCGCGACCGGCCGACAGCACGTCCAGCGCGGCGATCGCCTTCGCGAGCAGCGCCACGTTGCGGAAGGTCAGCGGCGTCACCAGCGCGCCGAGGCGCACCCG
Organism: uncultured Iamiaceae bacterium; assembly: GCA_964446345.1. Taxonomy (GTDB): domain Bacteria; phylum Actinomycetota; class Acidimicrobiia; order Acidimicrobiales; family Acidimicrobilacustridaceae; genus CAYUOL01. Next base: position 5,526 of record CAYUOL010000027.1, on the reverse strand, counting down.
CTCGGTCACCGCCGCCAACCAGGCCAGCGTGGTGTAGCACTCGAGCATCGGGTCCCAATCCCGGCCGACCTGCGGGATCTGGCGCAGGTGGTCCATGACCCAGAGGCTGGCGAAGCCCGCCTCCTCCGCCGCCACGGCCGTGCGCCGCAGCCCGTCGGGCACGTCGGCCCAGGGGAACGACGAGACGTGCAGCCCGAACCGCACACCCACCGGCGCCGTCTGCTGGGCTTCGAGCGACGGCGCCGAGGACTGCAGGTGCATCGGCACGTGGCGGACGCGCGCCGGCCGCAGCACTCGATCGAAGCCCTCTGCATCCAGCGCCGCCTTCGCCGTCGCCCACCCGGCCAGCTGCTGCTTGATCGCGGCGGCGGGAAGGGGGTGCGCCCGGGCTCGGTTGCGGGCCCGGCACGTGGCCCCGTCGACGTCGAACCCGACCGCGACGCAGGGCACCCCATGGGTGGCGGCCATCGCCCGGTACCGGGCGCGCGCCGCCGGGTCGAGCGCGAGCGTGTCGATCACCGTGGTGAGCCCGCGCCGGAGGCGGTGGGCCACGATCGCGTCGAGCACCGCGAAGGCGTCCTCGGTGGCCTCCAAGTCGTCCTCGCCGCGCCCCACGACGGCGCGCAGCCGATCGCTCGACACCACTTCGTCCGGCGCGAAGTGCGCGGTCGCCCAGGTCGACTTGCCGGCGCTCGAGGCGCCGACCAGCACGACGAGGCACGGCACCGGCAGCGCCGCGACCGACTCGGGCTCGTTCCGGTCGTCTCCGGCCATGGCTCAGCTTCGCACGCGGCGCCGCCGATCCGGTCGGGCGGGCCGCCCCGGCGCGCCCGGCCCACGGACGCCGGGACGCGCCTTCGCCACCGCGACGGCCGGCAGTACATTCGGGTCGTGCGCGAGCTCACCGGACAGGTCCCCCGACACGGATCCGCTCGGCGATGACGATCGATCTCGGCATCGACGGGCTCACCGATCCCGTGGAGATCGGACGGGGCAGCTTCGGCATCGTGTACCGGGCCCACCAGGACAAGTTCGAGCGCCTCGTGGCGGTCAAGGTCCTGACGCAGGCCGTGCTCGACGACGCGAGCCGCAACCGCTTCTTCCGCGAGTGCCGCGCCGCCGGCAAGCTGTCCGGTCACCCGAACGTCGTCACGATCTACGACTCGGGCTTCACGAGCCACGGCCAGCCGTTCCTCACGCTCGAGTACCTGCCCGCCGGCTCGCTCGGCGACCGCCTGCACGCGAACGGTCCCTTCGGGTTCGAAGCCGCGACCCGTCACGTGATCAAGATCGCGGGCGCGCTCGAGAGCGCCCACCGCGTCGGCCTCGTCCACCGGGACGTGAAGCCCGACAACATCCTCCTCGACGAGTTCAACGAACCGAAGCTGACCGACTTCGGGATCGCCTGGATGTCCGACGCCACCATGACCACCACCGGCGGGATCATGGGCAGCCCGGCGTACATGGCCCCGGACGTGATCAGCGGCCAGCCCTTCAGCCCCAACAGCGACGTGTACGCGCTGGGCTCCACCCTCTACTCGCTGATGAGCGACCGGCCGGCGTTCGTGCTCGCGACCGACGAGTCGATCCTGCAGCTGCTGGCCCGGGTGGCACGTGAAGATCCGCCCGACCTGCGACCCGGGCTCCCCGATCCCCTGTGGCAGGTGCTGGCCGCCACCCTCAGCAAGGACCCGGCGCAGCGCCCGCAGACCGCGCTCGACTTCGCCCGCGCGCTCAACGCCGCGCGCGCCCAGCTGTCGCTGCCGCCGGTCGAGGCGCGCGTGACCGGGGCGACCGGCGAGCGGGGCACGGTCGCGACGCCGCCTGGTCCGTCGATCCCCACGGCGCCGCCCCCGACCACGGCGCCGCCGATCTCCGCATCGTCCGCCACCCCGACGCCCACACCCACGCCCACGCCGACATCCATGCCGGTGGCGGCCGCCCCGCACGCCGCGGCCACCCCGTTCCCGGCGACCGGGGTCGCCGGCGCCGGGGCCGTCGCGGACGGCGAGTCCTCGATCCCGACGGTGCCGCTCGGGGGCCCGGCCGGCGTCCCGCCGGCCATCTCGCCGCCCCCCACGACCGGGTCGAGGCGCACCTTGGTCCTCGCGCTCGCCGTGCTCGCCGTGCTGGTCGCCGTCGCCGGCATCGGCATCGTGCTCGCTGGTCGCGCCGGCGATCCGGTCGCGGTCCCACCGTCGACGGTGGCGCCGACGACGGCCGCGCCCACGAGCACCACCGAGGCCGCGCCGACGAGCGAGACCCCGGTCACGAAGGCCGGGCCCACGATCGCGTCTCGCGGGTCGGTGGACCTGGGCGACGCGCTCCTGCAGACCGACGACATCGGCCAGAACTGGCTCGTCGACGACGCCGATGCCGCGAACTTCGGTGGCTTCAAGTGGCTGACGCCCTGCAACAAGGCGGTCGACCTCTCGGCGTCCTCGGCCGAGCGCTCAGCGGTGTTCGCCGGCTTCGACACCCGCGGCAAGACCGCGACGAGCTTCCACGCCGTGGCGTCCTTCGACGACGCCAAGGCCGCCGCCGCGTTCATGAACAGCCTCCCCGGGCTGCTGGGGTGCAGCACGTGGACCGACTCGAGCCGCGAGGTGCACACGGCGACGGCCCGCGCGCTCGAGAAGCCCGCCGGCGATCAGTCGCTGCTGTTCACCGACACGGTGGTCGACGGCGCGACCACCTACACGCACGATCTCGTCTTCTACCGCGTCGGGCGCTTCGTGGGCTTCGTCACCAACCTCGCCGAAGGCGACAACGACCCGGCGCTCACGACGCACCTCCTGGACGCGGCGGTCACGCGGCTCGAGCAGGTCGCGAACTGACGCGCTCGCACACCGGGTCAGGGCGTTGACGGACCGCGCGCCCGCGGCGCGTCAGCCCGTGACGCGCCGCGGACGGCAAGGCGGTGTCGTGGGCTACAGCGCCACGCCGATGCCGGCGAAGTAGCGCTTGAACGTCGCGACGTCGATCGCGAACACGCCATCGACCACGTCCAGGTCGATCGACCGCCAGAAGCTGACGTCCCGCATGGGGATCACGCCACCGAGCTGGCCGCTCGTGGCTTCGTGGAACCCCCACGGGTTGCGCAGCACGATGTAGTCCTGCGTCAGGCGCCACCGCAGCTCGCGCTCGATGTCGCGCAAGGTCCGCGACGCATCGAACCGGGCCAGCTCGTCGAGGCCGCCCCGTACCGACGCCGGTCGCGTCGCCACGGCCTCGGACGGCAGACCGACGCCGGTTGCGGCGAGACCCCGGAACCAGGGGCGCTCGAAGTCGATGAGCTCCGGGCGCAGCAGCTGCGGGCCGGTCGCCCACCCGAGCACCGAGTAGGCGTGGCACGCGACGAGGTTCGCGTCGTCGTAGTCGACCTTGTCGGGCGAGTCCTGGCCCGATCCGTAGGTCCACGCCGTCATCGGGTCGACCGTGCGGTAGTTGGTGCTGTGCGCCTTCACGAGGTCGATGAGATCCGCCCGGGACGTGCCGGCGGTCCACGTGTAGTGCGGCGTGCGCCCGGTGAGCGCGGCGGACGCCCCGACCGGGTCACCGCCGTTCAGCACGGTCAGGTTCGGGTGGTCGTTCGTCGTCCCGGCGCGCCACATGGCGAACGCCTTCTCGACGAGCGCCGGCCAGATCTCGCCGGGCTCGCTCGAGTGCCCGTAGATCGGTGTGGTCGTGCCGCTCCACACGAGGATCTCGTCGGTCGCCTCGAACGCGTGCTTCTGCCCGTTGGCCGGGTCGACCAGCTCGATGAGGTTCGTGAACCGGTCGTTGGGGGTGCCCGTCGCGCGCGAGCGCTGCGCCACGGTGTACGGCAACGCCCACGCGACTGAAGACATCGCCGCGATCAGCCAGCAGTCGCCGAGCCCGCCCTGGATCGGATCGAAGACCTCCGCCGCCTCGTCGAAGAAGTGACCGCCGTCGACCCACTGCGCGCCGCTCGGCGTCCACCCACCATCGAGGCGCAGCCGGTCCCAGATGCGCTCGAGCACGTCCTCGGGGAACAGGCGAGCGAGCGCCGCGTCGCGCGCGGCGGGCGCCGGGCCGACCTCGATCGTCCACCCGCCCGCCCGGCTCGGTGCGAGACGGCGGATCGGCAGCTCGTCCGCGGCGACCCCGACGACCGCCTTCAGGTCCGCCACGTGGCGCACGGTCTCGAGATCCAGCGGCGGGTAGCGATCGAGGTCGCGGCCCTTCGCCGCGTCGACGTCGTCGCTGGACCGATCGTGCGGGGCCACGAAGCTCGGGGCGCGCTCGACGATCTGGCCGTGCTCGTCGCGGGCGAAGCCGAGGTACACCGGCGAGTCGTGGGCCGGATCGAAGAGCTCCTCGTACGGGGTCTCGAGCACCGTCTCGACGAAGAGACGAGGGTCGTCGATCTGCGACCAGTCGACGGGTCGCCCGAGCACGATCTCGACGAGGGCGCGGGGGTTGCGGGCGGACAGGTTGGGGACGTCGGTGGAGATGCCCGCGCGGGGGCGGGTAGGGCTCGCGGTGGAGGGGTCGGACATGGTGGGACCTCTGTTCTCTCTGGCTGAGGGGAGCGTGCGACGACACGCAGGTGGGACCTTCGCGCTCCTCCCCTGCCGCGACGTTGCGTCGTCCTTGCGCCGCGCCGACGACACCTCGGGTGCACCTCCCGAAGTGGAGCGCACGTCCAAGACGTGCACGAACCGACCCGATGCATGGTCCATTCGGACCGACCTGGGCCCGCGGCCTCAGGTCGGGACGGACGATGCCGATGGAGAGGTCCCGGACATCGTCCGGGTGACCAGGGGAACGTCGATCGACGCCTCGCGCAGTGCGTTGGGCGGTTTGGGGCCTTGATCGCGCCGTAGGACCTTGGGCCGAAGTCATGCGTCTGCCATCGAGGAGCGTCTCGTGTCCGATCGACTCCATCTCGCATCGCCCGCCGCCTCCCTGACGTCCAGCGACGTCGCGCCGCGCCGAGGACGATCCCGCACCCTGCTGCGCGCCGCGCCCTTCGTGCTCGCGCTCGCCGTCGTCGCGGCGGCCTGCGGCGGCAACACCACCCAGACGCCAGAGAACAACGCGGCGCCCGTCACGACCGCGCCCCCGCTCAACAAGGTCGGCGGCAAGACCGCGGGACCACCCGACGCGGCGCCCACCCCGGGCGGCAAGATCGTGTACGGCATCGAAGCCGAGCCCGAGGGCCTCAACCCCGTCGGCTACGCGTTCTCGCAGGCCGGGCACATCATCGCCTCGGCCGTGTTCGATCCCTTGGCGACGCTGGACGAGAACGGCCAGCCGGTGCCCTACCTCGCCACCGGGTTCGAGGCGAGCAGCGACAACAAGACCTGGACCATCGCCCTGCCGACGGGCGTGAAGTTCCACGACGGCACCGCCCTCGATGCGGATGCCGTGCAGAAGGTGCTCTCCGCGTACAAGACCTCGAACATCGACAGCGCCGCGCTCTACATGGTCGACAGCTTCGAGGTGAAGGACCCGACGCACGTCACCGTCAAGCTGAACCGCCCGATGGCGTCGCGCCCC
>CAYUOL010000026.1:0-34476 GCA_964446345.1 uncultured Iamiaceae bacterium | reverse complement strand
CACGCACCACCCACCGAACGGCGCCCGGGCCGCGACCTGTCGCCCACGCGCCCACACCCCCATCCCGATCCGGGCGCTCCTCGACGCCTGGGCCCCCGCACGGAAGCAGGTACCCACCATGACCACCACCAACTCCACGTCCGGTCCCGCCGCCACCCGCACCAAGGCCCCGACGCCGCGGCCCACGGCGCCGCCCGTCAAGACGGTCCTCATCACCGGGTGCTCGACCGGCATCGGCCGGGCGACCGCCGAGCGCTTCGTGAAGGCCGGCTGGATCACCTACGCCACGGCCCGCAAGGTCGAGACGCTGCAGGAGCTCGAGGCCATGGGGTGCCGCACGCTGGCCCTCGACGTGCTCGACGAGGCGTCGATGGTCGCCGCGGTCGAGCAGGTCGAGGCCGAAGAGGGCGTGATCAGCGTGCTCGTCAACAACGCCGGCTTCAGCCTGACCGGGGCCATCGAAGAGCTCCCGATGGACGAGGTGCGCCGCCAGTTCGAGACCAACGTGTTCGGTCTCGTGCGCATGTCGCAGCTCGTCATGCCGGCCATGCGCGAGCAGGGCTGGGGCCGCATCATCAACATCTCCTCGATGGGCGGCAAGCTCACGTTCCCCGGCATGGGCTTCTACCACGGCACGAAGTACGCAGTGGAGGCGATCAGCGACGCGATGCGCTTCGAGGTCCGCTCCTTCGGGGTGCGCGTCGTGCTCATCGAGCCGGGCCTCATCAAGACCGCGTTCGGCGACACGGCGAGCAACCACATCCCTGCCGCCCCGGCCAGTGACGACGGCAGCTCGCCGTACACCGCGTTCAACGCCGCGGTCGGCGAGTCGGTGATGGGCGCCTACGAGGGCCCGATGGCGATGTTCGCGGTGGGCCCCGATGCGGTGGCCAAGGTGATCGAGAAGGCGGCGAACAACAGCCGGCCCCGCGCTCGCTACGTCGTGACGCCGGCCGCCAAGCTGCTGCACGTCACGCGGGTGGCGATGCCGGACGCCGCGTGGGACCTGACGATGCGCACGCAGTTCCCCCAGCCGGCCTGATCGCGGCGCGGTTCGGTCCGGCGGGCACCGCCGTGGTCAGGCCGCGGTGGCGCCCGCCCCGGTGACCGCGTGGCGGGACAGCCGGGTGGCTACTCGGACCAGTCGTAGGAGAGCAGCGACTCGGTGCTCCAGACGGACGGCTCGGCCGCGAGGTCGATGACCTCCTCCTCGACCGTGTCCTTCTGCTTCAGGCGATCGCGCCACGCCGCGTACTGCGCCTTCTTGTCATCGAGCGCGGCAGCGGTGGGGGCGAAGCGGGTCGGGTCCTGGATCTTCATCACGTGCTCCATCAAGAACAGCCATCGGGCGGGTCGGTCGTGTGCTCGTCCATCGCGCCACCGGCGTCTGCATTACGACCGGCAACGTCCTGGAGGTCTTCGACACCGAGCCGCCGTCGGTGCTCATGACATGGGTCATACGACCCAGTCATCGGTCACATCACCCCTTCGTCTTGAGGGAAAGGTGCGACCACTACGATCGAGCGGACGATGACCGGCGCGCCGACCCCCCACCCCCACGACCCGGCGCACGACGCCCACCTCTCGTTGCGCTCCCGCGCGGCGATCGTCGCCGGCAAGACCGTGGCGGGCGCATCGAAGGTCGCGAACCTGGGCTCGGGCAGCGTCATCGGCGGCCGCGTCTCGCTGGCCCTCGACCGCGACCTGCTGGCCACGCTCACCCGTGACCGTGACGTCGCCATCGTCAGTGCCACCAACGGCAAGACGACCACGACACACCTGTTGGCCACGGCGCTCGAACGCCACGGCCCCGTCGTGTCGAACTCGCTCGGCGCCAACATGCCCCCCGGCATCGTCGCGGCGCTGGGCGACGCCGACCCGGCGGCCCGCGCGGTGCTCGAGGTGGACGAGCGGTGGGTCGAGACCGTGCTGCAGGCCACCGGTCCCGCCACGGTGCTGCTGCTCAACCTCAGCCGCGACCAGCTCGACCGCAGCCACGAGGTGCGCAAGATCGCCGACGACTGGCGGGCGCTGCTCGGCTCGACCCCCACCCGACGCGTGATCGCCAACGCCGACGATCCCCTCATCGTGTGGTCCGCCGAGGTGGCCCCCGCCGTCACGTGGGTGGGCACCGCGGCGCACTGGACCAACGACGCGAGCGGCTGCCCGGCGTGCGGCGGGCGCATCGCCTTCACCGGACCCGACCAGACCACCGACACCGCGCCCGGCACCGGGCCGTCGACCTGGCACTGCACGCAGTGCGACTTCGCCAAGCCCGACCCCGACTGGTGGCTGGCCAAGACCGCCGACGGACGCGACGTGGTCGAGCGCAAGAGCGGCCCACCCGTCGTGCTCGACCTCGCGCTGCCCGGGCGGGTCAACGCCGCCAACGCCGCGATGGTGCTCGCCGCGGCCGAGTCGATGGGCGCCGACGTCGAGCGCATCAACGCCGCGCTCTCCACGGTCACCGACGTCGCCGGCCGCTACAAGGTCGCCACGGTCGCGGGCACCCAGGTCCGGATGCTGCTCGCCAAGAACCCGGCTGGCTGGCAGGAGGCGATCGACATGCTGGCCCCCGCGCCGCAGCCCGTGGTCGCCTCGATCAACGCCCGCATCGCCGACGGGCGCGATCCGTCGTGGCTCTGGGACGTGCCCTTCGAACGCCTGCAGGGCCGCTTCGTCGTGGCGCTCGGCGAACGGCGCCACGACCTCGCCGTGCGGCTGCGCTACGCCGAGGTCGACCACGAGGTGGCCGACTCGCTCGCCGCGGGCGTGCGGTGCGCGAGCGAGCGCTCCGCCACCGGCAAGGTCGACCTCATCGCCAACTACACCGCCTTCCAGGACTACCTCGTCGAGGTCGATCCGCTCACGGCCGAGGCCGCGGCGGCCGGAGGTGCGACCGGTGGCTGACGTCGGGATCGTGCTGCTGTACCCGAACCTGCTCGGCACCTACGGCGACGGCGGCAACGCCCGGGTGCTGCTGCAGCGCCTGCGCTGGCGCGGCATCGGCGCCGAGCTCGTCACCGTCGATGCCGGTGATCCCGTGCCCGACTCGGGCGACCTCTACCTCTTCGGCGGCGGCGAAGACGGCCCGCAGACCGAGGCCGCCCGCGCCCTCAACGAGTCCGGCGCCGTGCACCGAGCAACCGAGCGCGGCGCCACGGTGTTCGCCGTCTGCGCCGGCCTGCAGATCGTCGGCACCACCTTCGCCGACAAGTCGGGGCAGCCGGTCGAAGGCCTCGGCCTGCTCGACTGCGACACGGTCAAGACCGACGAGCCGCGCGCCGTCGGCGAGCTGGTGGTCGAGCCCGGCCCCGAGTGGCCCGGCCTCGGCCGCCTCACCGGCTTCGAGAACCACGGCGGGCGCACCCGCCTCGGCCCCGGCGCCGCACCGCTCGGACCGGTCACCGCCGGCGTCGGCAACGGCGCGGGCACCGAGGGCGTCGTGCCCGCCGCGCGCTCGGCGCACTCGGGCAAGGTGCTCGGCACCTACCTGCACGGCCCGGCGCTGGCCCGCAACCCGAAGCTCGCCGACCTCCTCCTCAGCTGGGTGCTCGAGGTCGACGCGGCCGATCTGGCTCCCCTCGACGACGCCGACCACGAAGCCGAGCTGCTGCGCCGCGACCGCTTCCGCGCCGTGGAGGCCGGCCACCTCGACGGGGTCGCAACCCGCACCTTCAAGGACCGGCTGCTGCGCCGCAACTGATCCCGCGCCCGCGCCGGCCGAGCGAGACCGGCCCCAGACGCACAGAGCCCCCGTCCGCCGGTTGGGTGGTGTGCGGACGGGGGCGACTGGGGTTGGTGCGCCCGTCACCGTAGTGGTGGCCATCGCGGAAGTGGTGGCATTCACGAACCTGTCACGTGCGGCGCGAGACTCCCCGCCATGACGCAAGGACGATCCTCTGGTCGCGACAGGGCGTCGTCCGCGACGCCACGCCGCGACCAGAACGACGACCAGAACGACGACCGGGACGAAGACCGGGCCGACGACCTGGAACTCGACCTGGGTGGTGCGGTCGAGCCGGTGCGCGTGTGCTTCGTGTGCCTCGGCAACATCTGCCGGTCGCCGACGGCCGAGGGGGTGATGGTGAAGCTCGTCGCCGACGCCGGCCTCGCCCACCGCATCGAGGTCGACAGCGCCGGCACCGGGGCCTGGCACGTCGGCGAGCGCCCCGACCACCGGGCGACGATGGAGGCCGAGCGACGCGGGATCGCGATGGTGAGCCGGGCTCGCCAGTTCCACCCGGGCGACTTCTACCTGTTCGACTACGTGCTCGCCGTGGACCACCGCAACCTCGCGGAGCTGCGGGACATGGCCCCCGAGGCCGCCCTGCGCGACAAGGCCCACCTGCTGCGCTCGTTCGACCCCGTCAGCGTCGCGGCGGCGACCACGCGCGCCGACCTCGAGGTGCCCGATCCGTACTACGGCGGCGCGGACGGCTTCGCCGACGTGTTCGACATGGTCGACGCCGCCTGCCGCGGCCTGCTCGAGCACCTCCGCGTCGAGCACGACCTGCGGTGAGCACGCTGGCCGCCGCCGTCGGTCGGATCTGCGGGGCCGAGGTGCGCTCGCTGACGCCCGTCACCGGCGGCGACATCAACGAGGCCCACCGCGCCGAACTGGCCGACGGCCGCCGCGTGTTCGTCAAGACGCACCCCGAGGCGCCGCCCGGGATGTTCGCGGCAGAGGCGGCCGGTCTCGCGTGGTTGTCCGAGCCCGACGCCGTACGCATCCCCTCGGTCATCGGGGTGCACGACCCGCTCGAACCGACGGAAGGCGACGACGGCCCGCGCCTCCTCGTCCTCGAGTGGATCGAGCGGGCGCACGCGAACGCGACGCACGACGAGGAGCTGGGTCGGGCGTTGGCACAGCTCCACCGATCGGGGGCACCGACCTTCGGGCTCGAGCGCGGCACCGGCAACTGGGTCGGCGCGATCGCGCAGCCCAACGCGAACCACGCCACGTGGGGTGGCTTCTACGCGCACGAGCGCCTCGATCCGCTCGTGGTCCGCGCCACCGAGCGCGGGCTGCTGCCGGGTGACGCCCGCCCCCGCTTCGGTGCGCTGTACGAGCGGCTCGACGACCTGTACCCCGCGGCCGAGCCTCCCGCGCGCCTGCACGGCGACTTGTGGGGTGGCAACGCCATGACCGATGAGCACGGCGCGCCCGTGCTCATCGATCCCGCGGTCTACGGCGGTCATCGCGAGATGGACCTCGCGATGATGCAGCTGTTCGGCGGCTTCTCGTCCCGGGTCTTCGCGGCCTACGACGAGGTGCACCCGCGCCTCGAAGGCCACGCCGATCGCGTGGCGCTCCACCAGCTCTACCCGCTGCTGGTGCACACGCTGCTCTTCGGCGGGTCGTACGCCGCCGCGACCCTGCGCGCGCTGGACCCCTATGCCTGAGCGCGCGACCAGAAGTCGGTGAGCGCCGCGGCGGCTTCGGCGGTCTGGTCGAGCATCCAGAAGTGGCCCGCTTCGGGCAACGAGCACAGCTCGGCACCGGTGCGATCGGCCAGGCGCCGAGCTCGGTCCGGGCTGCGGAAGGGGTCTTTGCCCGACTCGAAGACGAGGCCGCGACCCGTGATGGCACTGATGCCGGGACCCCACTCGGTGCCGACGTCCACCGCCGAGCGGTAGAGGACGAGGATCGCCTGGCCCATCGTGGCGTCGAGGTGCGACGCCATCTCGGGCGCATGCTCGGCCGGCACGCCCACGCCCTCGAGGATGGCGGCCTTGTCCGCCGGGCTCGCGCCGACCATCACGTCGATCAACGCCTCGCCGTCGCCCGGCGTCTGCCAGGTGCGGGCGGTGTCGTGCCAGCGGAAGTCCTCGCCGAGGTCCCCCATGTCGGTCGCCCACGACCGCACGTTGGCCGGGCGGTCGGCGAGCACCCGGAGGGCGAGGATGGCGCCCCAGTCGTGCACGACGAGGTCGACCTCGTCGAACGCGGCGAGCTCGGAGGCGAGCCACTCGGCGTAGCGGTGCATGGTCGGCTCGAACCCGTCGGGGATGGGGCAGCCGAAGCCGGGGAGCTGCAGCGTCGCGACGTCGTCGCGATCGAGCGCATCGATGAGCGGGGCCCAGACGCTCGGCGTCTCGGGCACCCCATGGACGAAGACGGCGGTCATCGGCTCACCTTACGGTCAGATCGATCGCCACGGGCAGGGCCCGCACGCGCCAGTCCGCCAGGTCGCCGCCCGAGCGTCCCTGGTACTTGGTGAAGACGAGGCGACGCGCCCGTTCGACTTCGCCCTGGTCGGCGTCGGCGCCGTCGAGCAGCCGCGCCGTCCCCGCGTGCACCGTGGCATCGGTGCCGAACCGCACCGACACCGCCGCATCCTCCTCGGCGTTGCGCACCCAATCGGATCCTCGGCCGCCGCCGGCCAAAAGGAAGATCGTGGCGCCCGGACCGATCGGCCCCGATCCTTCGTCGAGGGCGTACCAGATCTCGATCTCGTGCGGCCGACCGCTGCGACGGCCCACGGTGGTCAGGTAGCAGAAGTCGTCCTCGGCCATGCGCCATGCTGATGGCCGTGACGACCACCGACAAGTCGGACGACACCGAGCGTCACCGCGTTGTCGTGATGCTCGTCGTCGTGTTCGCGACCGGGGTGATCGACGCCGCGTGCCTCTTGCACCTCGGGGTCTTCACGGCCTACATCACGGGATCACTGATCTTGTTCGGCGCCCACCTCACCGGCGTCCCCGGCTCGCCGCTGCCCAACGCGTGCGCCGTGCTGTCGTTCATGATCGGCGCGTTCGCAGGGGCTCGGGTGCTCCGGCGCGATCCGGTGGGGCGCTCCGAGCTGGTCGTGCCGCTCGGGCTCGAGGCCGTGCTCGTCCTCGTGGCCGCGGTCGTGGCGGGGACGATGGGGATCGACATCGATCCCAAGTCCTACACGCTGGTCGGCACGTACCTGACGATCGCGATCCTGGCCCTCGCGATGGGCGTGCAGCTCGCGGCGATGCGCCACGCCAACGTCCCCGATCTCGTCTTCGCCGCCGCCACCGTCGCCATGTTCAACCTCGTCGCGGACTCGCCGCTCGCGGCTGGCACCCCGACGCGCACCGGTCGGCGGGTGGCGCTCATCGGCATGCTCCTGGGCGGCGCCGTCCTCGGGGCGGGGCTCGCCCGCTGGCAACCGTGGCTCGCGTGGGCTGCCGCCGCGCTGGTCCTGGCCGTCGCCGCCGTGCTCGCGGCGACGATCGGGCGCCGCCCTGCCGTTTCTGACGAGGCGTCACATCCGGGTAACCTGCCGCCATGAAGCTGGGGCTGATGTGGGGGTACTGGGGGCAGCTGCCGCCGCCGAACGTCATCGAGGTCACCCAGGCGGCCGAGCGCCTGGGGTACGACTCGGTGTGGACCGCCGAGGCGTGGGGCTCGGATGCGTTCACGCCGCTGGGGTGGATCGCCGGCCACACCTCGACCATCAAGCTCGGCACCTCGGTCGTGCAGCTCGCAGCGCGCACGCCGACCGCCACGGCGATGGCCGCGATCACGCTCGACCACATCTCGAACGGGCGCTTCACGCTCGGGCTGGGCGTCTCCGGGCCGCAGGTCGTCGAGGGCTGGTACGGCCGCCCGTCCGACAAGCCGCTCGCCCGCACCCGCGAGTACGTCGAGATCGTGCGCCGCGTGCTGCGCCGTGAGGAGCCGCTCGACTTCCAGGGCGAGTTCTACCAACACCCGTACACCGGTCCGGGCAGCGCCGGCCTCGGCAAGCCGCTGAAGGCGATCACCCACCCCTTGCGGCGCGACCTGCCGATCTACCTCGGGGCCGAGGGCCCGAAGAACGTCGCGCAGACCGCGGCGATCGCGGACGGGTGGCTGCCGCTCTACTACTCGCCGTTCCACGAGCACGTCTACGCCGACTCGCTCGCCGGCGCGAAGGACGACTTCGACATCGTCGCCGGCGTGCAGCTCAACATCACCGACTCGGTCGAGGAGGGACTCGCACCGGTGAAGATGATGCTGGGCTTCTACATCGGCGGCATGGGCGCCAAGGGCCAGAACTACCACACCAAGCTGATGGAGCGGTTCGGCTACGAGAAGGAGGCGCTCCAGATCCAGGAGGCGTTCTTCGCGGGCCGCCGCGACGAGGCCATCGCCCTCGTGCCCGACGACTTCGCCGACGCGATCTCGCTGGTGGGTCCCCCGGAGCGCATCCGTGACCGCCTGGCGGCCTGGGACGAGAGTGCCGTCTCGACCCTGCTCGTCTATTCTCCGGGGTCCGTCGAGAAGCTCGACCAGATCGCGAGCCTCGTCCTCGGTTGATGCACCGAGCGCACAACCGGAGCGGCGGCGGGTAGGGATCGAGCGCCGGCGCGTGGCCGGCGCGTCCACGGGGGTACGAGTCGTTGGGAACGGCACGAGCGGCGGAGCACACGGCGCCGACACGCGGCCGCCTCGCGCACCTGCCCGGGCTCGACGGGCTGCGCGGCCTGGCGGTGCTCGGCGTGCTCGCGTTCCATGGAGGCATCACCGCCGTCGGCGGCGGTTTCCTCGGCGTGTCCCTGTTCTTCACGCTCAGCGGGTTCCTGATCACGTTGCTGCTGCTCGACGAGCACCGGGCCACCGGCACGATCGGGTTGCGCGCGTTCTGGGGGCGGCGCTTCCGCCGCCTCTTGCCGGCGGCGCTGCTCGCCGTCGCGCTGGCGACGATCGTGCTGTGGCGCGTCGGCGACAACGACTCGCTGCACTCCTTCCGGGGCGACGGGTTCGCGGCGCTCGGCTACGTCGCGAACTGGCGCTTCGTGCTCGCCGGGCAGTCGTACGCATCGGTCTTCGCGGCGCCGTCGCCGCTGCTCCACTTCTGGAGCCTCGCCATCGAGGAGCAGTTCTACCTGGTGTTCCCCCTGGTGGCGCTGGGGGTGCTGCGCGCCGCCCGCGGATCGCGCCGCACGTTCGCCATCGTGCTCGGCGGCCTGTTCGTCGCGTCGGCCACCTTGCCGGCGGTGCTCCACGGATCCGACGACCGCGTGTACTTCGGGACGGACACGCGCGCGGCCGAGCTGCTCGCCGGCGCCCTGCTCGCCGTGGCCCTGACCTCGGCGCTGGCGCGTCACGCCCGCCACCACGGCCGCGCCGAGCGTGGGCTCGACGCGCTCCACGAGCTCTTCGACCGGAAGGGTCGCCAGGTGCTGGGCATCCTCGGGATCGGCGCCCTGCTCGGCATGGTGGCGCTGTGGGTGACGACCTCGCAGTCCACCCGCTGGGTCTACACCGGGGGCCTCCCCGTCTACGCGGGCCTGACCGCCTTCGTGATCTTCGCTGCGGTGCTGCCGGGCTCCCCTGTCGCGAGGGCCCTCGCGATCCGGCCGCTGCGCTGGATCGGGCTGATCTCCTACGGCATCTACCTGTACCACTGGCCCGTCCTCTGGGTCCTCACCCCCGAACGCACCGGCCTCGCGCCCGTGCCGCGGCTGGCCCTGGCGGCGGCGATCACCTTCGGCCTGGCGCTCGCGTCGTACCACCTCGTCGAGCAGCCGATCCGCACGGGCGCGCGCGGCTGGCGTCTGCCCCTCCGCCCCGCCGGGGCAGGCCCGAGCCGGTTCCATCTCCCCCGCCCCGGCCTCCTGCTCACCGGCCCCGTCGCGGTGCTCGTCGTCGTCGTGCTCGTGTTCTCGGTCTCGGTCACCGGCCCGACCCCGACGGTCGACCTCGCGGGCGCCCAGGCGGGGACCCTCGTGAACACCACGACGGGGTTCGCCGGCGACACCGGTGACGTCACACCGCCCGCTCCTGTGGCGCTCCCCGCGACGACCGCCTCACCCGCGCCGACGAGCGCGGCGCCGAGCACGACCGCACCGACGGTCGTCGCCCCGCGCGGGCCGCTGCCCCCGAAGCCGGTCGTCAAGCCCTCGCGCCCGCTGCGCGTGCTCCTCGTCGGCGACTCGACCACGGTCTTCCTGACGCCGGCGCTCAACTCGTGGGGCGGCGAGACCGGGGTGTGGGGCGCCGCGAACTACGCGCGCATCGGGTGTGGACTGGGGCGCGGCGGCGCGCGCATGAACCACGACAAGGCCGAACCCGTGCCGCCCCAGTGCGGCGACTGGGCCAAGGACTGGCCGCCGGTGCTGGCCGCGCTCAAGCCCGACCTCATCGTCATCAGCACCGGCTTCTGGGATGCGACGGACCGGCAGCTGCCGGGCGACGCGACGTGGCGCCACCCCGGCGACCCGGTCTACGACGCGTACATGCGGCAGGAGTTCGCCGGCGCCGCGGACACCCTGCTCGCATCCGGCGCGCCCCTCGCCTGGATCGACAACCCACCCATCAAGCTCGGCCGCCACGAGATCGGCGCCGCCGCCAACTACCCGGTCAACGAGCCCCGGCGGATGATCCGCACCAACGAGATCATCAACGAGGTCGCAGCCACCCGACCGGCGATGCGGGTGATCCCGTACACCGCGTTCATGGATGCCTGGCCCGGTGGACCGCTCGACCCGCAGCTGCGGCCGGATGGCCTGCACGTCGACGGACCGGGCGGCCCGCTCGTCGCCCCGTGGTTGGGTCCCGAGATCCTCGCCGCCTACTGGGACGTCAAAGCCGGCCGGCCGACACCGCCGCGCTGACGAGGCTCCCATGGCCATCCCCGAGGACGCTCCGCACGAGCAGGACCGGGCGCTGCTCGAGCTCTTCGCGGCACTGATGGCGGGGGCCCGCCGGCGGACCGAGCAGCTGCTGCGCGCCGACCCGGGCCTCGTGACGGACGCGATCCACCACGGCGCGTCGCGCGAGAACAGTCGGGCCTACTTCCTCGAACCCATCGGCAACCACGCCTACGCCGGCGTGACCGCGCTGCACGTCGCCGCCGGCGCGTACCAGGCCGACCTCGCGCGGGTGCTGATCGAGCGAGGGGCACGTCCCGCGGCTCGCAACCGCCGCGGCGCCGAACCGCTCCACTACGCCGCGGTCGGCGCACCGGGGACCGACCACTGGGACCCGACTGCGCAGGGCGACGTCATCGAGCTCCTGGTCGAGGCCGGGGCCGATCCCGACGCGCTCGACAAGAGCGGCGTCGCCCCGCTGCACAAGGCGGTCCGCACGCGCTGCACGGGCGCGGTGCAGACGCTGCTCGCCCAGGGGGCCGATCCCCGCCTCGCCACCAAGAGCGGCTCGACGCCGCTGCACCTCGCGGTGCAGACGACGGGCCGGGGCGGCACGGGAGCCGCGGCGGCGATCGAGCAGCAGCGCGCCATCATCGTCGCCCTGCTCGCGGCCGGAGCCCGACCCGGTGACCGGGACGGCAAGGGCACGACCGTCGCCCAGGCCGCCACCCGCGCGTGGATCCGGGACCTGTTGGCCACGCCGACGTGAGCGATGGCGCAGCGTCCGCCGGCGCCGACGCACACACCGTCCACGCGGCGGCGGGCGCGGGCAAGATGGGTCGATGTCGCAGAACCTGAAGACGCTCGCCGAGTACAGCGATGCCATGTTCGCCGGAGACCGCGACGCGGTGTTCGCCCACTGGGCCCCCGAGTTCGTGAGCCACGTCACCGAGCGGGTGAACCCCGATGCCGTCGGCACCGACATCCGCGGCTACGAGCTCGAGTGGTGGAGCGAGGTGCGCGCCGCCTTCCCCGACTTCACGTTCTCCGTCGATCTCCTGATCGAGAAGGACGATCTCGTCGTGTCGAACTGGACCGTGCGCGGCACCCACACCGGCACGGCGTTCTTCGACGTCGAGCCCAGCGGCAACCCGGTGGTGATCAACGGCACGGCGATCCTGCGCATGCGCGGCGGCAAGGTGGTCGAGCACTGGGGCGGCCCGCACTGCCAGAAGGGCCTCGGCCTGATCCTCTGACTGACGGCGTCGCGCTCGCCGGCGTCGGGGACGGATCCGGAGGGCGGCTCGATACCCTGACCAGCCGCGCGCCAGCCCGGCGCTCGCGCTCGCTGCCGGAGCAGGAGGCCGCCATGCCCGATCCGTTGGAAGATCGCCCCGTGCGCGACGTCGACAGCGACGCCGCGAAGACCGTGCGCACCGAGCCCTGGCGCCGCCGGGTCCGGGGCTACCTCGGCACGACCGCCGTCGTCGACTCGTCCGACGTGCTGCTGCAGTTCGAGGATCGCCACCTGCCCGTGTGGTACTTCCCGCCCGGTGACGTGCGCGAAGACCTGCTCGAGCCGTCGTCGAAGACGACCGTGTGCCCGGCCAAGGGCACGGCGTCGTACTGGCACCTGACCGTCGGCGATCGCACCGTGAAGAACGCGGTGTGGAGCTACCGGGACGCGATCCCCGGCCGGGAGGACATCGAGGGCCGCTACGCCTTCTACTGGGATCGCCTCGACAGCTGGTACGAGGAGGACGACGAGGTCTTCGTGCACGCCCGGGACCCGTATCACCGCGTCGACGTGCTCAACAGCTCCCGCACCGTGCGCATCGAGCTCGACGGCGTCGTGCTCGCCGAGTCCTCGCGCCCCCGGCTGCTGTTCGAGACGAACCTGCCGCTGCGCTGCTACCTCCCGAAGGCCGACGTGAACCTCGAGCTCCTCGTCCCGAGCGACACGACGAGCCAGTGCCCGTACAAGGGCATCGCGTCCTACTGGTCCGCCGTGATCGGCGATCGCACGATCACCGACATCGCGTGGACCTACCGGTTCCCGATCCCCGAGTGCCCGAAGATCGAGGGCCTGGTGGCGTTCTTCGACGAGCACGTCGACACCTACCTCGACGGCGTCCTGCAGCCCCGCCCGGACACCCCGTGGTCGAAGCGCTGAGGCGCGCTACTCGCCGGTGAAGTTGGGGGTGCGCTTCTCGAGGAAGGCCTTCGGTCCCTCCCGGGCGTCGCGGCTGGCCATGACGGTCATGCCGATCTCCATCTCCTTGGCGAACGCCTCGGTCTCGGGGAGGCCGTCGGCGGCGAGCACCGCCGCCTTGATGCCCTGCACGGCGAGGGGGCCGTTGGCCGCGATCTTGTCGGCGATCGAGCGCGCCTTCGCCAGCGCCTCGCCGTCCTTCACGACGTGGCCGATCAGTCCGAGCTTCTTCGCCTTCTTCGCCGAGATCGGCTCACCGACCAGGAGGATCTCCATCGCCTCGGTCCACGCGATCTGACGGGGCAGGCGGATCGTCGACGCCGACATGGGGAAGAGCCCGCGCACGACCTCGGAGATCGCGATGGTGGCGCCCTTCGCCGCGACGCGGATGTCGGTGGCCTGCAGGATCTCGGTGCCGCCCGCGTAGCAGTAGCCCTCGACGGCGGCGATGAGCGGCTTCTTCGTGCGGTGCTCCTTCAGGAAGCCCTTGAAGATCAAGCTGAAGTCGTTCCTGATGCGCTCCTCGAACTCGTTCTCGGTGGGCTTGCCCGAGAGCATCGCCCCGACGAGGCGATCGAGGTCGGCGCCGGCCGAGAAGTGCCCGCCCGCCCCGGTGAGGATCGCCACCCGGACCTCGGGGTCGCTGTCGATCAGGTCCCACGCATCGCACAGCCGCACCAGCACCTCGGCGTTGAACGCGTTGCGCTTCTCCGGACGGTTCAGGGTGACGGTGACGACATGGCCATCACGCTCGACGAGCACGGCGGGTTCGGTCATGGCGCGTACGCTAGCCAAGACCTGACGCCTCGTCAGATCTGGCGCGTCACGCGCCGGCCGCAGGGTTGCGCAGCCGGTAGAACACGTGCGGGAGGTCGGCGTGGATGACGTCCTTCTCGTACGTGAACCCGCACTTCTCCATCACGTTGCGGCTCCCGCGGTTGGTGGGGAGGGTGAACGAGACCACGTCGGGCAGCCCCACATCGGTGAACGCGACGCGCAGGATCTCGGTCGCCGCCTCGGTCGCCAACCCCTCACCCCAGCGCTCGGCGACGAACGCGTACCCGAGCTCGACCTCGTCGGCCCCGTCGATCGTGACGCGGCGCAGCCCGGCCCGACCGACGAACGCACCGGTCGTGCGGTCGTGCCACGCCCATTCGCCGAAGCCGTTGGCGGCCCACTGCCCCTCGTACGCGCGGACCATGGCCGCCACCTGATCGGGCGAGCGCCGGCCTCCCAACGTCGCGGTCACGCGCTCGTCCTCCCACATCCGCACGAGGTCGTCGGTGAAGGACGCATCGAGGCGCACGCCGTGGAGCCGGGCCGTCGTCAGCTCTTCGGGCGCCACGTCACGGTTCCGCCACCGCCGCTTCGGCGTTGGCGATGATCTCGGGCAGGCGCGGCATCAGCGGCATGAGCGCCGCGGTCATGCCGATCGATCCGGTGGGATCGAGGCGCTTGACGAGCGCGCCCACCGCGAAGACCGTGCGCAACATGAGGATCACCTCGACCGGCGGCTGCAGCTTGTGGTCGAGCATGATCCCCACTGCCGCGTTGAGCGCGTCGAGCAGGCCCGACTCGCCGCCGAAGAGGATCTTGGCGGGATCGAGCTTGGGCGACGACGACAGGTCGGCCAGCAGCGCGTCGACATCGACGTCGTCGCTCAGCGCCCCCGCGATGCGCATGCCGTCGATCATCCCCTCGTGCTCGCCCGTCAGCACCGACTTGAGCACGCGCACACCGGCGAGGCGCAGCTCGGGGGTGAAGCGCCCCATCGTACCGACACCGACCAGGGCCAGGCGGTCGTCCTCGGTGACGAGCAGGTGCTCGGGCGCCGGGTCGCCCCAGAACACGCCGTGCACCAGCGCGGACTCGAGGGTGAGCGCAGCCAGAGCCCGCAGCGCGCCGGCGGGATCGGCCAGCGTGCCCGTGTAGCGGTCGAGCGGGGTGCTCTCGAGGTGCTCGATCACGAGCACGCGCTCGTCGATGTAGCCGGGCACCGGACGAGCCACCACGATGCCGTCGAGCTCGAGCTCTTCGAGGATGAGCCCGGCCTCGACGAGGTTGAGCGCCTCGTAGCGCAGATCGGTCGACTCGAGGTTCTGGCGCAGCACCAGCTGCACGAAGCCGAGGGGGCCCATGCCACCGACGTCGGGCGCGATCCGCTGGAGAGCGCTGGCGGCACCCGCCGCGAGCTTCGAGTCGGTGTCGAGGTCGCGCGCGATCCGCGGCCGGCGCACGCGCACGAAGACCCGAGGATCGTCCGCGGTGTGCGCGACGTAGAGCGACGAGACCGGCGTGCCCGTCTCGGGCTTGGCGTCGACGAGGCGCACGGCGCCGCCGGGCAGCGGCCGACCCACGGCACGGTCGATCACGCCCTGGACCGTGGCGGCGTCCATGTCGAGCGGGTGGATGTCGCGCTTCGCGAGCTCGTCGCGCAGACGCTCGGGGAACAGCTCACCGCCGCCTTCGATGAGCCGGGCGAGCTCGGCCGCCGCCGCGCCACCGAGGGCGAGCTGGTCGACGAACGCCTCGATCGCGGAGTCGCCGAGCCACCCGCGCGGGTCGGTGAGCGGGCGGCCCGAGGAGATCGCGCCCGGCAGCTGCGTGGTGATGCGGATGGCTCGCGAGAGCCCTGCCGCCGCGGCGTGACGGGCGATGCGCACCGGATCGACCGCCCCCGGCTGGGCGAGCTCGACCGCTCTCTGGCCGAGGGCCGCCTGGGCCTCGCCGACCTCCTGCGTGAGCTCGACGACCATCTCGGCGAGGTGCGGCTCGCCGGCCACCCACGGCGACGACTGCGCCCGGTCGCGCAGCCGGCTCGACGGGGGCCTGGAACCTGATGGGGGGCTCGACTGCGAGTCGTCGGTTTCGTCTGCGCCTGCGGTCATCGGTCCCCCTGCGGGCGATGGCGAGTGGGTTCGGGCTGCCGAGCAGCGTATGCGCCCCGACCCCCGCCGGCGGACGCCGGCACTAACGTTGCCTGCTTCAAGGGGAGGAGACCACCCAGCGGTGGCACGCGGCCGACACAGCGACAAGCCCTCGCAGCACCTCATCCTGCGCGCGCTCGCATCCGCCCCGGCCCGCCTCGTCTTCGGGGTCGCCGTCCTGGTGGTGGTGTCGACCTGGCTGGCCGGCGGCATCAAGGCCACGACCGTGTCGATCCCCCACCAAGCCGCCGACACGTCCGGCCGCCCCGCCCTGCCCCAGAGCGCCGAGCGCCTGATCGCGGTGCTCGACAGCGACCAGCTGACGCCCGAGTACATCTCCGCCATCCAGCGCATCACCGAGCGGGCCGAGACCACCCAGGGCGTGGCCCGGGTCCGCAGCGTCACCAACTCGCTCGTGCTCATCAAGAACGGGTTTCAGATCGGTGCGACCACGCCGGTCGGCCCGCGCTCGGTGCTGCCCCTCGAGGTCCCGCTCGCCGAGCGCGCGCAGATGGCGTCGGCCGCCCGCCTGGGCAGCGGCGATCTCATCTCGGCTGACGGCCGCACCACGGCGATCGTCGCCGAGCTGCAGCTCGGGCAGAACGACGCGCAGCTCGCCCGCACCGCCGAGCAGTTCGAAGAGGTGGTGCGCAGCGAAGCCGACGCCGCCGGCATCGGCATCACGAGCCACGTCGCCGGCGACACGTACACCGCCGCGGCCGCCACCGACGGTCTGCGCACCGACTACGCCACGATCGTGTACCTCGCGTGCATCCTGCCGGCGGTGATCGCCCTGGCGCTGTTGCGCAGCCGGGTGCCCGTGGCCGCCGTGCTCGCCGCCGGGGGCGCCGCGCTGCTGCTCGCCGCCGTCCTGTCGGTGAACACCTCGGGCACCGATGTCGGCCTGCTGCCCGCCGACCACCCGATCGCGGTGGGCAACCGCATCGTCGACGAGCGCCTGCAGGGAATGATCCCGATCGAGGTCGAGTTCACCGGCCGGCCGGACGACTTCCGCAAGCCCGACGTGCTCGCCCGCCTCGATGCCCTCGCCAACTGGTTGCGCGACGAGTACGGGGTGAAGGCCACCGGGCTCTCCTCGACCGTCCGCGACGAGACCGGGGTCATCACCGGTGTCGACTCGGTGCCCCCCAACCCCGACGACCTCGCCACGTTGCTCACCGCGACCGCGGCGTTCGACGACGGCACGTTCCTGCCGAACATCGTGACGGACGACTACTCGCGCACGCGCCTCATCGGGTCGTGGCCCAACCGAGGCGAGAGCGCGGTGGTGTCGATGGAGTCGCGCTTCGACGTCATCGCCGCCGCGACGCTCGCCGACACCGGCATCGTCGCCCGCCTCACCGCCAAGCTGCCGACGGCCCAGCCGGCGACCGACGCGTTGAACGACGCCCTCGGCATCCTGGGCGCCCTCGCCATCGGCCTCGCCGCGGTGCTCGGTCTCACCGGGCTCTGGGCGCGCCACGCCCTGCACGACCGTGAGCGCTGGTTGGAGTGGGACGACGAGGACGGCGACGACTCACCACCGCGCGAGCACTCGTCGCTCTTCGCCCGCGGCGCTGGTGCGCTGCACGGGCACCACGGGCACCACGGCCCGCGCCGAAGAGCGCTGGACGACGTGCCCACGTGAGGCTCGCTTGTCCTCGCCACCCCGCCGGAGATGACCACACCAGGGATGACCACGCCGGGGATGACCACGCCGGGGATGACCACACAGGAAGATGACGTCGCAGGAGATGGCGTCGCTGGAGATGACCATGACGGACTGGTTCGAGATCACGCGCCGCAACGCCCGCTCGGTGCAGACCACGATCGGCTGGATCTACTGGGATCCCGGTGCCATCGAGCGCTACGTCGTCGCCGGCCTGCCCTCCGACTTCGCCGGGCCGCTCGGCTACATCGGGGCTCGGTGCGCGCCACTGGCGCCCGCCGGTCCCGAGGCCGTCATCGCGGCGTTCGGGTCGATCAGCGCGTTCGGCATCCAGGCCGTGTTCGAGGTGCTCGGCGATCGCGCCCGCTTCGCCGACCTCTGGGCGGCGCGCAACGAGGCCGTGGCCGTCGGGCTCGCGCAGTTCGCGCCCGCCATCATCGAGCCGCTGATCGAGTACGGCCCGGAGCTGTGGGCCGTGGTCGAGCAGCTCCCGATGATCGGCCGGGTGTTCTACGGCGCCCACCTGGCGATGCCCCGCCCGACCGATCCGCTGCTGTCGGGTTGGCACGCGGTGAACTGCCTGCGCGAGTGGCGCGGTGACACGCACTGGGCCCTCATCGTCGGCGCCGGCCTCACGCACCCCGAAGCCTCGATCCTGCACAACGCCTGGCTGGGGTACGAGCGGGACTGGCTGGCCAAGTCGCGCGGCACGACCCCGGAGGACATCGACGCCGGCTGGGCGGCGCTCACGCGCAAGGGGCTCGTGGCCGGCGACGAGGTGCGGCCCGAGGGCGTGGCGCTGCGCCAGCAGATCGAGGACGACACCGACCGGCTGACGACGCTGCCGTGGGAGCTCCTCGGCGAAGCCCGCTCGATCCAGTTCGCCGAGCGCTTCGAACCACCCTGCGAGCTGCTCCTCGCCCGCGTCGACGAGACCGCCGGCCCCAACTACCAACCTGCGTCCCGCATCCGCTGACGCACCCTCGTTCCCGGCTCGCCAACGAGACGTACGTCGGGGCTGCGACGGGGCCACGGGCCCGCGCTCGGCCACAGCACCAGCTGTCGCGTGGTCCCGACCCCAGCGAATGTGACACAGTGTCAGATATTGAACCGTGTGTTCAGTGGACTGAACCTCGTTGGGGAGAGGGTTGGGGAGAAGGCTGTGGGTGACCATCCGACGCATCCGGACATCGCCATCTGCGAGGGCGGGTTCTACGCCGCCGATCCGGCCCCGCTCTACGCCTGGATGCGGGCGAACGCTCCCGTCTACTGGGACGAAGCGGGGCAGGTCTGGGGCGTCGCCACGTATGCCGACCTGAAGGCGGTGTCCAAGGACCCGGCCACGTTCTCGAACGCCGGCGGCATCCGCCCCGATTCGGGGCCGCTGCCGATGATGATCGACATGGACGACCCTGCGCACTGGACGCGGCGCAAGCTCGTCAACCGCGGCTTCACCCCCAAGCGCGTGCGCGACAGCGAGGACAAGATCCGCCGCGTCTGCGACGAGATCATCGACAAGGTGGCAGAGCGGGGCGAGTGCGACTTCGTGCACGACATCGCGGCGCCGCTGCCCATGATCCTCATCGGCGACATGCTCGGCGTCGCCCCCGAAGATCGCGACGACCTGCTGCGCTGGTCCGACGACATGGTCAAGAGCCAGAGCGGCAGCGCCACCGAGGAGATGTTCCTGAGCGCGGCGACGGCCTACGGCGAGTACTGCGAGTACGCGAGCGACGTCATCGCCAAGCGCACCGCCGAGCCGACCGACGACCTGATGAGCGTGCTCGTGCACGCCGAGGTCGACGGTGACCGCCTCGACCACGACGAGCTGCTGCACGAGTCCCTGCTGATCCTGGTGGGCGGCGACGAGACCACGCGCCACGTCATCAGCGAGGGCATGGCGCAGATCCTCCTGCACCCCGATCAGCGCCAGAAGCTCCTCGACGACCCTGCCGGCACGAGCGACACCTGCGTCGAGGAGATGCTGCGCTGGGTCAGCCCGATCAAGAACATGGCGCGCCAGGCGACGCGCGACGTCGAGCTCGGCGGCCAGCAGATCCGCGAAGGCGACAAGCTCCTGTTGCTCTACGCATCGGCGAACCGCGACGAGAAGGTCTTCACCGACCCCGAGACGTTCGACGTCACCCGCTCGCCCAACGACCACGTGGCGTTCGGCTTCGGGTCGCACTTCTGCCTCGGCAACAGCCTGGCCCGCCTCGAGATCAAGATCATGGTCGAGCGGGTGCTCGCACGGCTCCCCGACCTCGAGCTCGTCGAGCCGGATCTCGCGTTCCGGCCCGCCAACTTCATCTCGGGCCCCGAGAAGATGCCCGTCCGCTTCACGCCAGTGCCCCCGACCTCCGAGCTCTCGTGAGCACATGCGTCGGTCTTCGACGCGAGTGCCCACACGATCCTCCACGACGACGCGTCAGGCGCAGCGCTCCAGGCCCTGGCGGTAGAGGTCGGACAGCTTCTTGCGACCGAGCTCGCTCGGGTGGACCGTGTCGCTGGTGATCGGTCCCTCGGGCTCGCCCTGGGCGACGTAGTCGCCGACGTAGGTCGACCAGTCGATGACGTCGAACCCGCGCCCTTGGGCGAGACGGCGGATCTCGGCGTTCAGCGCGACCGCCCGGTCCTTCGTCTCCGGATCGCCGGCGATCACGATGCTCTCGCTGACCGTCACGAGGTGCAGGCATCGGGTGCCCTTGAACTCGTTCACCAAGCGGTTGAGCGCCGCCACCGACTTCTCGAGCGGCCAGGCGCGCAGCACGTCGTTCGTGCCGAGGTTGATCACGACCTGCTCGGGCTTCCCCGTGGCGAGCTCGATGGCGTAGGGCTCCATCTCCTCGATGCGGTAGCCGCCGCGCCCGCTCACGCGCAGGTGGTACGGCGGCTGCAACGTGGTGCGGAACGTCTCGTCGGCCTGCTCGGTGATCGAGTCGCCCACGAGCGCGACGTCGTCGGTCGGGCCGGGACCGGCCGGCACCTGCGCGGTGCCGGTGTCGCCGGCGACGGCCGTGCGGCGGGCCTCCCAGCGATTGCCGACGCGAGCGAGGGCGATGCCCCCGAGCGCGACGACCAGGACGAGGGCGAGCAGCACCGACAGCGTCGTGGCCCAGCGGCTGTTCACGAGGCCAACCCCACGGTCGCCGCCCAGCCCACGATGCGACGCGCCGCTTCGGCGATGTCCGGTTCGGAACCGGCGAACGAGAGCCGCAGGAACCGATGGCCGCGGGCCGGGTCGAAGTCGAGCCCGGGGGTGACGGCGACGCCGAGCTCGTCGAGCCACGTGCGGCAGAGGTCCTGGCTGTCGTTCGTCCAGTCGCCGACGTCGACCCACAGGTAGAACGCGCCGTCAGCCGGCGCCACGCGGTCGAACCCGGCCGTGGCCAGCGCCTGCAGCAGCGTGGCGCGGTTGCGGGCGTAGCGGGCGACGTGGCCGTCGAGCTCGTCGACGCAGTCGAAGGCCGCCCGGCCGGCGTGCTGCGCGAGCGTCGGCGGTGCGACGGTCAGGTTCTGGGCCAGCCGCTCGACCGGGGTCACCAGCTCGTGCGGCAGCACCAACCAGCCGAGGCGCCACCCGGTCATCGAGAAGTACTTCGAGAACGAGCTGACGACCACGGCCTGCGGATCGCACGCGAGCACCGACGTCGCCGGCTCGCCGTAGGTGATGCCGTGGTAGATCTCGTCCGAGATCAGGCGGATGCCCTCGGCGTCGCACAGGGAGGCCAACGCCGCCAGCTCGTCGGCGAAGAGCATCGTGCCCGTCGGGTTCGACGGGCTCGCCACGACGACGCCGTCGAGCGCACCGTGGCGCTCGATGGCAGCCTGCAGCACCGGGGCGGTGATCTGGAAGCGCGACCCGGCATCGACAGGCACCTCGACCACCTCGACGTCGAGCGCGTGGAGCATGTTGCGGTAGCACGCGTAGCCGGGGGCGGCGACGGCCACCCGGTCGCCGGCATCGAAGCACGCGAGGAACGCCAGCACGCACGCGCCCGACGCCCCGCTCGTGATCGCGATCCGCTCCGGCTCGACCGCGAGCCCGTAGCGCTCGGCGTACCAGCGGCTCACGCGCTCGCGCAGCGGCGAGGTGCCGAGGGCATCCGTGTAGCGCAGCGGATCCGACCGCATCGACGCGGCCGCCGCGTCGAGCGCCGCGGCCGGGGCCCCCGTGGCCGGTTGGCCGACCTCGAGGTGCAGCACCTCGGCACCCGCGGAGGCCCGCTCCCCGGCGGCCTTCATGACCTCCATCACGTAGAACGGGGCGATCCCCGCGCGCTCGGCCACCTTCCGCGTCATCGGCGCAGAGCCTACGGGGTCGGCCCCCGTCGTCCCGGGCGGCGTCGGGATCAGCGGAACGTCGACATGGCCTGGGCCGACGACGCGGCGTCGGCGTCGAGCTCGGGCACCAGGCCCCGCCGGCGCAGGATCGGCAGCACCCCCTCGCCGAACCAGTACGCCTCTTCCAGGTGCGGGTAGCCCGACAGGATGAACTCGTCGAAGCCGAGCTCGTGGTACTGCTGGATGCGGTCGGCGACCTCCTCGTGCGAGCCCACCAGGGCCGTGCCCGCGCCACCGCGCACCAGGCCGATGCCGGCCCACACGTTGGGCGCGATCTCGAGGTTGTCGCTGCTGCCGCCGTGGAGCGCCGCCATCCGCTGCTGACCCACCGAGGCCGTGTTGGCGAACTCCGCCTGGGCGGCGGCGATCGCCTCGGGCGACATGCCGGCGAGGATCCGCTCGGTCACGGCCCACGCGTCCTCCGAGCGCTCACGGGTGATCACGTGGAAGCGGATCCCGAAGCGCAAGCTGCGACCGTGCTCTGCCGCGCGGGCGCGCATCCGATCGAGGCGCTCGGTCACCATGTCGGGCGGCTCGCCCCAGGCGAGGTACACGTCGACGTGCTCGGCCGCGATCCGCTCCGCCGCCTCGGACGCGCCCCCGAAGTAGATCGGCGGGATCGGATCGGGCACCGCACGCGTGGTCGCCGCCTCGACGCGGTAGTGCGCGCCGGCGAAGTCGGTCGGTTCGTCGCTCCATGCGCCGCGCATGATCGACAGGAACTCGCCCGTGCGCTCGTAGCGCGTGTCCTTGTCGAGGAAGTCGCCGAAGCGGCCGAGCTCGTGCGTGTCGGCGCCGGTGACGATGTTGAGCAACAGGCGACCCCGGGACATGCGCTGGTAGGTCGACGCCATCTGGGCGGCGAGCGTCGGCGAGAGCAGCCCCGGACGGAACGCCACGAGGAACTTCACCCGACGCGTCTCCCCGATCAGCGCCGCCGTCGACAACCAGGCGTCCTCGCACATCGTGCCGCACGGGGTGAGCAGGCCCACGTAGCCGAGCGAGTCGGCCGCCCGGGCGACCTGCGCCAGGTAGTCGGGGGTCGGCGGGCGGCGGGTGCCGTCCTCGGCCGGCAGCACGTCGCGGCTGTCGCCGCCCGTGGGGAGGAACCAATGGATGTCGATCACGGCGCCATCTTGGCGCGCGCGACGGGATCTTCCCGAAACCGGCGTGCTCGCTTACCTCGTCTTTACGCCGGATGAGCGATACCTGAACCCACGAGGTGGCCAGACCGCAGCAAGGCAACACGGATGGCCACCGACGAACCCACACGACGGACGCACACGACGGACACACGGGGAGAGGGGACGCAGCGGTGGACAACGAGATCGAGACGGTGATCCAGATCATGGAGCGCACGCCCGGTCATCGTCCGCCCGTCGTCGGCGCTCCGACCCGGTGCCCGGAGTGCGGCGAGTGGGGGCTCGTGGATCACAGCGATCGCGACGCCGCCACGAACCACTGCTACGCCTGCCGCCACGAGTGGATCGTGACCCGCCGGGCCGTCGCCGCAGTCGCCGGCAACGTCACGTTCCTCGACGACTTCAGCACCGACCTCACGGGCGCCCTCTTCGCCCCCGAACCGATCCCGCTGCGCTCCCGCCTGCAGCACCCCTCGAACACCACGACCCCGAAGATCACCCTGGCCGCCGACCC
Organism: uncultured Iamiaceae bacterium; assembly: GCA_964446345.1. Classification (GTDB taxonomy): domain Bacteria; phylum Actinomycetota; class Acidimicrobiia; order Acidimicrobiales; family Acidimicrobilacustridaceae; genus CAYUOL01. The sequence goes on along the minus strand of CAYUOL010000026.1, from coordinate 11,114 downwards.
CGCCCGCAGCGTCGATCCCGACCGCACCACCGAGCGGGACGGAACCCGCCGACCGACCCTGCGCCTGGCGTTCTCCAACGGCCGCCGCGTGCAACCCGTCGGCGCCTAGCCGCTCCATACCGGACCCTTCCCAGCACCCTTCCCCCACCAACCAACCACCAACCCCAACCAACCCCCACCCCCCGTGGCGGCGCCTCACTCCTCCATCCCTCCCAGGGTGCGCCGTCACGAACTGCATCCGAGTCTGCGAGCTTGAGCCACTCGCAGGCTCGTTTGCATTTTTCTCCTAGGCTCTCGACGCCACCGCCTGGGAGGGCGACGCAAGGCGATTCGACGTAGGGAGACGTGGGATGAACAAGAGGTCACTCCGATCCAGCGCGGCCGTCGCGCTGCTGACGACGGGCGCGTTGCTGACGTCCGTCAGCTGCAGCAAGACCGAGACGCCGACGACCTCGACCGGTGCCGGCTCCACGACGGCCGCGGCCAACACGTCCGCGCCCGACACCAAGGCTCCCGACACGAAGGCCCCCGGCACCACGGGCACGAAGGCGCCGGGTACCACCGCCGCCAAGGGCACCTCGACGACGGCCGGCGGGGGCGGCACGACCACCAGCGCCAAGTCGGCCAGCGACCAGAAGGCCGCCGAAGCGTCGCTGCTGACCGAGAGCAACGTGCCCCCGGGGTTCACCTCGACGACCCCGTCCACCTCCAGTTCGAAGAACCCGTTCCTCGGGGTCCCCGAGTGCTCGCCGTACGAGTCGGCGATCAAGGCCGCCGACACCGAGCAGACCGCGAAGGCGAAAGCCGCGTTCAAGAACGCCGCCAAGGACGAGATCGACAGCCAGGTCGAGGTCTACACCGACGCCAAGGTCGCCAAGGAGTCTGCGGCGGTGATCGCCGATCCAGGGTTCCCGGCCTGCATCGAAGCGGCCTTCCGGGCGGCGATCGGCACCACGTTGCCCGCCGACGCCAGCATCGACTCGTTGAAGGTCACCACCTTCGACGTCGGCTCGACGAAGGACCTCGGTGTCGACTCGGCGACCGGCTTCAAGATGGCGATCTCCCTGTCGGCGCAGGGCCAGTCCGCCGACCTGACGCTGACCATCTCGATGGTGACCGTGGGTCGCTCGCTGACGCAGGTGACGACGCAGTCCTCCGGCACGCCCATCGAGGTGCTGCCCCTCGTGGAGAGCGCGGCATCGAACCTCGTGAAGAACGCGCCGTCCTGACCCGCTGGACCGAGCTCAGCGCCCGTGCGGCGCTGGCGTCGCATCGCCTCGTCGGTTGGGTCTTCTTCGAGCCCGACGCCGTCGAGCGCTACGCCGCGCTCGGCGTGCCGAACGGCTTCGGGTACTACATCAACAGCCGTGGCGCGCCGCTGCTGCCGGCCGGCCACCAGGCCGTGGCGGCGGCGTTCGCCACGATCAACCCGCTCTTCGTGCAGCTGTGCGTCGAGGCGGCGCTCGAGCACACGACACCGGCCGCGATCTTCGACGCCCGCAACGCGGCGGTCGCCGACGGCTTGCGCCGGCACGTCCCCGAGATCGTCGACGACCTGGCCGCCCTGGCCGAGCCTCTCTGGGAGGTGGCCGACGGCCTGTCGAGCTCGGGCCGGGTGCTCTTCGCCGCGCATCGCCAGTGGGAGCGTCCCGACGACCCGCTCACCTCCGCGTGGTTGGCGGTCAACTGCCTGCGCGAGTGGCGGGGAGACACGCACTTCGCCATCCTCGTCGCCGAGGACATCGGCCCCGTCGAGGCCGGCATCCTCGACGACGCACATCGCGACTACGGCGGGTGGATCCCCCGCAGCCGCGGCGCCGACGACGACGCGCTCGCCGCCGCGTTCGCCGCGCTCGAAGCGCGCGGACTGGCGGAGGACGGCGCGGTCAACGCCGCCGGCCTGGCGCGGCGCGAAGCGATCGAGGTGCGGACCGACCAGCTGACCGCTAAGTGCTGGCAGGCGCTGGGCGAGGAGCGCACCGAGCGCTTCCTCTCCCTCGTCGAGCCCGTCGGGGCCCGCCTGGTGCAGCGCATCGACGACGCGGTCGGGCCGCAGTGGATGCCCGCCGCGCGCGACCGCCGCCGCTGACGCCCGGGCTCACTACGATCGCCGCCCGTGCACACCTCTGATCCTGCGCCGGTCCCGGCGGACGTCATCCTCAGCTACGTCAACCCCGGCACGAACGTCATCGTCGCCACGGCCAACGGCGAGCCCGTCACGGTGCTCGACGCGCTCGAGGCGGGCGCCGACGGGCTCGAGCGCGTGCGCGTGCACCAGGTGTTCGCGCTGCGCGACCGCCCGCACCACGCCGGCGCGTTCGGCGATCGGCTGCGCCACGTGTCCTACTTCCTGTCGCCGTCGCTGCGCGAGCACTGGGCCCGCGACACGATCGACCTCGTGCCGAACGACCTGAGCCAGGTGGCCGGGCACCTGCGGCGGCTGCCCGACCCGAAGATCCTCGTGGCCTCGGCCTCGCCGCCCGACAAGCACGGGTTCTTCTCGCTCGGCACCGGCGCCAACTACACCGCGACGCTGATGGGCGAGATCCCGATCTTCATCGAGGCCAACGCGCAGATGCCGCGGACCTCGGGGCGGCACCAGCTGCACATCAGCCAGGTGCTCGGGTGGTGCGAGGCGGACTACCCGTTGATCGCCACGCCGCCGCCGACGATCACCGACACCGACCGCGCGATCGCCGGCTTCGTCGCCGAGCGCATCCCCAACGGGGCGACGCTGCAGATCGGCGTCGGCTCGGTGCCCGACGCCGTCGCCGAGCTGCTGGTCGACCATCGTGACCTCGGCGTGCACACCGAGCTCTTCGGGGACGGCCTGCGCATGCTCATCGAATCCGGCGCCGCGACCGGCGCCCGCAAGACCCGCCAGCGGTTCCAGGCGATCTGCGGCGACGCGCTCGGGTCGCCCGAGCTCTACGCGTTCCTCGACGACAACCACCACGTGCAGTTCTGGCCGATCGCCGAGACGAACGACTCGAACGTGATCGAGCAGCTCGACGACTTCGTGGCGATCAACGCCACCCTCCAGGTCGACCTGCTCGGTCAGTGCGGTTCCGAGTCGCTGGGCACGCACTACGTGTCGGGCACCGGTGGCCAGGCCGACTTCATGCGCGGCGCCATGCTCTCGAAGGGCGGCCAGTCGTTCATCGTCACCCACGCGACCGCGGTCAACGGGACGGTGTCGCGCATCGTGCCGACCCTCACCCCGGGCGCCGTGGTGACGACGCACAAGAACATCGTCGACAAGGTCGCCACCGAGCACGGCGTCGCCGAGCTGCGGGGACGCACGATCGCCGACCGCGCCCGCGCGCTCATCGCCATCGCCGACCCGGCCTTCCGCGACGAGCTCACCCGCCAAGCACAAGACCTCGGCTACGTGCCCTGAGGCGTTCCCGGCCAAGGACTGCCTGATCTCCGGAGATCTCGTGTTGCTGGGCGACACGAAGTCTCCGGAGAACGGGCGATCCTCTCGAGAGCCTGCCGTACAGACTGGACGCTCGATGGTCTTCACCATCGAGAGCCAGGAGACGGGGATGACCGAAGCGAGCGGGGCGGCGTTCGCCCTGTTCTTCGAGGAAGCCGAACCCCGTCTACGACGCGCCCTCGTGGCGACGTACGGCGCTGATCGCGGCCGCGAGGCTGCCGCCGAAGCTCTCACCTACGCCTGGCAGCACTGGGAGCGCGTGCAGTTGATGGACAACCCGATCGCCTACCTCTACCGGGTCGGCCAGTCCCGATCCCGGCCCCGGCGCCAGCCCGTCGTGTTCCCGCCGGTCGCTCCGGACGGACCGTGGGTCGAGCCCGGGCTGCCGGCCGCGCTCGACGCGCTCTCCGAGCGCGAGCGTCTCGCCGTCGTGCTCATCGAGGGCTTCGGCTGGACCTTCCGCGAGGTCGCCGAGCTCGCCGACGTGTCGGCGTCGTCGATCCAGTCCTACTTCGAACGAGGCCTGCGCAAGCTGCGGGCGGCCCTGGGGGTGACCGAAGATGCCTGACGATCCCCACGACCTCGCTGGCGACCTCGGCGCCCAGCTCAACCGCTACATCGATGACGCGGCGCCGGCGGTGACGCTCGACGAGGCGCGTGACCGGGCGCTCGAAGGGGTGGAGCTGCCGTCGGTGCGCGGCCGATCGGATCGACGACGCGCCTTTGCTGCGATCGCTGCGGCGCTGCTCCTCCTGGCGGGCCTCCTCGCGCTGGTGCGCGCTCCCCGCTCGAACGACCAGCTCGCCGCGGGCCCAGGCACGACGGCGCCCTCCGAGGACCTCTCCTGGCTGACCCCCCTGGGAGCAGAGAAGCCTGCGCCCCCGGTGCCCGCCGGCTGGAAGCTGCTCGAGGTCCAGGACATGCGCTTCGCCGTGCCTTCCGACTGGTCGACACCGCTGTCGAGATCGTGCGCCAATCTGGCCGTGGGCGCATCGTCCGCTTCCGGTGCGGTCTTCGCATCCGACGGCGCTCCCGGCACGACGTGCGGCAACGCCGAGGTCTTCCTCCCTGCGTCGACCATGGACATCGTTCGCGACGCCGCGCCCCTCACCGGTACCACTCCGACGACCGTCGGGACGTGGACGGCGACGTTCACTCCCAAGTCCTGCCCGGTGTGCGCGGTGGCATACCACCTCACCAACGGTTACCTGGTGCAGGCCACCGGACCCGACGCGGATCGGGTGCTTGCCACCTTCACCGACGCCGGACGCAGCCAGGCGCTCTCCAGCGGACCTGTGGCTTCCAGCACGGGGTGGCAGACGGTCACCTCGGGTGGCGTGTCGCTCGAAGTCCCACGCTCGTGGAACACGGTCGATCTCGTCGCGTCGACCACGCAGACGACCGGGCCCGACGGCGCGGTCGTTCAGATCAGCGGGACCGCCAACCCGGGCACGTGCACCAACGGCGCACTGTTCCCTCGGGGTTCGTCGCCCAGCGCCTTCTGGGGCTCGGCCCCCGTGACGCCGAGCTGCCCGGCGCGCCCTTCCAAAGACCTCGAGCCGGGCGACGGCGCCTGGATCCGACCGGAACCCTCGACCACGCACGCCCGTGAGGTCGTGGCGCGGGGGCGATTGCACGGTCTCGAAGCCGAGGTGCTCGCGCTCGGTACCGACGACGTCCGCTCCCCAGCGCCGATCGAGCTGCTCATCCACGTCGGCGCCGCCACGCAGCGCCTGTCGATCGGGGTCGGTCTCGACCCGTCGATCGCCCGTGCCATCCTGCGCTCCATCCGCCCCGCCGGCGCCGCGCGCACCCCGACCTCGGTCACGGGCCCCGGGACGACTGCCCGGCCGGCGTCGGGCGATCCGTACTGCGCCGCGGTGCGTGCGTACCTGCGCGACTTCAGCACCCAGCGCACGGTCGAGGGCGGTTCGGATGTCACCTACCAGGTCGCCGCCGTGGACGAATCACGCCGGCGTCTGCACGAGATCGCCGGCCTGGCCCCGCCCGACGTGGCGGCGGACTGGGCGACGCTGGCCGACGCCGTGCCGGGCCAGGACCTCGCACCCGAGGTGTACCGCCGCATCGACGCCTCCGTGGTCCAACGCTGCCGCATCACCATGGCGGGCACCGAGGTCGACCACCCGGGCAGCACCCCGATCCCCGGCGTGACGATCAAGACCGGCCCCTGAGCGTTCGCCCGGCAGACGCCCGAGTGGCTGATCTGCGGAGAACTTGTGTTGCTGGGCAACACGAACTCTCCGGAGAACTGGCAAACCTCCTCCGCGAACGCCGGACGGTCGTCGGCGGGCGGCGAGCGTGTCAGAGGGGCGCCGCATCTCGGTGCCATGCCTTCGCCGACCCCCTCCCCTTGGCTGGCCGCGGATGCGCTGCTCACGGCGCAGCACGGGCTGATCACGCACGCGCAGCTCCGTGCCTGTGGCCTGACCGCGGCGATGGTGCGCACGGCACGGAAGAGCGATCGCTTGGCGGCCGTGCATCCTGGCGTGTTCCGCAGCGTCGGTGCCCCGATCTCCCACCTCCAGCTGCTCTTGGGCGCGACGCTGCGCGCGGGACCGAACGCCGTGGCATCGCACCGCGCCGCGGCGCACCTGTGGGATCTGCGTCCCGACCGATCGACCCTCGAGATCTCGATCCCCGAGGGTTCCCGCGCGAAGCCTCACCACGTCACGGTGCACCGCACCGCCGATCTCGACCCGAACCACTTCACCGTCCGCCACGCCATCCCGGTGACCAAACCGGCGCGGACCATCGTCGATCTCGCCGCGGTCGTCGGCCGGCCGGAGCTGGGGGAGATCGTGGACCGTGCACTCGTCAACGGCCTGCTCTCGGAAGAGGCCTTGCGCGTCGCGATCCGCGAGCTCGGCCGGCGGGGACGCGTCGGCCCGGCGATCGTCCGCAGTGTGCTCGACCAGCACCCGCTCAGCGGTGTTCGGCGTGACTCGGTGCTCGAGCCCGTGATGGCGGCCATCATCCGGCACACCGCGGTCGCCGACGAGATCGTCTACCAGCACAAGGTGCGCGCCGGCGGCCACGCGTTCCGCCTCGACTTCGCCGCCCCCGGGTGAAGCTCGCAATCGAGGTGCTCGGCCTGCGCGAGCACGGCACCCGCAAGGCCGTGATCGAGGACAGCGAGCGGCGACGCCTGCTGGCGGTCGCGGGCTGGCAGGTGGTCGAGTACACGAAGACCGCGATGACCAGGTCACCCGTGCGCGTCGCCCGAGAGATCGCGAAGCTCATCGACGAGCGCGCCGGCGTGTTCGAAGCACTCGGTGTACGGCGCTGACGGCGCCCGAGCGACGCCGCCGCCCCTCGGCGAGCACGCGCGGCAGAGGGGCGTCCGAGAGCACTGCGACGCCCCCGCAGGCGCGGCACCGATGCGCGATCCTCCCAGCACTCCCACGTCGATGCTCTCGCAGGCCACGGCAGCACCCCAGCGCGAAGACTGCGCGTTCTCCGGCGAACGCGAGTGGCACAGCAACACAAGATCTCCGGAGTACACCGCGGCGTCGCTGGTGCCGAGGCGCCCGGACGTCAGCGGAACTTCGGGATGACGTGTTCGCCCATGAGCTCGATCGTCTGCATCACGTGCTCGTGGCTGATGTCGTAGGGGTTGACGAGGCAGAGGAGCAGGTCGACGCCGGCTTCCTCGTACGCCTTGCACATCTCGAGGCACTGCTCGGGGGTGCCCAGCGCGCAGGCGTTGGCGTCGACGAGGTACTCGAGGCTGAGCAGGTCGAGGGAGCCGTCGTCGCTCACCTGCTTCATGTCGGCGGCGTACGCGTAGTTGCCCAGCTCCTGGTCGCGCTCGGCCATCCACTCTGCGACGGCGGCGATCTGGCGGGCGCCGACCTTGGGGTACCACTCGAACGACTCGCGCGCCGCCTCGTGCGCCTCGGCCTCGGTCGGCGCGCACAGCGCCATCGTGAACGTGGCGGCGCGGTTGTTGACGAACGCGCCGAGCGGGGCATCGCAGCGCGCCACCGCCTCGCGGTAGATGTCGATCTTGCGCTTCACCTCCGACGGCGGCATGCCGACGGCGAACGAGCACAGGCCGAGGCCCAGGCTGCCCACCTCCTGGTGGCCTTCGTCGCTGGTGGTCGCGCCGTAGATCGGCGGGTGCGGCGTCTGCCGGGGCTTGGGCAGCACGCGGCGCTTGGGCATCTGCCAGTGCTCGCCGGCGAACTCGTACTCGTCGTGCGTCCAGCTGCCAACGACGTGGCCGATCGCCTCGCGCCACATGCCGCGGGTCTCGGCCGGGTCGAGCCCGAAGCCCTCCAGCTCGAGGCGGGTGGCCGAACGGCCCGTGCCGAAGTCGACGCGTCCGTTCGAGAGCAGGTCGAGCACCGCGACCGACTCGGCGGTGCGCACCGGGTGGTTGTACGGCTTCGGCATCAGGCGCACGCCGTAGCCGAGGCGCATGCGCTCGGTGCGCGCGGCGATGGCGCCGTAGAGCACCTCGGGGTTCGAGCAGTGCGAGTACTCGGAGAGGAAGTGGTGCTCGACCGTCCAGAACGCATCCCAGCCGCACCGCTCCCCGTGCACGGCCTGTTCGAGCGTGTTCTGGTAGGCCCGATACTCGCTGTCGGCGTCCCAGGGCTGGGCGACGGGGATCTCGTAGAACAGCGCGAACTCCATGAAGGACCTTCTCTCTCAGACCGCGGGCCCGAGCCCGTTGACGATGAACTCCTGGACGAAGGCGCGCACGGCCTTCGGGTCGTCGAGGTCGATGACGGTCGACGGCATCAGCACGAACGAGACCATGACGCGCACGATCCAGTCCGCCGCACGGCGGCGGTCGATCCCCGCTCGGATCTCGCCCCGCGCCTCGGCGGCCGCGAGGTACGGCAGCCAGAACGCGTTGAACTGCACGAGCAGCCCCTCGATCTGCGTCGCGAGGAGCGCCCCGAAGGCGGCGTCTTCCGCGGCCGACGCGTCCGCCGGCGCGTTGGGGTCGCGGAAGGTCAGGACCGCGTCGTCGAGGTGCGTGCGGATGAACACCGCCGCCTCGGCCACCTGAGCCGCGAGGGTGCGTCGCCGCCGCACCGACGGCTCGCTGCCGGCCACGAAGCGCTGCGCCATGCGCTCGAGCAGCGCCTGGATCAGCGCGTCGCGATCGGGGAAGTAGCGGTACACCGAGCCGCGCGAGAGCCGAGCGGTCTGCGCGACGTCGTTCATCGAGGTGCGGCGCAGGCCGAAGCGACGCACGGCGCGCTCCGCGGCGTCGAGGATCACCTCACGCGTGATCTCCGGATCGCCGTTGGCGCCGATCGGGGCGGGACGATCGGCGCCCACGGGAGCGAGCCGACGCGCGGCGCCCGTGGCGATCGTCGTCCCCTGCGAACCCGCCACGGCACCCCCCTCCTCCGGCCGGCCACGGGCTCGGTCCGACGCAGAACAACTGAACAACTCCTATCATGTTGTTCAGTCGTCGGCAACGGATCGACGCCGCCCGACGTCGAGGGGGACGCCATGAGGGGACTGCAGGGCAAGGTCGTCGTGATCACGGGCGCGGCATCCGGGATCGGCGCGGCCACCGCGCGCCGGCTCGAGGAAGAGGGCGCCACCGCCGTGCGCACCGACCTCGTGGGCGCGGACGACGCCGACGTGCGCATCCTCGACGTCACCGACGACGCCGCCGTGGAGCGCACGATGGCCGACGTCGCGTCCACCCACGGACGCATCGACGGAGTGGTCAACGCGGCCGGCGTCGCGGGCGGCGGCGCCGTCCACATGCTCGACCGGGCCAGCTGGGACCACGTCCTCGGAGTGAACCTCACCGGCACCTTCAGCGTCGTGAAGCACGCCATCACCCACATGCTCGAGCAGGAACCGATCGACGGGGAGCGCGGCTCGATCGTCACCCTCGCCAGCATCGAGGGCCTCGAGGGCACCGCCGGCGGCAGCGTCTACAACGCGTCGAAGGGCGGCGTGGTGCTGCTGACCAAGAACGTCGCCATCGACTACGGCCGGCAGGGCATCCGCGCCAACGCGATCTGCCCGGGCTTCATCGACACCCCGATGACCGACTTCATCTTCACGATGGAGGGCATGGAGGACATGGCGGCGGCGGTCATCCACGAGCACAAGCTGCGGCGCGTCGGTCAACCGGCAGAGATCGCCTCCGTCGCCGCGTTCCTGCTGTCGAAGGATGCCTCGTTCGTCTCCGGTCAGGCCCTGGCGGTCGACGGTGCGTACACCGCCGGACGCGACCACGGCGTCACCGACCTGATGGGCCTGTAGCGCCCCGCACTACAGGTCGGGGAGCCCCATCTCGAGGTTGGGCTCCTCGAGGCCACCGTCGATCTCGAGGACCTTGCCGGTGATCCACGACGCCGCCGGCGAGGCGAGGTAGAGCACCCCGAGCGCGATGTCCTCGGGCTCGCCGAGCCGCTTCATCGGCATCTTCTGCACCATCTGGTCGTGCAGCTCCTCGTTCTCCAGCACGATGTCGAGCGCCGAGGTCGCCGTCGAGCCGACGGCGATGGCGTTGACCCGCACCTTGGGGGCGAGGTCGGCGGCCATCAGCCGGGTCATGTGCGAGAGCGCCGCCTTGGCCGTGCCGTAGGCCACGAAGCCGCGATCGCGCAGGCGCCCGATGGCCGACGAGATGTTGACGATGCAGCCCTGGCGTTCGAGCAACGACGGCGTCGCAGCCTTGCTCAGCGCGAACGCCGTGGTGACGTTGAAGTGGATCGAGCGCTCGAGGAACCCGGGCGTCGTGTCGAGGAAGGGGCGGGGCATGGTGCCGCCCGCGTTGTTGACAACGATGTCGACGCCACCGAGCTCGGCGACGGTGCGAGCGACCAGGTCGTCGACGGCTTCGAGGTCGTTGACGTCGAGGGGCACGACGAGCGCCCGCCGCCCGAACGCGCGCACGTCGTCGGCGACCGACTCGAGCTGCTCAGGGGTGCGGGCGGCCAGCACGACGTGGGCGCCAGCCTCGGCGAGCACGCGGGCGCTGGCGGCACCGATGCCGCGGCCGGCGCCGGTCACGATGGCCACCTTGTCGGTGACGGTGAAGCGGTCGAGAGCCATCCGGGCTGTCTACTACTTGAAGCCGATGTCGGTGGCCCACGGCGTGCCACCGCGCCCGACCCCGCTCATGGTGTCGGGCTGCCACCCCACGACGCGCTTGTCCGCGACGAGCGCCGTCGGCAGGTAGGCCAGCCACAACGCGGGCGCCCGGTCGATGAGCTCCTGCTCGACCGTGTGGTACGCCGCCTTGCGCTTGTCGAGGTCGGCCTCCTTGCGTCCGGTGTCGAACCCCCGATCGAGGTTCGGGTCCGAGATGCGCGGCAGGTTGTACGAGATCGACCCCGACGCCGCGTCGGTGTGGAACCAGACGTAGAGCTCGTCCGGGTCGTTCGGCACGTCGTAGGTCCAGGTCGCGGCCTGGTAGTCGCCGTCCACGATCGAGGCGACCGTGTCCTCCGCGGGCTTGACCGTCAGCTCGACGCCGATCTGCTTCCACTGCGCCTGGAGCAGCTGGCCGAGGGTGGCCTGCCTCGCGGACGAGCCCACCAGCAACGTGAGGGCGAGGGGGTTCTCGGGCGAGTAGCCGAGCTCGGCCATGCGCTTCTTCGCTTCGTCGAGGTCGTAGCCGCGACGGGAGGTGTCCGCGCTCGTCCACGGTGACTCGTACGGGAACGGC
>CAYUOL010000025.1:0-34844 GCA_964446345.1 uncultured Iamiaceae bacterium | reverse complement strand
ACGACGAGCGCGAGCAGACGCTCAACCAGATGCTGGTCGAGATGGACGGCTTCGACGTCTCGACCGGCGTCATCCTCATCGCCGCCACGAACCGCCCCGACATCCTCGATCCGGCGCTGCTGCGGCCCGGTCGCTTCGACCGTCAGATCGTCGTCGATGCCCCCGACCTCGCGGGTCGGCGGGCCATCCTCGAGGTGCACGCGAAGGGCAAGCCGCTGGCCGACGACGTGGCGCTCGACGTGATCGCCCGCCGCACGCCGGGCTTCACGGGCGCCGACCTCGCGAACACGCTCAACGAGGCCTCGATCCTCGCGGCTCGCCACGGCGAGGCGATCGTCACCATGCACCGCGTCGAAGAGGCCATCGACCGCGTGATGGCCGGGCCCGAGCGCAAGAGCCGGGTGATGTCCGACAAGGAGAAGCGGGTCATCGCCTACCACGAGGCGGGTCACGCGCTGGTCGGCCACGTGCTGCCGAACACCGACCCGATCCACAAGGTCTCGATCATCGCCCGCGGCCGGGCGCTCGGGTGGACCCTCGCCCTGCCGACCGAGGACCGCAACCTCAAGACGCGCTCCGAGCTGCGCGACGAGATGGCGATGCTCATGGGCGGACGCACGGCCGAAGAGATCATCTTCGGCGATCCCACGACCGGTGCGCAGAACGACATCGAGCGCGCCTCGCAGATCGCGCGGGCCATGGTCACCACGTTCGGGATGAGCGATGCCATCGGTCCGCTGCAGCTCGGCGCCAAGGCCGGTGAGGTGTTCGTGGGCAAGGAGCAGCACCACGAGCAGGGCTACTCCGACGAGGTGGCGTCGATCATCGACAACGAGACCCGACGCCTGGTCGAAGAGGCGCATGCCGAGGCGCGCGAGATCCTCACGCTGCACCGCGCCACGCTCGATCGCCTGGCCGACGAGCTCGTCGCGCAGGAGACGCTGGGCGACGAGGAGCTGACCCGGATCTTCGGCGAGCTCGACTCGTGGGAGAGCACGGGCCGCAGCGTCTACGAGGAGCGCGGCGGCGCCGGGCTCGTCATCACGTCGTCGGGCCCCGTGGCCGCGAGCGGCGGCCGGCCCGAGGGCAGCTTCGGCACCCGCCGCGACGGCTACACCACGAGCGACGCCGACCGCGGCACCGATCCTCCCGAACCTCCCGCCCACCGCTGAACGCCGCTCCGCGGCACTGGGGGAGCCCCACCACCGCCGAGGGGTCGCGCGCTAGGGGTGGCCGACGGTGATGAAGCGCATCGCCTCTTGCCGGGTGGCGGGGTTCTGGCGGAAGAGGCCACGCACCGCGGAGGTGACCGTGCTGGCGCCCGGCTTGTTGATGCCGCGCATCGACATGCAGAGGTGCTCGGCCTCGATGACGACCAGCACGCCGCGGGGCTCGAGGGTGCGCTCGATCTCGTCGGCGATCTGGGCGGTCAGCCGCTCCTGCACCTGCGGGCGGCGGGCGTAGGCGTCGACGAGCCGGGCCAGCTTCGAGAGACCGGTGACGCGATCGTTGGCGGGGATGTACGCGACGTGGGCCTTGCCGAGGAACGGCACGAGGTGGTGCTCGCAGGTGCTGTAGAGGGGGATGTCGCGCACCATCACCATCTCGTCGAAGTTCGCCTCGAACGTGACCTGCAGGTGGTGGTCGGGCGACTCCCGCAGGCCCTTGAAGATCTCCTCGTACATCCGGGCGACCCGCGCCGGGGTGTCGACCAGCCCGTCGCGATCGGGGTCCTCGCCGATCGCCAGGAGGATCTCGCGCACCGCCGCTTCGATGCGGCCCTTGTCGACCGTGCCGCCGAGCGCCGCCGAGCCCCCGGTCGTGCCGTCCGCCGTGCGCGCCCCGTCTGCCCCGGGCGTCTCGGGGGTCCGAGCCTCGGTCGATGTCATGGACGCTCCCTCGCGTTCGTGGCCTGCCGGCTGTCCGGTCGGGCGCCAGTATCGCTGCTGAACGGCGTCGTTTCCTCATCCACGGCGACATTGGCGCCGCTCGCCGCCGTGCGCACGAAGCCACGAGAGTGATCGAGGAAGCGGTCGATTTGACACCCCCCAGTACCCTGACCGGCCGTGCCCCGCCCTTCCGACCCGCCCCCGACCATCGCCGCGCCGCCGGCGCGGGGATTGGTCATGGGGATCGTCAACGTCACCCCCGACTCGTTCTCGGACGGCGGGCGGTACCTCGGCGTCGACGCTGCCGTGGCGCACGGCCTCGCGCTGCTCGCTGAGGGGGCCGACATCGTCGACGTGGGTGGGGAGTCGACGCGCCCAGGAGCGGCCGCGGTGCCACCGGACGAGGAGTGCCGCCGGGTGGTGCCGGTGATCGAGGCCCTGGCGCCGCACGTTCGGGTGTCGGTGGACACGACGAAGCCCGACGTGGCACGGGCGGCCGTCGCCGCCGGGGCCACCTTGATCAACGACGTGTCCGCCTCGCTCGACGACGTCGCGGCCGAGCTGGGTGTGGGATGGGTGGCGATGCACCGGCAGGGCACGCCGCAGACGATGCAGGTCGACCCGCACTACGACGACGTCGTGGCCGAGGTGACGGCGTTCCTCGAGGCGCGAGCGACCCGGGCGAACGATCGCGGCGTGGCGGAGGTGTGGGTGGATCCGGGGATCGGCTTCGGCAAGACCGCCGCGCACAACCTGAGCATCCTGCGCCACCTCGACCAGATCGTCGCGCGCGGCTGGCCGGTCGTCGTCGGCACCAGCCGCAAGGCGACCCTCGGCCGGGTCCTCGCCGCCTCGGATCGCCGGGGGCGCGTCGAGCTGGCGCCCGGCGACGAGGTGCTGGACCCGCTGGGCGCGGCCGTGGCGGCCCCCGACCTCACCGCGATGGCGGTCGACGACCGCCTCGAGGCGTCGGTGGCGACGGCGACGTGGGCGCTGCACCGAGGCGCGGCGATGGTGCGGGTGCACGACGTGCTCGCGACCGTCCAGGCCGCGCAGGTCGTCGCGGGATGAGCAACCAACCGGCGCGCCCCCTGGCGCGGCGCAACACCGAACTCGCGGGGGCACCCCTCGCGTGGAAGGATGAGGGACGTGGCAGGTAAAGGCAAGTGGGCCCAGGGGATCCGGCCCCGCAACTTCTTCTGGATCATCAAGGACCAGCTCGCCGTGTGCGAGCGTCCTGGTGGCTATGGCCAGAACCACCGCAAGGTCCGGCGCCAGGAGGAGATCATCTGGATCCGCGAGCAGGAGTTCACCTGTGTGATCTCGCTCATCCCGGCGCCGCACAACCTCCACAACTACGACGAGCTGAGCCTGCCGTACCGGCACTGGCCCTTCGCGGCCGACGACTCGACCGCGTACCTCGCCACGATCTACCCCGAGCTCAAGGAGCTGCTCACGAGCGGCGCCAAGCTGCTGCTGCACGGTGAGGAGCTGGGGGACCGCATCTGCGGGGCGATGGCGGGCTACCTGCTCTGGGACGGCCTCATCGACACCGGCCCCTACGCGATCCAGGTCATCGAGCAGATCACGACCCGCCAGCTGGGCCCGGTCGGGCGCGAGCTGGTCGCGGCTGCGGGGTCGCTGCGAGCCAAGGACGCCACCGCCGGTCCCGAGACCGCTGACGCCTGAACGGTCCTGCGATGGCTGACGTGATCGAGCTGCGCGGCCTGCGCGCCGCGGGCATCTGCGGGGCCCTGCCCGAAGAGCAGGAGCGGCCGCAACCCCTCGAGGTCGACCTCGACGTCGAGACGGACCTCCGCGCCGCCGGCGCCTCGGACGACCTCGCCCAGACGATCGACTACGGCGCCCTCGCAGCGGAGGTCGAGCGCGTGCTCACGACCGAGCGCTTCGTCCTGCTCGAGGCGCTGGCCGCGCGGATCGCCCAGGTGGTCCTCGCCGACGAGCGCGTCGACGCGGTGACGGTCGCCGTGCGCAAGCTCCGACCGCCGGTGCCCCAGCTGCTCGACACGTCCGGGGTGCGCATCACCCGGCGTCGCTGAGGGCCCCGGCCGCGGATCCCTGACAATGCGCGCGTTCCTGGGCCTCGGTTCGAACCTCGGCGATCGCCGGGCGCTGCTCCGTGAAGCGGTGTCATCCCTCAACGGCGTCGTCGCCGTGTCGCCCTTGTACGAGACCGAGCCGATGGGCGGCCCCGACGGGCAGCAGCCCTTCCTCAACATCGTCGTCGAGATCGACACGGACCTGACCCCCCGCGAGCTGCTCGGGGTGTGCCACCGCCTCGAGTCCGCGGCGCACCGCGTGCGCGAGGAGCGGTGGGGGCCGCGCACCCTCGACGTCGACGTGCTGTGGGTGGAGTCCGGTCCGGTCGACGAGCCGGATCTGCAGATCCCCCACCCGCGCATGTTCCAGCGCCGCTTCGTCGTCGTCCCGCTCCTCGACCTCGCGCCCGAACTGGTGCCGGCGGACTGGGCCGATCATGCCGACGGCCACGTGGTCAACATCGGCGAGCTCTGACGGCGCGCTCGGGTGGTGGCGACGAGCGCCGGCGAGCCGGTGTGCGAAGCTTCGCCGATGCCCGTGCTGCGCATCATCGGGAACGGTCGCGCCGGCGGAGCGCTCGCGCTCGCGCTCGAGGACCGAGGGTGGATCGTGCGCGACCGGCGGGGCCGCGGCGACGCCGTGCACGACGCGGCGCAGGGCGTCGACCTGCTGGTGATCTCGACCCCGGACGCGTCGATCGCCGACGTCGCCGCGTCGGTGCGCCCGAGCACCGACGGCACGACGGTGGTGGCGCACCTCGCCGGATCGCTCGGCCTCGATGTCCTGCGCGCGGCCGGCCATCGGCGCGTCACCGCGATCCATCCGCTGGTGTCGTTGCCCGACGCGGCCCTGGGGGCCCGCCGCCTCGTGGGCGCGTGGTTCGCGGTCGCAGGTGATCCGATGGGCGCGCAGGTGGTGGCGGCGCTGGACGGGCGCTCGTTCTCCGTCGCCGACGAGGACCGGGCGGCGTACCACGCGGCGGCGTGCATCGCCTCGAACCACACCGTGGCGCTGCTCGGGCAGGTCGAGCGCATCAGCGCGTCGATCGGCGTGCCGATGGACGGCTACCTCGACCTCGTGCGGGCGACCGTGGAGAACGTCGCGCAGCTGGGCGCCCCCGCCGCGTTGACCGGGCCCGCGGCGCGCGGGGACTGGGGCACGATCGAGCGCCACCGCGAGGCGCTCGGCGCGCTCGGTCCCGACGAGGTCGCTATGTACGACGCGATGGTCCGCGCCGCTCGCCGGCTGGTGGACGAGCCTCCCGACCCATGATCCTCGCCGCCGAGTCGAGCACGGTGAGCCCGTGGATGTGGATCGGCTTCATCGCGATCGTGCCGCCGCTGCTGGCCGTCGAGCTCTACCTCATCCCGCGCAGGAACCCGATCCCGCTGCGCCCGGCGCTCTGGTGGTCGTTGCTCTGGTTCGCGCTCGGCGCCGGGTTCGCGATCGTGGTGGGGCTGCACGCCGGCGAGGTGTACGCGCAGAAGTACCTCGCGGGCTTCTTCGTGGAGAAGGGCCTGACGATCGACCAGGTGCTGGTGTTCGCCGTCGTGCTGCGGCGCTTCCAGGCGCCGCGCCGCATCACGCGGCGGGTGCTCTTCGTGGCGCTCTGGGTCGGGCTGCTGCTGCGCCTCCCGTTCATCGCGCTGGGCACGCTGCTGGGCGAGTCCGAGCGCCCGGTGGTGCAGATCGCCGTCGCGTTGCTGTTCGTGATGGCCGCCGTCGTGCTGCTGCGCAACCGCCACCACGAGCAGGACCCCCTGGAAGGTCCACTGGTGCAGTGGTTGCTCCACGAAGGCCGCGTCGAGCCGGTGTACGAGGGCCGGCGGTACCTCGTGCGGCGCGACGGCGCGCGCGTGCTGACCCTCGCCGGCCTGCTGCTCACGGTGCTGCTCACCGCCGACGTGTTCTTCGCGGCGACGGTGCCGCTCGGCTTCTCGTTCTCGAAGCCGGGCTTCATCGTGTTCACGTCGAGCACGTTCGCCGTGCTCGGGTTCCGCAGCCTGTACTACCTGACGGATGGTCTCGACATCGACGTCGCCCGCCTCAAGGTGGCGATCGGCCTCGTGTTCTTCGTGGTCGCGCTCGATCTCGTCGTCCAGCTGGTCTACGTGGGCAAGGAGCCGACGTGGTTCGTGCCGGTGCTCGGGTTCATCGCCATCGCGGTGCCGATCGCCTCGGCGGTGCGCGGCATCGAGGAGGAGCTCGAGGAAGACCGCCTGGAGGAGCGCGAGGACGATCGCCTGACGGCGCACGACGAGGCCCCCGACGGGTCGGTCTGAGCCCTCGCGGCCCGCGGGCAGCGCGTCGCGGGCAGTGCGTGGCGGTCAGCGCGGCGGCGGGCCCTCGGGCGGGTCGGCGTCGGCCGGCGCGTGGCGGCGGGTCCCGCGCGCCCGGATGGCGGCGGCCGCGGCGGCGGCGGACGCGGCGTGCGTCGACACCGGGCCCGCGGGACGCGTCGCCTTCGGCGGTCCGGAGGTGCCGTCGCGGACCACGTGGTCGTCGGGCCTGGCATCGGCTGGCGACCCTGTCGGGCTGGTGCGCCGCTCGGCGACCACGGCATCGGTGATGCGACTAACGAGCTCGTCGGTGAGGCTCGGGGCCGCGACGGTGTCCTGATCGTCGGTGGGGGCCCGCAGCACCAGCGGCGCGCGGCGCTCCTCGCCCAGCAGCGAGACCACGCGCGCCATCGTGGTGACCAGGAAGACCTGTCCGATGACGGCTTCGAGCATCACGATCGAGCGGGCAGCATCGCTGCCCGGGGTGAGGTCGCCGTAGCCGACCGTCGTCAAGGTGATGAAGCTGAAGTACGCGTACTGCCCTGCGGTGACCGTGCCGGGCTGGGTGAAGAACGGCGGCGCCAGCAGGCCCATGAGCCGGTACGCCGCCATGAAGATGAGGCCGATGAGCAGGTACGCGGACAAGGTGGCGCACACCGTGTTGACCGTGACCTTGCGGTGCTGGAACGAGCGCACGAGCACGAGGGGGAAGCAGGCGAGCAGCATGACGAGGTACAGGACGCCGAGGATCGTGCCGAGCCGCACGTGATCCTCCGGATCGCCCGTGAAGATCGCGATCAGTGCCAGCCCGGCGCTCACCCCGACGAAGACCCATGCCCAGCGCCGCAGCCTCGGCCGGTTCGTCGAGCGGAAGATCGTCAGCATCAGCCCGCCGCTGATGAGCAGCACGTTGAACAACGCGCCCTGCGGCGAGTCGCCCAGGAGCGGGATCGACAGCATCGACGCCAGGATGAGGAGCAGCACCGGCAGGTACCCGGTGGCGCCGGTCAGGTTCCGCCACGCCTCGCCGAGCGCGTTCTCGACCTCCACGACCGGTTCGTCGTGGCCACGACCGTGCTTCAGGGCCACCTCCACCTGGTCCGTCGGCGACCGCGCCTCCACCTTGCGCACCGCTCGGCGCGGCGATCCCTCAGCCATCGCAGGCAGAGTAGTGGTCGGGCCTGTTCGAACCGGCCGACCGGTGTGCCAGGGTGTGCCGATGACGGTTCGAGTGGTGGAGACGATCGCCGAGCTCCGGAGCGCCCTGGACGACGTGCGCCGCGACGGCGGCCGCGTCGGGTTCGTGCCGACCATGGGGTACCTGCACGAGGGGCACCTGTCGCTGATGGAGCGCTCGCAGCAGGAGTGCGACGTGACGGCGGTGACCATCTTCGTGAACCCCTTGCAGTTCGGCGCCAACGAGGACCTCGCGAGCTACCCGCGCGACCTGCCCCGTGACGTGGCGCTGTGCGACTCGGTCGGGGTGGGTCTGGTGCTGGCGCCCCCGGTCGAGGAGATGTACCCCGAGCCGGTGCTCACGACGGTGTCGGTCTCGTCCTTGAGCACCGGCATGGAGGGCGCGGCGCGCCCGACCCACTTCGACGGCGTTGCCACGGTGGTCGCCAAGCTGTTCAACATCGCCGGGCCCTGTCGGGCCTACTTCGGCGAGAAGGACTACCAGCAGCTGGCGGTCGTCACCCGCATGGCCCGCGACCTCTCCGCCCCGGTCACGATCGTTCCGTGCCCGATCTCGCGTGAGGACGACGGGCTCGCCCGCTCGAGCCGCAACGTGTACCTGACCCCCGAGCAGCGCGCCGCCGCCCCGGTGCTGCACCAGGCCCTGCAGGCCGGCGCTCGCGCCGTCGCCGCGGGGCAGACCGATCCCGGCGCCGTCGTGGCGCTCGTGCGCGACCGCATCGAGGCCGAACCGCTCGCCGAGCTCGACTACGTCGAGGTGGTGACCGAGGGGACCGTCACCCGGCCGGCGCGCCTCGTCGGTCCGGTGCGGCTCCTCGCCGCCGCCCGCTTCGGCCGACCGCGCCTGCTCGACAACGTCGCCGCGGTCGCCCCCGACTGAGCCGGGTCGGCCGGCCCGCGTCGCTCGCCGGCGCCGCTCAGTGGCCGGTGCGCGGGAGCTGGGCCGTGCTGAACCAGAAGTCCTGGATGGCCTGCAGCGTCCGCACCAGGCTGTCGAACTCCGGTGGCTTGGACACGAAGCCGTTCGCGTGGTTGCGGTAGGTGAAGTCGATGTCGTTGTCGTCGACCGAGGTCGACATGACGATCACCGGGATCGTGCAGAGGCCGGGGTCGCTCTTGATGGTCGTGAGCACCTCGCGGCCATCGACGCCGGGCAGGTTCAGGTCGAGCAGGACGAGGTGCGGGTGCTGCACGCCGGCGTACGGGCCCTCGGCGCGCACGTACTGCAACGCCGCCGCCCCATCCTGCACGACATCGAGGTCCGCCGTGATGCCGGCGTCGTCCATCGCGATCTTCACGAGCTCGGCGTCATCGGGGTTGTCCTCCACGAGGAGGATGGTGGTCGGCCCGGATGACATCGGGGCGCAGCCTATACGAGGTTCTCGGGCACCATGCCGGGCAGCCGGAGCCGCACCGTCGTGGCCTCTGGGGAGCCGGCGGCCGAGGGAGCGATCGCCACCCGTCCGGCGTGGCGCGTCACGATGCGGCGCACGAGCGGCAGGCCCATGCCCACGCCGGGCCGGTCGCCGCGGGGCTGCAGCATGCGGCCGAGGCGGAAGGCATCCTCGGCGAGGTCGGGCTCGACGGCCTTGCCCGTGCTCTCGACCTCGACGTGGACCCAGGCGCCGGCCGCCTGGGCGCGCACGGTCACCACCGTGGACGGTCCCGCGAACTTCCGGGCGTTGGTGATCAGCTCGGCGAAGCACCAGGCAACCAGATCGAGGTGCACGAGGAGCTCCACCGCGGCGGCGCTCGGATCGACGTGCACCGTCGTGGGACCGGCGAGCGCGGGATCGTCGTGGGCTTCGGCGAGCTCCTCGCCGGTCGTCGTCGCCTTCTGCTGCGCAGCCTCGACGACCTCGGCGAGCGGGAGCGGCTGGAGGGCGAGCGGCTCGTGCTCGAGGCGGATGAACCAGACGATCTGTTCGAGCATCTCGTCGGCGTTGCCCACGGAGCGCAACGCCGTGTCGAGGAGGTCGAACGTGATGGGCGCGCCCTCGGCATCGAGCGGGGGCCCGCCGTCGGGGCCCGCCGTGCGGACCTTGCGGGCGAAGATGCCGGAGAAGTTCCGCGCGTTGCGCACGGCCCCGCGGGCGTCGTGGGAGAGCAGGTGATCGGGACCCGAGCGCGGCGGGGCCGAGAACCCGGGGTCGCCGGCGCGCGTGACCGGGCCGCCCCAGCGCTCGAGCACGATCGCGGCCGTCGAGGTGTCCATGCCGCCGGGGGCCGATGCGCGCACGACCAGCGGCAGCCCGTCGGCGCGGCGTCCGGTCAGGACCGCCTCGTACGCGCGGGCGGCGCGGGCGTCGTCGTCGAGCGCGCCCGCGATCATCGCGTGCAACGCATCGTGCTCGTCCTCGGCCACGAAGGTGGTCAGTGCCTGCCCGACGGCCTCGGTCGTGCCCAGCAGCGGCGCGCTGGTGGGAGCGGCGTCGAGGATGGTCCCGGCGCGGTCGACCATGAGCAGCACCGGCGCGGCGCCGGCCTCGACGGCCGTGACCACTGGTCCCGCACCCTCGTCGGCCAGGAGGCGCCGGTAGGTGGTGGTCTCGAGCGGCGCCGGCTCGCCGGAGGCGGCCGGCGGTGGTGTCACGTCCACAGCTCGACGGTGGTGCGCAGGTCCTTGAGGCTGCTCTTGCTGTGATCGGCCTGGATCGGCAGCGAGAAGTAGAACGTTGCGCCCTGGCCGACGGTCGACTTCACCCAGATCCGGCCGCCATGCACGTCGACGACTCGGGCGCAGATGGCGAGGCCGAGGCCGGTGCCCGCCGCGCCGTCCCGGCTCTCGAGCCGACGGAAGAGCTCGAAGATCTTCTCGTGGTGCACCGGATCGATGCCCTTGCCGTTGTCGGCGACGCTGATGATCCACTCGTCTTCCCGGCGCTGCGCGCTGATGACGACCTTGGGCTGGTTCGCCAGGCGGTACTTGAGGGCGTTGGCCAAGAGGTTCGTGAACAGCTGCGTCAGGCCGGGTTCGTTGCCGCGGACCGTCGGGAGGTCACCGACCTCGATCTGCCCCTCGCTCTCCTCGATGAGCGACTCGACGTTGGCCATCGCGGCCTGCACGATCTGGTTGAGATCGACGATCTCGAACTGCCGCTCGGCCTGCCCGATCCGCGCGTAGACGAGCAGGTCTTCGATGAGGGCGCGCATGCGCGCGGCGGCCGCCGCGACGCGCAGCAGGTAGCCGAGAGCCTCGCCCGGCATCGTGTCCGCGTGCTTGCGCTCGATCAGATCGGTGAAGGTGAGGATCGTGCGCAGCGGCTCCTGGAGGTCGTGCGCCGCGATCGTGGCGAAGCGCTCGAGCTCGCGGTTCGACTGGAGGAGGTCGTGCTCGCGCTCCTCGAGGGTCGAGGTCATCTGCGCCGCCTGGCGCACCGCGCGCTGCTCGGCGGCGGCGCCCTGCACCACGAGCAGGGCGCTGATGATCGTGAGGATCAGGCCGAAGGCGAGCGCGATCTTGGGCACGGTCGCGGCGGCGTCGAACTGGCTGTAGTCCACGCGCGTGGCCAGCGCATAGAGGCCACCCGTCACCACCGCGCCGATGACGACGACGATCAACGCCCGACGGCCCACTCGATCGCCCCCTCTCGCGTCCGCGACGATGTCGCTCGATGCTCCGCCGACACCAGGTGACCGGCGTCTTCTCGGCGGGCAGCGTACCGCAGACGCTTCATCGCGCCGCGGCTCCGCCGCCACGCCGACGCCGGCGCGCGGGCACATCCTCAAGGCTCGGGCGCACCTGCCGACGGGTGAAGCCGAGGATGGCGACGGGCCGACGAGAGTGAGCTGGGATGGTGACTGGTACCGAAGCGGTGTTGCGGCTCCTGGCGGTCGAGGACGACCCGACCGACCGCTCGTGGCTCGAGCTCATGCTCAAGGACACGACCGCGATCCCGTACTCGTTGCGCTTCGTCGTGTCGATGGCCAGCGCCGTGAAGGCGCTTGAGGAGGCGCCGTTCGACTGCACGTTGCTCGACCTCTCGTTGCCGGACTGCCAGGGGCTCGAGTCGGTGCGGCGCGTGCTCGACGTGACCCCCGACATGGCCATCGTGGTGTTCACCGGCCAGAAGGACCAGGAGCTGGGCCTCCAGGCGATCGAAGCGGGGGCGCAGGACTACCTCGTGAAGGGGCAGGCCTCCGGCAACACGATCCTGCAGTCCGCCCGCTGGTCGCGCGCGCGGGTGAGCTCGCGGAACCGGCTGCAGGCGTCGGACGTGCCGCTCGTGCAGCGCCTGGGTGAGGCGTGGGCCTGCGTGGGGCTCGATCTCACGCTCGACACGGTGAACCCGGCGTTCCTCGACCTGATGGGCGTGACCGAGACCGAGGCGCTGGGGTCCAAGGTCACCGACATCCTGTCCGAGCGCGACGTCAGCGCGCTGGCGGCGAGCATGAGCCGCCTGGCGTCGCAGGACGGTCTCGGTTCGGTCGTGCAGATCGTCGAGGTGCTGCACCAGTCCGGGTCGATGTCGCCGCGGACGATCCTGGCGACGCCGACGCGCACGAACGGCGAGGTCGACGGCCTCTTCATCGTCTTCGGGGCGCCGCCGCCCCCGCCCCCGGACCTGCCGCTGCCCCCGCCGCCCCCGCCGCCGCCACGGCCGGGCGGCGCGCCGCGCATCGCCGATCTCTGATCCGCACGGCCGGCGCGCCGAGCGGTGCGACCGCGCGTCCGGGGTTCGCGGTGCGCCGCGTCGCCCGGGTTTCCACCCGCCCACCGGCCGCGCTACCGTGGGCCTCGTCACTCCGCAAGGCGACCCGCACGGGCGTCAAGCACGAAGGAGAAGCTGCATGCGCCGACGCATGATGAAGTCCAAGATCCATCGGGCCACCGTCACGGATGCGAACCTGCACTACGTGGGTTCGATCACGCTCGACACCGGGCTGATGGAGCTGGCCGACATCCGCGAGTGGGAGCAGGTGACCATCGTCGACATCGACAACGGCGCTCGCTTCGAGACCTACGCGATCAACGGCGGCAAGGGCGATGTGTGCCTCAACGGCGCGGCGGCCCGTCTCGTGCACCCCGGCGACCGCATCATCATCATCACCTACGGCGACTACGAGGACGCCGAGCTCGAGGACTACCAACCGAGCATCGTGCACGTCGACACCGCCAACCGGGCCGTCGACGAAGAGACCGCCAAGGCGCTCGCGAGCGCCACGCCGGGGCCCATCCGCTACGTCGAGATCCAGGCTCAGGTGCAGCGCGAGATGGCCGGGCTCGACGCCGAGCTCGGCACGCTCTGACCCGCCGCCCGATCCGGCTCGGTCCCCGCCCTCCTGCCGCCGCGCCGCGATGAACGACGACGCTCCGCTCGATCTGCTCGTGCTCGGGAGCGGCGTCGCCGGGCTGTCCGCGGCCGTGCGCGCCGCGGACGCGCACAGCATGCGCGTCGGCCTGCTCACCAAGGGCGAGCTGCACCAGTCGACCACCCGGTGGGCGCAGGGGGGCGTCGCCGCGGTGCTCGGTGACGACCCCGACTCGACCGACCTGCACCTCGCCGACACGCTGCGCGCGGGGGCCGGGCTGTGCGACGTCGACGCCGTGCGGGTGCTCGTCGACGAGGGGCCCGGCCGCGTCAACGAGCTGATCGCCCTGGGGGCGATCTTCGACCGCGACGAGCGCGGGCAGCTCGAGCTGGCTCGCGAAGGCGGCCACTCGTTGGCCCGCGTGGTGCACGCCGGCGGCGCCGCCACGGGCGTCGAGGTCGAGCGCGCGCTCGTCGAAGCGGTGCGCCGCACGGCCGCCGCGCTGCACGAGAACGCCTTCGCCTGCGACCTGCTGATCGAGGACGGTGCCTGCCGGGGCGTCGTCGCGCTCGCGGCCGACGGCACCCGTCGGGTCGTCCGCGCCGATCACGTGCTCATCGCGACGGGCGGGGCCGGGCAGCTGTTCTCGGTCACGACCAACCCGATCGAGGCGACCGGTGACGGGGTGGCCATGGCGCTGCGGGCCGGCGCGGCCGTGGCCGACATCGAGTTCGTGCAGTTCCACCCGACCGCGCTGCACCACCCGCGCATGCCCCGGCCGTTGTTGTCCGAGGCGTTGCGCGGGCATGGCGCGCTGCTGCGCGACGTGAACGGTGAGCGCTTCGTGGACGAGCTCCTGCCGCGCGACGAGGTGTCGCGGGCCATGACGCGGCGCATGCTCGACATGGGCGTCGACCACTGCCTCCTCGATGCAACGGGCCTCGACCACTTCGACGAGCGCTTCCCCACCATCGCGAGCGCGCTGGCCGAGGTCGGTCTCGACCCGACGAGCGAGTGGCTGCCGATCGCACCGGCCGCGCACTACCTCTGCGGCGGCATCGTCACCGACCTCGACGGCGCGGCGTCCGTGCCGCACCTGTGGGCCGCCGGCGAGGTGTCGTGCACGGGCGTGCACGGCGCCAACCGCTTGGCGTCGAACTCGTTGCTCGAGGGGATGGTCTTCGGGTTCCGCGTGGTCGAAGCGATCGACCTGGGCAAGACGGAGGCCGAGGCGTCGGGCGCGATGCGCGCCGTGCTCGGAGGTGTCGAGGCTGTCCCGGACCCGCAGGCGAGCCGCAGCTCCGCGCTGCGCGGTCGCCGGCCGGAGGGCTGGGAGCCGACGCGCTGGCCCGAGCGCGGCGGCGTCGCGAGCCCGGACGGGGCGGCCGGTGATCCGGCGACGCTGCTGGCGGTGCGCGAAGAGCTCCAGCGGGCCATGACGACCGGCGCCGGCGTCCTGCGTTCGGCGGCTTCGTTGGCGGCGACGGCCGAGGTGGTCGGGCGGGTCCAAGACCGCGTCGCGACGGCGGATGCCTCGCCGGCCGCGTGGGAGGTGCGCAACCTGGTCGACCTCGCCCGGGGGCTGCTGCACGCCGCGTCGGCGCGCGAAGAGAGCCGCGGTGCGCACACCCGCAGCGATCACCCCGAGCTCGACGAGCAGCTGCGCCTCCGCCTCGTGCTCGACGCCGGCTGATCGCAGCGCGACGCCGCCGGCGTCAGCCGCCGCGCGGGCGCTCGTCGCCGAGGTCCGGTCCCGCGCCCTCGTGCTCGTTCTCCGCACGGTTCGGGTCCCCGGCCCCGCTCGGGCCCTCGGCGCCGCCCGGGTCCTCGGCGCCGCTCGGGTCATCTGCCTCGGTCCCGGCGCCGGCTCCGGCTGTGCCACCGGATCGGCTGCCGCTCCCGTCCCCGTCCCCGTCCCCGGCGGGGGACGCGGGCGTCGCACCGGCACGCGGGCCCAGACGCCAGGCCGGCATGCCCAGCGGGTTCAGGTTGAGGTTGCGCGGGTCGAGCCTCTGCGGGTCGACGACGAGGCTCTTCGCGGATGGCGTGCGCCAGCCGAAGCGCAGCGACGCCAGCCGCAGCGCCATCGCCAGGGCGGTCGCCACCCCGGCGCTGACGGGGAAGGGCGCACCGGTGAGGTCCACGAGCAGGAAGGTGATCACCCCCGCCACCGCGGCCAGGCCGTAGAGCGAACCGCGTTGCATGAGCTCGGGGGGTCGGCGCACGAGCAGGTCGCGGGCGACGCCGCCGCCCGTGGCCGAGACCGATCCGATGAAGATGCACGGGAGCACCGGCAGCCCGAGCTGCTGCGCCTTCAGCGTCCCGACCACCGCGAAGAGGCCGAGCACCGCGGCGTCCAGCACGATCACGACGGTGCTGACGCGTGCGACGAGGCGCCCGAACACGAGGCCTGCGCCACCGGCGACGAGCACGGTGAGCAGGTACACGTTCGTCTCGAACGCGACGGGTGACACGTTGAGGAGCACATCGCGCACGATGCCGCCGCCGAGCCCCATGACCAGCGCGAGGACCGCGCCCCCGACGATGTCGAAGTCGTGCTCGTCGCTCCGGTCGGTCGCGAAGATGGCCCCTTGCAAGGCGCCCACGGCGACGGCGATGAGATCGATCGGGAGCGGAACGGTGGACGACACCGACGACACGCTGCGTGGCCTCTCTCGCCCCCGATCCGGCGTCGGGGTGCGCGGGCCGACAGTAGGCGGTCGGGGACGCTGGCGGATGGAGCAGCGGGGCGCGGGGTAGGACCCATCCGTGCCCCACGTGACGCCGAACCGATGCCATGACCCTGCTGGCGCCCCCCGGTCGTCGCGCGCGATCGAGAGGCACCGTGGCGCGGCCAGTTGATCCGGTCGCCGCCGACGCCGACTGCCGCGAACCCGGGCGCCCCGGGCGAGCCACGTTCGCCGGGGTGGACGAGCGGCTCCTGCTCGCGGTCGCCGACCGCGACGAGGTCGCCTTCCGCGGCCTCTACGACCGACTCGCCCCACTCGTCTACGGGCTCGCCGTGCGGACCCTCCGCGACGAGCACTTCGCCCAGGAGGTGGTGCAAGAGGTCTTCCTCGAGGTCTGGCGCCGCGCCGACCGGTTCGACCCCGCACGCGCGTCCGCCCGCACGTTCGTCCTGCTTATGGCCCACCGCCGCGGGGTCGACCGCGTCCGGCGCGAGCAGTCGAGTCGCGATCGGGCGCTCGCCGATGCGCGCAGGAACCCGTCCTCGGTGGCGTCGCACGAAGACGACTCGGTGGACTTCCTCCACCTGAACCACGAGCGCGCCGCTGTGCGCGCGGCGCTCGCGGTCCTGAGCGACCTCCAACGCGAAGCGATCGAGCTCGCGTACTTCCAGGGCTTCACGTACGTCGAGGTCGCCGCGTTCCTCGACGCGCCGCTGGGGACCGTCAAGTCCCGGATCCGCGATGGTCTGCTGCGCTTGCGCGCCGAGCTGGGAGGCCGGCCGTGAGCGTCACCACGTTGCACGACCTGACCGGGGTCTACGCGCTGGATGCCCTCGACCGCGAGGAGGCCCGGGCCTTCGAGGCGCACATGGAGGGCTGCGCGGCGTGTCGCCGGGAGGTGCAGCAGCTCCAGGAGGTCGCCGCGGCTCTGGCCCTGCTCGACGCCACGGCGCCGCCGCGCGCGATCCGTCAGCGGGTCTTCGCCGAGATCGCCGAGATCGCCGAGATCCCTGGTGGGCCCGAGGTCACCCCGCCCGCAGCCCGAGCACCGACCGGCCCCCCGCCGGTCGGCGCGCGGAGGAGCGCGGCCATCGCCGCGGCCGCCGCCATCCTCCTCGTGCTCGTCGGCGGCGTCGCCCTGCGGCGCACCTCGTCGCCGGTGGAGGACGCCGGCGCGGTGCTCACGCGTGAGGCTGCCGTCGCCGCGACGTGGCTGCAGGACCCCGATGCGCGGGTGATCAGCCTCGGCGCCGCGCCGGACGGGCGCGGGGCGACGGGACAGGTCCGCTGGTCCCCCCGCGCGGCGCGCGGCGTGCTGACGTTCCGCGACCTGCCGGCCGCGGGACCGGGCGAGGTGTACGAGGTCTGGTACGTGGACGGCACCGCTCGGCGCGGGCCCCTCTTCGACGCCGGCGCGACGTCGGTGGTGCTCACCGGGCAGGGCGAGCAGCCGCCCGCGACGTTCGCGGTGACGATCGAGCCGGCCGGGGGTGGGGACCGCCCGACCGGCCCCGTCGTGCTCTCAGGCGGCGCCGGCCGCTGAGCCGAGGTCGCCGCCGTTCGCCGCGGCGTCGAGCTCCTCGCGGCGATGGGCGGACGCCACGACGTACACGGCCAGCTCGTAGACGCCGAGCACGGCGAACGTGATGACCAGGCTCCAGGCCGTCACGTCGGTGAGGGCGATCACGAGCACGGCAACCAGGGCGCCGGCCACCTGCAGCAGGGTGGCGTTCTTGCTGATGAGCGGGAGCGCCGTGTGCCTCGCCTCCTCCTCACCGTCGCCGGGGGTGCGCCCGATCGCCCGCAGCACGCCGAGGCGGATGCCGCGGGCGAGCCGCGAGTCGCCCGCGAGGAAGGCGATGACGATGAGCACGACGGAGCCCCAGAGCAACCAACGGGTCAGCGAGCTGAGCTGGTACACGAGCTGCGAGATCGTGACGCGCGCGGCCTCGCGGGCGGTCGGCTTGCCGATCAGGCCGAGCGCGAGCTTCTCGACGGCGCCCATGGCGGCGTCGGCGGTCACCATCGCGAGCAGCGTGCCCACCCCGAGGCCGATCAGGGTGCGCCGACGGTTCAGCGACAGCGCGATGGTCGCGATCAGCAGCACGGCGGTGACGCCCACGATGACGAACACCAACTTGTCGAAGAGCTGCACGGCCTGTTGGGCCGCGGCCAGCTGGTCGCTCGAGAACACGGTGTAGACCCCGAACGTCGGCGGCACGGTGATGCCGAAGGCCTTCGACAGCTCGGCGCGCGCCTGGTCGGGTGGGGTGTCCATCGTGATGTCGGGGATCGTGACGTTGCCGAACACCCGGGGTGCCTTGCCGGCGATCCACTTCAAGGTCTTGGAGATGAGCGGCATGACGTTCAGCGTCACGACGCCGTTCTGGACCTCGAACGCCAGCACCGGTTCACCCCGCAACAGCTTCACGACGTTCGCGTGCACGCGGCGGTTGGCCTCGACCCAGAAGGTCTGGAACTGCTCGGTCTGCAGCAGGTTCTGGGTCTGGTCCAGGACGAACTTCTGCATCGCCGAGGTCATCGGCGCCGCCAGGAAGTCGGCGCGCTCGGGCAGCGCCTCCTTCATCAGGTCCTCGGGCTTGATGAGCTGGAAGATCTCGTCGGTGACTGTCTGCGCGACGGCATCGGTGATCGCCGGGTCCTGCGCGATGGGGCCGATGGTCTCGATCCACGCGTCGGTGTTGAAGAGCACCCGATGGCTCCACACAGCGACGACGCTGACGAACATGCCGAGGCACGTGAGCACCGCCAGCACGTGCACGGCCCGCCGACGCCACCTCGTGCGTGACGCTTCGGTCCGCCGGCCCTCGCGCTCACCGCCGGGGACCAGCCCGCCGGTCGCGTCGATGGTCTCGCGCTCCTCCGACACTGCACCCTCCCGATCGCAACGAAGGACCCACGGTACCCGCCGCTCGGCGCCGGATCGTGCCACCCGCCGCCGTCGGGCGCGCGTCGACCGGTTCGCTCCTGACCGCGGGGTCGGGCAATCTGTCGGTCATGGGAGCCGACCTGCAACCGCCCCGCGTCGCCGTGGAGGATGCGGTGCGGCGGGCCCTCACCGAGGACCTCATGCCGTTGGGCGACCTGACGGCGTTGCTTCTGCCCGACGACCTGCAGGCGACGGCGCACTTCGTCTCGCGCGCCACCGGGGTCCTGGCCGGCGTCGCGTGCGCGGCCGAGACCTTCCGCCAGATCGACGACGCAGTGGCGACCGAGTGGCTGCTCACGGATGGGGATGCCCTCGAGCCGGGTTCGGTCATCGCCGCCGTCACGGGGCGCCTGCAATCGATCGTGACGGCGGAGCGCACGGCGCTCAACTTCCTCGGTCACCTCTCGGGCGTCGCGAGCCTGACCCGTCGCTACGTGGACGGGGCTGCGGCGCGCGGGAGCGCCCGTGTGTGGGACACGCGCAAGACGACGCCGGGCTTGCGGTCGCTCGAGAAGGCCGCGGTGCGCGCCGGTGGCGGATCCAACCACCGCGGCAACCTGAGCGACTGGATCCTGCTGAAGGACAACCACATCGCGCTGATGGGCATCGAAGGGGCGGTCGTGGCGGCGAAGCGCCGATGGCCGGGACGCACGGTGCACGTCGAGTGCGACACGGTCGAGCAGGCCGACGAGGCGCTCGCGGCCGGGGCGGACGCGCTGCTGCTCGACAACATGTCGTACGGCGACGTGCAGCGCTGCGTGGCGCGCGCCGGCGAGCTGGCGGCGCAGGGCGGACGCCGCCCGCTGCTCGAGGTCAGCGGCGGCGTCAACCTCGAGACGGTGGGCGGCTACGCGGCGACGGGCGTCGACCTGATCTCGATCGGTGCGATCACGAACTCGGCGCCGGTCGTCGACATCGGTCTCGACATCCTCCCGGGCTGATCCGCGGTCCGCCGCGCGCGGCGACACCGGGGGGCGGCCCACCGGCGCCGGATCGCCGCTCGGCGCGCGCTCGGTTTCCTCGCGCGGCGGCCCCAGCCACTACCGTGACGCCCACGCACGCCGAGCTCTGATGCCGGTCAGCGTGCCCGGACCGTGCCCGGTCGCCGGGCCACCGCCTCTGCGAAGGAGAAGTTCCGTGCTGCTCGTGATCGACGCCGGCAACACCCAGACCGTGGTCGGGCTGTACGAGCTCGAGGACGAGGATGCGCCGCCGGCCGAGAACCGGCGGGCCGAGGACGGCCTGCTCGATCACTGGCGCATCGCCACCGCGGCCGACCGCACCTCGGACGAGCTCGCGGTGATGCTCCAGGGCTTCCTGTCGTTCCGCAACACGTCGCTCGACGACATCGACGGCATCGCCGTGTCGTCGGGGGTGCCGCGCATCAACGCCAGCCTGCGCGACCTCGCCGAGCGCTACCTCGACTTCGATCCCGTCGTGATCGAGCCGGGCGTGCGCACGGGGATCGCGATCCTCTACGAGAACCCCAAGGAGGTCGGCGCCGACCGCATCGCCAACGCGGTCGCGGCCTACGAGCTCTACGGCGGGCCGACCATCGTGGTCGACTTCGGTACCGCCACCACGTGCGACGCGGTGTCGGCCAACGGGGAGTACCTCGGCGGCGCCATCGCTCCGGGCATCGAGATCAGCATGGACGCGCTCGTGGGCCGCGCGGCGCTGCTGCGGGCGGTCGAGCTCAAGGAGCCGCGCAACGTGCTCGGCAAGAGCACGGTCGAGTCGATCCAGTCCGGGGCGGCGTACGGCTTCGCGGCGCAGGTCGACGGGCTGTGCGACCGCATCGTCGCCGAGCTCGGCGAGTGCACGATCGTGTCGACCGGCGGCCTCGCCGAGCTGATCACCCCGCTCTCCCAGCGCATCGAGCACACCGAGCCCTGGCTGACGCTGCACGGCCTCCGCCTCGTCTACGAGAAGAACGCCTGACGAACGGGCATCGCCCCCCCCGCCTCGGATGCGAGCGTTGCTCGCGTCCGCGCGCGATGCTCGTGGCCGGTCGTCGGACGGCGGCGGACAGAACCACGGCAGCACGGGAGCACGGTGTGCGAGTACTGATCACGGGGATGGGGGGCGAGCTGGGCACGCGCGTCGCCAACCTGCTCGAGGCGGATCCCGCCGTCGAGGCGCTCGTCGGCGTCGACATCGAGCCGCCGCGGCGACGCCTGACCCGCACCGAGTTCCACCGCATCGATCCCCGCAACCGCATCCGCACGGCCGAGGTCATCCGCCGGTTCCGTCCGACGGCCGTCGCGCACCTCGGTCTCTACGAGCCGAACGCGCGCAGCGATCCGAAGGCCGC
Source organism: uncultured Iamiaceae bacterium (assembly GCA_964446345.1). Lineage (GTDB taxonomy): Bacteria > Actinomycetota > Acidimicrobiia > Acidimicrobiales > Acidimicrobilacustridaceae > CAYUOL01. The sequence continues at coordinate 14,211 of CAYUOL010000025.1, read as the reverse complement.
CCTCGAGCGCACCGCCGCCGGCACGATCGCGGCGCTGGGCGCGGCCAACGACTGCGGCACGGTCGATCGCATCGTGGTCCGCAGCGGCATCGAGGTGTACGGCCGGCGCCGGGGCAGCCCGACCGTGCCGGACGAGGACGCGCCCCTCGACCCGACGACCGCGTGGGGCCACTCGCTGCGCCACGCCGAGATGATCGCCCGTGAAGCCGGCGAGGCCACCGGGGCGACCGTCACGCTGATCCGCACGGCGCCGCTCGTCGGGCCGCACTTCCCCAGCCCGCTCGGGCGCGTCCTGCGCCAGCTCTGGGTGCCGCTGTCGCCGCACGACCCCGCGTTCTGCGTGCTGCACCAGGAGGACGCGGCGGCCGCGCTCGTCGCCGCGCTGCAGCAGCCGTACGCCGGCCCGGTCAACGTGGTGGGCGCAGGCACCACGACGGTCGCCCGGGCCGTGCTCGGCGGCCGTCGCGTGCCGCTGCTCGTGTGGGGCCCAGGGTGGCGCCCGGCGCGCGCCGTCGCCGAGCTGACCGGGGCGCCGATCCCGGAGCACGTGCAGGAGCTCCTGCGGTGCGGGCGCCTCGCCGCCGGCGACCGCGTCGAGGAGCGGATCGGCTTCCGCCCCGCGCACAGCACGCGCGAGGTGATCGAGCAGCTGTACGCGTGGCCCGAGGTCACCTACCTCACCCCGAAGGTCGACGCCGCCTGACCCGCGCCGCCTGACCGGCCTGACCGACGAGCCGAGCGCGCGCTCCGGCGCCCGGCCTGCCTACTTGGTCGTGATGATGACCTCGATGACCGCGCCCTGCGCCAGCTTGGTGTCGAAGCCGTTGCGCGGCTCCTCGGCCGTCGTCGGCATGTCCCCGAAGTCGGAGAACGTATCGAGGTCCTCGCTCGTCGGGTCGACCACCTCGATGTCGACCGCGCAGTCAGCCTGGACGAACGCCTCGCACACCGCCTGATCGTCGCCCCCCTTGCCCCACAGCGTGAGGAACTGACCGATCGTGAAGGCGTCGTCCTCGCTCGGGCTCTCGACGTGGACGACGCCGCGCTTGTCGTGGGTGTGCACGGCGGCGATCTTGCCGTTGCGCTTGTCGATCCCGACGTTGGCGGGGATCGGGCTGCTCTCGCCGTCGATGGAGATCTTCACGAGCGTGTGGGTGTGCGTGGCGAACGCCTCCTCGTCGAGCAGCGGGATGCCGGCCGCCTTGGTGCGCGTGCTCAGCGGAGCATCCGCTCCTGCCGGCTTGGTCGACGAGCGCTCCGTCGTCGACGGCGTGTCCTTCGCGCTGCTCGACGTGGTGCCGCCTGCCTTCGTGGTCGAGGTGCTGGACGGCGCGACCGACGTCGGAGGCGCCGCCGTGCCGGTGTCGCGCTTCGAAAACGCGAACGCTCCTCCGGCGAGGGCGAGGAGCACAAGGACGACCAGCACGACCGCCCCGACGACGAAGCCGCGACGCGACGCCGTGGCGGGTGCCGCGGGAGCCGGCCCGGCGTTCGGGATCGGCCCGGCGTTCGGGATCGGCCCGGCGTTCGGGGTGGTGCCGAGAGGCGGCGGCAGGGCGGGCGCGCCCGGCGCCGCGCCCGGACCAGGAGCCGGCGCGGTGGTCGCCGCGGTGGTCGGCGCCGGTGCCGTCTGCTCGGTCCACGTGGCGCCGTCCCACCAGCGCAGCTGCCCGGGGGTGGTCGGATCGGGGTACCAGCCGGGGGCGTTCATCGGTGCTCGTCGTCTCTACGCCGGGGGCGTCTCGAAGGGGCCGGCTCGACGGGGCGGGGCCGGCAGGGTCGCGGCGGCCCATTCTGCTCCGCCGGGGCGGTGCGCCGCGCGCGGGTCCGGCCGCGGCAGCGTGGCGAGCGTTACGGTGTTCGCCCTATGTCGTTCACCGAAGCTGCAGATGGAACGCGGTTGCACTACGCCGTCTCGGGCCGGCGCGACGGCGCGGCGGTGCTGATGATCCAGGGGCTCGGGGCGGACAGCCGCGGCTGGGTGCGCCAGCGGCGGGCGTTCGGCGAGCGGCACCGGGTGATCGTCTTCGACAACCGCGGCGTCGGCCGGTCGGACAAGCCCGCGGGCCCCTACGACCTCGCCGTCATGGCCGACGACGCGACCCGCGTCCTCGACGCGGCCGGCTACGAGCAGGCGCACGTGATGGGCGCGTCCATGGGCGGCGCGATCGCCCAGATCCTCGCGGTCCAGCACGCGGCCCGCGTGCGGTCGTTGATCCTCGCCTGCACCGCGTGCCAGCACCACCCGTGGCGGCGCGAGCTGCTCGCCCGCTGGGCCACCGTCGCGGCGGAGGACGGCATGGCGGCCTGCTCGCACGAAGCGTTCCGATGGGTGGCAGGGCCCCGGTCGAGCCGGCGCCTGTGGTTCGCGCTCGGCGCGCTCGGTGCGCTGGCCGGCAACGGCCCCTCCGGCCCGTTCGTCAGCCAGGTCGAGGCGATCCTCGCCATGGACGACGACATCCGCTTCGAGCTGCGCACCGTGGCGGTGCCGACGCTGGTGCTCGTGGGGACGCAGGACATCCTCACGCCGCTCGGCGACAGCGAGGAGATCGCGGCCCTCGTGCCCAACGCCGAGCTCGCGGTCATCGGCGGCGGGGCGCACGGCTTCATGATCGAGCACGCCGGGGCGTTCAACCGCACCGCCCTCGACTTCCTGCAGCGCGTCGCCCGCCGGGACGCGGACGACGGTGCCGGGCACACGGCGCCCGGCACCATCGCGTCGTGATCGGCCCTCCGCCCGAGGGTCGTCAGCGGTAGCGCTCGCTGACGACGTCGACGAGCCGCCGCCCCGTCTCGAGCGGACCCGTGTCCGCCCGCTCCATGGCGATGCCTGCGGCGACGAGCACCGTGCCCCCGAGCGCGAGCCACCCCCACGTGGGCACGGCCCGGGTGACCGAGAGCGACTCGGTGATCGTGAGCCCGAGCAGCAGCGCGGTGCCGAGCAGCAATGGCGCCGCGAGGCGCCGGTAGCCGCCGGCGAGCACCGCGAGGACGCCCACGGCGCCGGCCACCACGGCGTGGGCCCCCGAGCCGCCCTGCACGCGCTCGAGCAGGGCACTCCCGCCGAGCATGATGATCCCCAGGCCGTACGCCACCCACGATCCGACCACGGGCACGATCGGTGCCATGCCGTCGGGGACCTCCGGGTTGCCCTCGCGTTGGGCCCGCGCCCGCGCGCCAGCTGCGACCAGGCCGATCGCGACCGGCGCGAGGTAGGCGTCGAGCACCGTCACGTTCGCCACGCTCAGGTGGCCCCAGATCCCGAGCGTCCCGACGATGGCGGCGACGATGACGCCCTCCGTCGAGCGGTGCACGACGCTGTACGCCGCGCCGATGCCCGCCAGGATGATCGCCGCCGTGCTGAGCGCACTCGTCGAGGCCGCGCTCAGCACGAGGCCCGAGGCGGCGCACGAGGTCATGACGCTGAGCGCCGGGCCGCTCCAGCGGTTGCGCCCACCGACCTCGCGGGGCAGCAGCAGCTCCACCCCGACCGCGGCGGCTGCGGCGACGCACAAGGTCATCCCCACCGCGGGGCCGCTCATCGGGAGCGCCTGGGCCCATGCCGCGATGGTGACCGGCACGGTGATCGCCAGGGCGTACAGCGGGGCGACGGCGCGTCGTGTCGCGGCGTCGCCGGCGACCAGGATGCACAGCGCGCCGCCCAGCACCGTCAGCTGCGCCGGGGACAGGTCCCCGCCCTGCACCAACGTGAGCAGCGCCGCGGCCCGTGCCACCCATCCGAGGTGGGTGGCGCGCCCCTTCGCAGCTCCCTGGTCCAGCACGATGGCGAGGACCGACGCGGCCACGGCCAACCCGACGAGCAGGGTGAGGTCGTCCATCGGCCGCCGCAGCGACGCCCAGCCGATCTCGAGCGCGGTCGTGGCGGCGACCGCCGCGCACCAGGCCCACGTGGTGTGCTCGTCCCCACCCATGTCGGTGCGGATGATCGCGATCGAGCACAGCAGCGCGGCGCCGATCACCGCGAGCGCGGCCGTCAGGAGCACCGCGGGATCGAGCGGGTCGACGCGGGAGGAGCTGTGCAGCCCCTGCATCGCGACGGCCGTGAGCACGAGGCCGGTGGCGGTGACCTGGCCCAAGGGGCGGCCGCTCAGGATCAGGAGCCCGGCGAGCGCGATCGCCACGATCGCCACCGCGGGGATCGATGCGGTCGCACAGGCCACGCCGGCGAGCACGGCGAGGGGGCCGAAGACCGCGGTGGCTGCGAAGCCCCCGCCGAGCAGCAGGCCCAGGCCCATGCCGAGACCCGACCCCGGGCCGGTGATCGGGCGCCGCCGCAGGTCGGCGACGAACCACCCGGCCGCGGCCAGGGCCCCGGCCACGAGCGACGACCAGACGATGGGTCCGGTCGCCGGCGTCGTCGCGAAGCGGGGGAGCCGTCCGGTCGTGAGCGCCCACGCTCCGACGCCGAGCGCCAGGGGGGTCAGGGTCGCCGCGGCGGCCTCGGCCACGACCCCGAAGAGGTGCGCGGGCCGGGCCCAGAAGTCGTCCTGGCGCACGAGGTGCACGGTCACCTCGACGACGAGGAACAGCGCCGCCAGCCCGATGATCGTGGCCTGGGGCGGCGGTTGCAGCCCGACCCAGGATGCCGTCACCCCCAGGGCCACCACGATCGCCGCCGAGGCCGCGAGCACGAGGTCCCGGCGACGCCGGGCGTTGCGGCCGAGCACGGCCGCCGCGACGGTGCCGGTCACGACTGCCGTCAGCTGCGGGCCGGAACCGGTGAGCCCGAGCGTCTCGACGAGGCTCCGGAAGCCCTCGGGCAGTGCCGCGGTGGCCAGCGTGATCGCCGGAGCGAGCCCGCCGACCAGGGCCCAACCCGTCGCCTCCCCGTGGCGCCGGGCCAGCTCCGCACCGGCCGCGGCCAGGACCAGCAGCAGCGGGGTGGGGGTGTGGGTCACCGCGCCGACGCCCGCCGCCGTCACGACGACGCTGGCACCGATCGCCCATCGCAGGACCACCGATCGTTCGACCCGGTCGAGCAGCACCCAGGCAGCCGTCGCCGTGGCGCCCTCGATCAGCAGGAACACCGGCCAGTCGAGCTGCAGGTGCAGGCCGACCGCCGCCGTGTTCGCCGGGATCAGGAAGGCCCCCAGGTGGAACAGGACGCCGCTCGTGGCCGGCAGCGTCGAACGCAACCGACGTCCGGCGAGGAGGAACGCGCCGGTGACCGTCGCGAGGATCCCGAGCTTGATCTCGTTCGACAGGTGGTCCCACTGCACGGCGACGAACACGCTGGCGGCGGCGACGAGCAGGAACGCACCGGTGCCCGTCACCCAGACGGCACCCGCTCGGGAACGGTCCTCGCGACCGGCTGGTGACGGGCTCGGCTCCGCCGGCGGCTCGACGGGCGGTGGCGCGGGCGGCGCCGGCGGGTGGGGCGGCCCTGCTTGCCCTTCGGGGGGCACCTCGGGGGGTGCCGCGGGGGGAGCCGACGGCATCGGGGGAGCGGGAGGCCGAGGTGCCGCGGGCTGGGGGCGGGCCCAGGGACTCGTGCCCCCGGAGGCCAGGGTGCCCGTGGTGCGCAGGTGTGTCGTCATGGGAGCGACGATGACGGGTGCCCGCCGTCACACCCATCCGGCGGATCCCCCAAGAACCCCCAGCAGACCCCCCAGGGTCTCCGCCGCGGTGCCCGGGCCCGGTGGGCCCGGGTCAGCGGCGTCGCCCTACTTCTGGATCCAGACCGAGGCCCACCACGGCTTCGGGCTGAAGTTGCCGAAGGGGTGCGTCCGGAACCCGTTCATGCCCTTGACCCGCGTGGCGGCGACGTAGGCGTAGGGGGTGTCGAACAGCCAGATGTTGATGGCCTGCTCGTTGGTCTCCTTGACCACCGCGACGTTGGCCGCCTTGCGCTTCTCGAGGTCGTCCGTCTTGCGGATGGCCTCGAGGTTCGTCTGCATCTTGTCCGACGTGTAGTGCGTGAAGTTGATGCTGAGCTGGCCGATCGGGTTGGCATCTTCCTTCGCGTTGTACACGTAGTTCGAGTCGGGGTTGAGGTAGCCGTACCAGCGGAACCAACCGGCCTGGTAGTTGCCGATGGCGATCGTGCTGATGTACTTCACCTGCTCCTGCGAATCGATCTTCGCCTCGATGCCCGCTTCCTTCCACTGGCCTTGGAGCGCCTGCATGATCGTCTGGTCCTCGAGGTTCGTGAGGCCGGTCAGCGTGAAGCTCAACGAGCTGCGGCCCGTGTCCTTCTTGTAGGCCTCCACCTCTTCCTTGGCCTTCTTCAGGTCGAACGCGGGGTAGCCCGTCTCGTTCTCGGGCATGCCCCACGGGCTCTCGGGCCGGTAGCCCTGCGTCGCGGTCTCGACGCCCTCACCGACGAGGCCGGCGATGTAGGTGCGGTCCGTCGCGTACGCGAGCGCCCGCCGCGCATGGACGTTGGTGAACGGGTTTGGCGCGTTGGACGGTCCCTCGGCGGTGTTCAACATGATGAACGTCCGCTCGCTCGTGTAGTCCCGGATGACGGAGAAGCCGTCGTCCTGCAGGCGCTTCGCGAGCTGCGCGGACGTCGTCAGCGCGACGTCGACGTCCTTGGCGCTGAGCGCGCGGTCCTTCGAATCGTCGTCCACCAGCGGGCGGAACTCGATCTCGTCGAGCAGGGGGAGCTGCTCGCCCTTGTCGCCCTTGCGCCAGTAGTTCGGGTTCTTCTTCGCGCGGAGGAACTTGTCGGTCTGCCAGTCCTGGAAGATGAACGGCCCGGTGCCGATCGGCTTCGCGACGCCGTTGTCGGGTGTGGCGAGCATCTCGGGGGCCATCATCCAGACGTTCTGCAACGACACGGGCCACTGCGACCACGGCCGCTTGAGGAACACCTTCGCCGAGAGGGGCCCGGTCTGCTCGACGTGGTCGTACTGCGACTCGAGCGCGATCTTGGTCAGGCCGTTCTGGTAGATGAACGTCAGGTTCTCCGCCAGCGACTTGCCGTCCAGCGGCTGCCCGTTGTGGTACTTGATGTTGGGCTTGACCGTGATGTCCCACTGGGTGAAGTCGGCGTTCGACTTCCACGAATCCGCCAGCCAGGGGAGCGCCTTGCCCTCGCTGTCGAGGATGGTGAGCGTCTCGAGGAACGAGGAGCCCACGTTGCTCCCGGCGTCGGCCCACTGGCTCTTCGCCGGGTTCCACCCGTTGGTCTCGGCGGGCACGGCGACGACGAGCTTGCCGCCCGGGGTGGGCGTCTCTTCAGCCTCGAGCGGGTTGTTCCGGTTGGGGTTCGTCCCGCCGGGCGTCGAGCCGTCGGAGCCACCGGCGCTGTTGCTCGTGGTGCCGCCGCAGGCACCGGCGACGAGCGCCAGCCCCACGAGCGCAGCCGTACCCACAGCCAGAGAACGCCGCGTCCGGTGACGGCGTGTAACGGTGTCCATCAAATGCCCCCTCTTGTGCGGGTCACCCCGCGGTCCTCGCATCGTCCGCCCGGTACCTGTCGGTCGCGCGCCGTCCTGTGTGAGCCCGAAGGGCCGACGAACGACGACGACGAACGCCGACGAGACTGCTCCCCCGCGGGACCCCGCCAGCCCCACGCAGCGCCGACAGTACCCCGGCCCCCACCGCCACGTCCGCGCGGCCCCTCGTGCCGACGGCCTCTTCGGGGGCCGACTACTCGATGCCGTGGTCGAGCGCGTAGCGGATGAGCTCTTGCTTTCTGTTGAGGTGCAACTTCTGGAGGATGTTGCGCACGTGGTTCTCGACCGTCTTCTCGGCGATGAACAGCGTCTCGCCGATCTCGCGATACGTGTGGCCGCGCGCGACGTACTGCAGCACCTCGCGCTCCCGGTCGGACAGCGGCTGCACCGGCCCCGAGTCCTTGGCCATGCGCCGGAACTCGCCGAGGACCAGCGCCGCCAGCGCCGGCGAGAAGACCGGCTCTCCCTGGGCGGCGCGCCACAGGCCCTGGCGCAGCTCCTCGGGCGGCGTCGACTTGACCAGGTAGCCCTGCGCGCCGGCGGCGACCGCGTCGAGCAGGTCGCGCTCCTGCTCCGAGACGGTCAGCATGATGATGCGCGTCGTCTCGCCACACGTCTTGGCCACCTTGATGCCGCCGCCGTTGGGCATGTGCAGGTCGCACACCACGAGGTCGGGCTTCGTCTTGGTGATCACCGCGATGGCCTCGTCCGCATCGCCGGCCTCGCCCACCACGTGGAAGTTCTCGCCGAGGTCGGCCCGCACCCCGCTGCGCCAGATCGGGTGGTCGTCGCACAGCACGACGCGGACGGCGCTGAGGTTGCTCATCCGCTCATTGTTCCATCGGGCAGCCGCTCGGGGGCGAACGTGACCATCGCGGCGGTGCCCCGGCGCGAGCCGGGCGCGCCGCGCGCTCGTCTTCGCGGCGCGTCGGGCGGTCAGGTCGGCACCCACACGCGCACCTCGGTGCCGCGCCCGGGGCGGCCGTCGATCTCGACGGTGCCGCCGATCTCGCCGATGCGACCCCGGATCGACTTGGTGGTGCCGATCCCCTCGGCGACCGCCGCGGGATCGAAGCCGGACCCGTCGTCCTTGACCGAGCAGAAGATGCCACCGTCGTCGCCCGGCTCGACGAAGATCGTGGCGCTCTGCGCCCCGCCGTGCTTGGACGCGTTGGTCAACGCCTCGCGCACCGCGCCGGCCACCGCAGTGGCTGTCGCCTCGGCGACGGGCTCGAGGTCCTCGGTGAAGACCACCTGCGCCCGCAGCCCGTGCAGGCGCTCGACGTCGGCCGCGGTCGCCCGCAGCGTCGCCATGAGGTCGCTGGTCGACGAACGGAACAGGCGCTTCGGATCCGGCTTGGTGCCGAAGAGGAACTCGCGCAGGTCGTGCTCCTGCTCCCGGGCCAGGGCGACGAGGTCGTCGTCGGTGGCGCGCCGCTGCACGATGGCGAGCGTCTGCAGGACCCCGTCGTGCAGCTCGCGCGCGACCTCCTCGCGTGCACGGGTCGTGGCCATGGTGCGTTCGTTCTCCCGGAGCTTGACCGTGACGAACCCCGCGATGGCGCCGGCGATGCAGTAGAAGACGATGCCGCCGATGGCCGCGACCTTGTCGTCGCCCTTGGGCAGGCCGCCGTTGAACGCGTACAGCCCCGCCACGTGGACGAGCCCGAGGCTGAGCCCGGTGACGAAGCCGGCGCGGCCGTTGTACGCGACGCCGACGGTGAGCGTCACGGCGAGCGGCCACGCGGAGCCGAGCGACTGCGAGTGCTCGTTGCCCTGGCCGTAGACCCACCAGTCGGAGAACAGCAGCGCCGCCGCGATGGCGAGCTCGATGCCGAGCGCCCACCGGTCGAGGAGCATCGAGGGCCCGGTGCGCACGAGGACGCTCGCCGCGCCGGTCCAGAGCAGCGCGGCGCCCACGAGCGCGATGCCGAGGCCCGGGTTGGCCACGCGCTGCTGCGCGTCGTTGAAGATGTCGATCGCGAGCACGAGCGCCATCCACACCCAGCAGAGCCACCGGAACGCCGCGATCGCGGTGATGAGGCCCCGCTCGAGCTCGATCTCCTCGCGGGGCTTGCCGGTCAGGAAGGGGTACGGAGCCACCGACCAGATCGGGCTTCGCGCGGGCGCCACGGCGGGCCACGGTACTCCCCGGGCTTCCCGCCGGGCCGGGACGCGGCACGACCGGGTGCGGCCGTCGCCGCCGCGGCCGCCCGAGATCCCGCATGGGCATGGGGTTCTCGGGGGTCCCGAGGAGGGGGACGGTGCTCGACGACAGCGCCAGCTGACAAGTTCCTGGCAGCCGGGGTTGAGTCCCTACCTACTGGTAGGTAGGCTGTGGGGAACCGGGGCGCCCCTCGACGTTCCCTCGCCCGTGTCGCCGGCGCCCGCACGTTCGCACGAACCCCTAGCTCGGAAGAGGAAGGCCCGTGTCACTTCTCGACGCTGCCCCGACCGGAAGCGCGGCCGACGCCGCCACCGGCGAAGCGCCGGCCCCGGCTCGCGACAAGCCCGGCTCGCTGCTGCCGGTGCTGCGCATCATCCCCGAGGCCGCCTACGACAACCCCACGTGGAAGGGCCTCGCGTACTTCGCCCGCGACAGCGCCATCTACCTCGCGGCGCTCGCCGGCCTGTTCCTCGTCGACAACATCTTCGTGGTGCTGGCGCTCTGGGTCGTCATGGCGCTGGTCATCTCGGGCCTGTTCGTCATCGGCCACGACGCCGCGCACGAAGCGCTGTTCAAGAGCAAGCGGCTCAACTCGATCGTCGGCCACCTCGCGATGCTGCCGTCCTGGCACGTCTACGAGGGGTGGGTGCTGGGCCACAACCGGGTGCACCACAAGTTCACCGTGCGTCAGGGGATGGACTTCGTGTGGCATCCGTACACGACCGAGCAGTACCGCGAGATGAGCTCGCTCGGGCGGCTGCGGCATCGCATCGAGTGGTCGTGGTTCGGCGCCGGCGCGTACTACACGCGCGAGATCTGGTGGCACAAGATGATGGTGGGCAAGCCGCCCGCCCGTTGGGTCAAGGCGATCCGCCGCGACCGCTGGATCATCCTGGCCTGGATCGTCGCCACCAACCTGGCGGTGTTCGCCGTCGGCCTCGCGAAGTACGGCAGCGTCGTCGACGCCCTGTGGCTCCCGATCAAGATGTTCGTGATCCCGTTCCTGCTCTTCAACTTCGTGATCGGCTCGTTCGTCCACGTGCACCACATCTCGCCGAACATCCGGTGGTGGAGCGGTCGGGAGTGGACCAAGTTCAAGGGGCAGATGGAGGGCACGACGATCCTGCGGGTCGCCCCGGGCCTCAACTTCTTCTTCCACTGGATCATGATCCACATCCCGCACCACGTGGACGTGCGCATCCCGATGTACAACCTCGAGCTGGCCGCCGAGGCGATCCGCGACGCCTACCCCGACGTCGTGCACGACGAGCGCCTGCGCTTCCGCGACTTCATGAACAACACGAAGCAGTGCAAGCTCTACGACTTCGAGCTCGGGCACTGGATGACCTACGACGAGGCGCTGGCCCGCCCGGTCGAGGTCGACACCGACGTCGCCGCCTGACGGCGGCCCGACCCGAAGGGCGGCCGCCCGGTCGGCCCTCGATCGGCCCGGTCAGGTCAGCCCGATCAGCTCGGTGAGCTCGGTCAGCTGACGCCGAGCAGGTCCACCACGAACACGAGGGTCTCGTTGGGCTTGATGGCCCCGCCGGCGCCGCGCGAGCCGTAGCCCAGGGCCGGGGGGATCGTGAGGCGGCGGCGACCGCCGACCTTCATGCCGGCGACGCCCTGGTCCCAGCCCTGGATCACCTGGCCGGCGCCCAGGTCGAAGTCGAACGGGCTGTTGCGGTTCCACGAGGAGTCGAACTCCTGCCCGTCCGACCACGCCACGCCCACGTAGTGCACCTTGACCTTGTGGCCGGCGACCGCCTCCTCGCCGGTGCCGACCTCGAGGTCGTCCTTGACGAGCTCGGTCGGGGCGGGGGTGTCGGGGATGGTCACGGACGGTTTGGAGTCAGCCATGGGCCGCACCCTACCCAGGACCGCAGGTCGGCCGAAGCGCCGGGGCGCCCCGCGTCACCCCGCGATCGCGGTGACGGAGGTGAGCAGGTGCTCGGCGGCGCCGACGAGCCCGTCGCGCGCGTCGCTCGGACCGAGCGGCTCGAGCGCGGCGTCGGCGCGCTGCACGTAGTCGAGCGCGGTCTGCATCGAGGTCGCGATCTCGCCGCCTTCGCGCACGAGCGTGCGGGCGACGTCCATCTCCTCGAGGGTCAGCGGCGCTCCGAGCATGGCGCGCAGCCGATCATCGGCGGCCAGGGTGCGGATGACCGGCAGCGTGTAGACGCCTTCGATCAGGTCGTGGCCGGCCGGCTTCCCGAGCTGCTCGTCGGTGGCGACGATGTCGAGGATGTCGTCGACGATCTGGAACGCCATGCCGTAGGCCAGCCCGAACTCGGTGAGCGCCTCGACGCGCTCGCGCGACTGGCCTGTGGTGATGCCCCCGATGCGCGCCGCCGTGGCGAACAGCGAGGCCGTCTTGCCCTCGATCGAGCGGAGGTAGGCGTCTTCGGTGCGCGTGGTGTTGTACGTGTGCTGCAGCTCGAGCACCTGGCCCTCGCACAGGCGACCGATGGTGGCGGCGAGCAGGCCGGCGACCTCGGTGCCCAGCGACGCCGCGATCTCGGAGGCCTTGGCCAACAGGAAGTCGCCGGCGAGGATCGCCTGCAGGTTGCCCCACTTGGCGTTGACGCTCTCGACCGTGCGGCGCGTCGTGGCCTCGTCCATGACGTCGTCGTGGTACAGCGAGCCGAGGTGCACGAGCTCGACCGACACGCCGCCCTGGATCGCGTCCTGCGGGACGGCGGCCAACGTCGCCGACGCGGTGGCGGCCGCCCCGACGGCGAACGCCGGTCGCCCCCGCTTCCCGCCGGCGAGGATCAGGTGGCTGGCGACCTCGGTGAGGTAGGGGTCGTCCGATCGGACCGCCGCTCGCAACGCGTCCTCGACCCGGACGAGATCGGCAGGGACGGTCTCGAGCTCCAGGAGCGGGTTGCCATCGGCCACGACCCTGACAGTAGGGGAGCGGTCGGCTCGGCTCCCAACCCGAGCCGTCCGCCGGGGTCGGCCGGCCGGGCCCGCCTCGGACCGCGCGCCCGGGCGGCGAGGTCAGGAGATGGTGACGTCGTAGCGCAGCTTCGTGTCGTCAGGGGCGGGCGTCGAGCGGGCGTAGGTGAAGTCGAGGTAGGACGCGCCCGAGACCGTGGCCTTGAACGTGAAGCGCTGGCTCCCGGGTGCACCCGGGGTGCTGCCACCGGAGATGCTCTTCTGGTCGACGAGCTCGAGGGCGCTTCCCTCCTGGGTGTAGGTCCACCGGTAGCCGGTCGAGGCGTTCGACTCGAGCTCGATGACGAACTCCTGGCCGACGGCGGTCGAGATGTCCAGGTCGTTCTTGCCGTAGACCGGGATGCTCTGCCCGTTCGCCGTGGATCCCGGCGTGGATCCAGGCGTGGATCCGGTCGTCGATCCCGGGGTGGATCGGGGGGTGGATCCGGCGGTCGTCGCGGGGGCCTGGCCCGTCGTCGCCGTGGAACCGCCCGTGCCGGCGGCGGTGGTGCCGGTCGTCGACGTGGACGACGAGCTGCAGGCCACGGCCCAGATCGAGACGCCGACGGCGAGCAGGATGATCCTCTTGTTCACGGGCCCTCCCCGGTGCGGTCGTGCCCCTCGGCGGCGACCGATCTCCCGCGAGCGTAGGACGGCGCCGCGATCCCCATGCGGACGCCCCCGTCGCCGGGTTCCGCGCGGCGTGGGAACTTTGACGCGGTGGTTACACTGACGCCACAGATTCGCACCGCCCCCACCACTGCTTCGGGAGGCAATCCCTTGTTCGAACGCTTCACTGATCGGGCCCGCCGCGTCGTCGTCCTGGCGCAAGAAGAGGCACGCCTGCTCAACCACAACTACATCGGCACCGAGCACATCCTGCTCGGGCTGATCCACGAGGGCGAGGGCGTCGCCGCCAAGGCCCTCGAGTCGCTCGGCATCTCGCTCGAAGCCGTGCGCAGCCAGGTCGAGGAGATCATCGGGCAGGGCGGTTCGTCGCCGTCGGGTCACATCCCCTTCACCCCGCGGGCCAAGAAGGTCCTCGAGCTGTCCCTGCGGGAGGCCCTGCAACTCGGCCACAACTACATCGGCACCGAGCACATCCTGCTCGGCCTCATCCGTGAGGGTGAGGGCGTGGCGGCGCAGGTGCTGGTGAAGCTGGGCGCGGATCTCTCCCGCGTCCGCCAGCAGGTGATCCAGCTCCTCTCCGGCTACAGCGGCCCGGCGGGCCAGGGCGAGAAGGCGGGCGCCGCCACCGGACCCGGCAGCACCACGGGCGAGGCCTCGTCGCAGGGCTCGTTGGTGCTCGACCAGTTCGGGCGCAACCTCACCCAGCTCGCCCGCGACAAGAAGCTCGACCCGGTGATCGGTCGGGCCCGCGAGACCGAGCGGGTCATGCAGGTGCTGAGCCGCCGCACCAAGAACAACCCGGTGCTGATCGGCGAGCCGGGCGTCGGCAAGACCGCGATCGTCGAGGGCCTCGCCCAGTCGATCGCCGCCAACAACGTGCCCGAGACGCTGAAGGGCAAGCAGCTCTACACCCTCGATCTCGGCGCGTTGGTCGCGGGCTCCCGCTACCGCGGCGACTTCGAGGAGCGCCTCAAGAAGGTGCTCAAGGAGATCAAGACCCGCGGCGACATCATCCTCTTCATCGACGAGCTCCACACCCTGGTGGGTGCC
>CAYUOL010000024.1:27126-36100 GCA_964446345.1 uncultured Iamiaceae bacterium | reverse complement strand
CCTCGGCGGCTACGGCTACACCCGTGAGTACCCCGTCGAGCGCTGGCACCGCGACAGCAAGATCATGGACATCTTCGAAGGCACCGAGCAGATCCAAGAGCTGGTCATCAGCCGTGCGATCTCGGGCCTGCGCATCGAGTAGTCCGACCACCTGTCCCGCAGTACGAGAGGCCCGCTTCCGTGGAGCGGGCCTCTTCGCGTCCGCTACGAGATCAGCCTCCACCGCTACTTCCATCCCTACTGTTCCGCACTACCGTCCATGCATGGCCACGGTTCGACAGCGCAAGCGTGGGGTGTGGGAGGCGCGGGTGTTCGCGGGCCGCGACGGCAACAACAAGCCCGTCCAGATCTCGCGCACCGTCTACGGCGGCAGGAGGGACGCCGAGCGAGTCGCCAACGAGCTGGCACTGAAGCCGGCGCGCAATGCCGGCCGGCGAACGGTGGAGGAACTGCTGGGCGAGTGGCGTGAACTGAAGCAGGCGAGCTGGGCGCCGTACACGAAGCGCGATCGCGAGAGCCGGACGCGCTCGATCCTGAAGGACCGCATCGGTCAGATGCCGGTGGCTCGTCTGCAGGTGAGCGACATCGACAAGTGGATCGTGCGGCTGCGCAAGGCGGGGGTTGGCGAATGTCTGATCCTGATCTCAGCGAGTTGCGGAAGCGGGCGGAGCACGGTGACCGCGACGCCGTCGGGGTGCTCGTGGAGCTGGCTGGCGAGCGAGGAGACTTCGACGAACTCCGGCGCTTGGCGGACGAAGGCAGCCGCGACGCGGCTGACGTGCTGGTGGAGTTGGCTGGCGAACGGGGCGACCGTGACGAACTCCGCCGGCTCGCCAGCGGTGGCAATCACGACGCCGCTGACGTGCTCGCCGAGCTCGCCGAGGAGTCGACGATCGACGAAGTAGCGGAGTAGCGCTCAACTCAAGTGGGGCTGGATCCGGCGATCTGACGCGGTAGGCAAGCGGAGTTATGTGACGTTCCAGAGCGGTGTTCGGGGGCGCGGAGCCAATCACTCAGTGGGCGGCTCAAGCTCTACGTGCGGGCGGTGAGATCACCCACACCTGTTCGTGTCAAGCTGTTCGCGATGGCAGCGGTCGGCGTCGAACCTTCTCGTCGAAGTGGCGGCGCTCGGCTTTCCGGCGGTTCTCGTCTGGTTCTCTGGCGCTTAGGTCGAGCTCCGAACCGTGGTGTCGATCCCACGACCTTGCACATCTACTCCGGCACCGGCGTGGTGGCCTTCTAGGTGGGTGAAGTGACTATTCCTCCGGGAGCGGAGCGGGGGATATGGAACGTGTTCCGACTGGTCGTCCGGTTCGTGATCGCTGAGATGACCTTCGTCGTGGTTCTGTTCACCGGCCTCGACGGGCCAGGGCCGATGGCCTTCCTACGCGGGGCCTCGCTTGCGATCGCCACGGTCGTTGCCGCGTTCTGGGCGCTGCGCCGGATATCCGGCCTGGCGATGTTGAACTGCGTCGCCGGGGCGACCGGCCTGGCCGTGATCGCCACGACGAGCGGGCCCGGGCGGGGATACCTGTATCAGTACATGGTGTTGACCCTCGCGATCATGATCCTGGGCGGCGCCTGGATCGTCCAGATCGGACGCGCTCAGGCCGCGGCCCGCAGGGGAGCAACGCCGTCGGCCGGACGCGGCTTTCTGGTGACACCATTCCTCGCGCTCTGCACTCTGATGCTCCTCTATTCCGGGGCTCCTGCCCAGGTACGATTTGCCGCGAGTAAATCGGAACTCGACGCGTTCGCAATGAGGGCGCGCACGGCCTTGTCGAGCACCGACATACGAGTGCGGCTGGCATCGTCCGATGTCCCCGACTCGTTAGGCGGGATCAATGTGTACGGCGCTGCCGTGCGGCGAGAAGGCGACCACACCGTGGTGGCGATGAGCGTGGCCGGCGATTGCGGCTGGTTCAGGACGTGCCTCCTGATCAACGACCCCGAGGGCTCCGAGGGTCGTCACCTCGACCCCAAAGGCGTTTACGAGCGCCACCTCGGCGGCGACTGGTACGAGGGATACGAATGAGCCGCAGCGCCATAGCAATCGTGCGTTGTGTGACCACGATCTGCCAGGATGACGGACTGACGCGAGCGTCCGCAGACCCGGCGATCGGCTCGTTCGCGCGGCGTTCGGGTCGGCAACGGTTTGGTGCCAGCGTTCGCCTGGCGACATCCGCGGGTGGCTTGAGTACCGTGAGGTGGTGACGAAGCATCACGTCGGTGACTCGCCGAATGTTCGACGTGCCAATTGGCGGCGCCGACTGATCGTCGACCTGATCCTGCTCGCGTCGGTGCCGCTCCTCGCTCTCACGTGTCTCACCTTGGTGACCGTCGGAGTCGCGAAGGACGACACACGTATTGCCGGTCTTGTCGCCGCGCCACTGGCGGTCGCGACAGTTGGGTGTTGGGTCATGGCAGTCCTCATCGCCCGCCGCCGGCGGCACTGAACTTCAGCCGGCGATCAGTCGCGGTCTGCTGGCGGGGGCTGAACGGTGATCTGCGGCGGCTGGCCGAAGACAGGACCGAATGGGTTGCGCACAGCAGGACCAGAACCGTATCCTTTACATCCATGGCTGAAGTAAAGAAACGACGTCGCGGTACGTCCCGGCTCAGCTCCAAGCACCAGGTCACGATCCCTGCCGATGCACTGCGGGCTGCTGGACTCGAGGTCGGTGAACGCCTCGTCTTTCACGCCGAGGGCCCCGGTCGCGTCGTCCTCGAGCGCGAAGCCGACGTCCTCGACGAGTTCTCCGGCGCTCTGACCGGGATCTACGAGCCCGACGAGCTCGCCACCTTGCGCGACGAATGGGACTGACCGTTCTCGACGCCGGTGTCGTCATCGGCTTTCTCGACAGCAACGACGCTCACCACCCTGCAGCGCACCAGGCAATGCGTGAGGCGCGGGATCGCACCGATCGGCTGGTGCTTCCGTCCTCGGCGTTCGCCGAAGTGTTGGTCGGGCCGTCTCGCAAAGGCCCAAAGGCGGTGGCGTCGGTTCGCGCGTTCGTGGATCGCGTTCCCCTCGAGGTGTACCCCCTCGACGAGAACATCGCGCTGGCCGCCGCAGCGCTGCGTGCACACCAGAGGTCACTCAAACTGCCAGACGCGCTCGTCATCGCGACCGCCGACCACCTGAACGCCGATCACCTCGTCACGACCGACCGCAAGTGGCCGCAGAGAACCAAGCTGAAGATCACTGCGACCATCGATGTGATCTGACCCTCGCCGGTATCCCCTATCCGCGCCGGATCTGCGCCAGCCGCCTGGAACCGATGGGTTGTTATACGGGTGATCCACGCCTGGGTTGGGTCATGGAATCACGGTCCGGTGTTGTCGTCTAGGTCTGCGAGCAGGTCGTTGTAGATCTGAGCGCGCTCGGGCTGGTTGTTGGCGGCGGCGTGGTCGCGTTGGCGGAGCAGGACGGGCACGAACTCGGTTCCGGTTTCGTAGAAGCCGCAGCGTTCGCAGATTGTCTCGAACTGGCAGTCGAGAGCTGCGGGTCGGGTGCAGTGACCGTTGCCGAGCATGCGTCGATGGTCGGCGGCAACGCGTCGCATGTTGTCGCCGGCGGTGTCGGCTGGGAGCGCTTGGTCTGGTTGGTAGTTGGCTTCGACGGCGGCGGTGACCCGGAAGTACTCATCCGCGACGGTGCGGTCGCAGATGCGGGCGTAGACCATCGTCATGCGCATCGATCGGTGCCCGAGCAGGGCGGCGATCGCTTCGAGGCTCATGCCGCGGTTGATGGCTTGGGTGGCGAGGGTGTGGCGGAGTTGGTGGGGGTGCACAGGGCCGACGCCGGCCCGCTTGGCGACGGACTGGACCCAGCGGTAGCCGGTGCGCCGGTCGACGGGCCGGCCGTCGGCGCGTTCGAGAAGCCGCCCGGTTCGTGACGGTCCGCGTTGTTGCTGGTAGTCAGCGATGAGTTCGACCAGCGTTTCGTGGAGCGGGACGTAACGGTCGTTGTGGAGCTTGCCGACCGGAACGCGTAGCCAGTGGGTGTCACCGATGAGGACGACGGCGTCATCGTCGAGGTGCCCGGCTTCGCTGATGCGCATGCCGGTGCGGGCCAGCAGCTCGACGAGCACCCGGCGCGCGGGGCGCTTCTCGGTGGCCAGCGCGGCCATGAACTTGGCGGCGGTGGGGTCGTCGAGGAACTTGGGCAGCGGCTCGTCGACGTCGGGAAGATCGCCGGGGAAGATCGGCACCCGGGCCGGGGCGTCGTCATAGCCCCACTCGATGATCCGTTCGAAGAACACCCGCACCAGTCCGAGCTTGTGCCGGATCGTCTTGGCTGACAACGCGCCGCCGCCGGGCCGGCGACGATGCCGCATCCAGAGCTTGTAGTGCTCGATGTGGCGGCGCTCGATCTGCGCGACACACCGGCACGTCGGGTCGTGCTCGATGAGTTGACCGGCGAACTGGCGCAGCGTGAGCTCGTAGGCCTCGACAGTGCCCGGACGCGACGACACGGCGAGTTGGTCCAGGTAGGAGGCCATGGTGGCCACCAGCTGCGGCGCTCGGACGGCGGTGGTGTCCCACGGGAACTCGACCTTCGATGCCGGCTTCGGTGGCAGTGGTTGGGGTTGTGCGCTCATCGGGCCACCCCCGTTCCCATCGCCGCTTGGGCTTCGATCGCTTCGCACGCGCGTCGGTATTCGCCGGCGAGCCAGTCGTCACCGAGATGCAGATAGATCCGTGTCGACGCGATCGACTGGTGCCCGGCCTGGGCCTGGACCGCTTCGATCGGCATGCCCGCTTCCCGCAACTGGGTCAGGCACGTGTGGCGCAACTCATGACACGTCCCATGCGCCAGGCCGCATCGGCGGCGGGCCGCGGCGAGCACCTCACCCAACCCGTCCGGTCCCAGCGGCTCACCCCGGCGCGGCCCTTTCAACGCGACGAACAACCGGTCGGTGGCCGCGTCGGTCGGGCGTTCGTGGTTCAGGTAGTCGGCGACGGAAGCGAAGAACGTGGCCGACACCGGCACGACCCGTTGATGGCCACCCTTGCCCGCGTCGATGAACACCCGCCACTCACCCAGACGCAGATCCTCGAGCCGCAACCCGAGCACCTCACACCGACGCAGACCACCCAACAACATCGCCTGGACCATCGCCCGGTCCCGGTGCGTGCGCAGCTCGCCGAGCAACTCCTCTACCTCGTTCGGGTTCAAGATCCGCGGGAGACGTCGCACACCGCGCACCAACGGCGTGCCCCGCTTGTGACGATTGCGAGAACCGCGAGTCGGGATCCCCCGCGGCACCGGGTTCACCGACACCCCGGCGTCGCCCCGAACAACGAGATAGCTGAACAGGCTCGACACCGCCGCCAACCGTCGCTTCACCGTCGAGATCGCCAACCCCGCCTCACCATCGGAGATCCGCACCACGTTCTCCGTGCCCTGCCGTGGCCGGCGTTGCACCGACACGAACGCCAACACATCCTTCGCGGTCACCTCCGCCGGCTCCTTCCCGACGACCGTGAAGAACACCTTCAAGTCATGCGCGTACGACCGCACGGTGTTCGGCCGGCACCGCCCCTCCATGAACTCCAAGAACTCGTCGACCACCTCGTGACCGACCCGATACCGCCGCTCGCCGTCGTCGCCGACCGCGCTCTCGAACACCGGAACCCACATCTCGAAACACCTTCCTGCAGACGGACAGACGTCCAAGGAAGGCTCCCCGGACGCTCATCCCAGGAGGTGGATCACCCATATAAGGGCCGATAGGCCCGGCTTCATATCCATCGGCCCGCGTACAGGCCCGCCACGATCGTCACCGATGAAGCGAGCAACTCTGCCCGGATGTCATCACTCGAGCGACGTGCGAGAAGGGCCGGAGTAATCCGCCCCGATGGTTACACGGCGGGAGTCTGCTGGCGTGGCCGTCGCCATGCGAGCGGCTACTGGTCGGTTGCGTCAGGGAGCGGCTCGTCCCGAACTAGCGCGTCCTGAAGACGGGCGAACCAGGAGCGCATCTTGACGATCTCGTCGGCGGGCAATGTGAAGCGTCGGTCGGAGAGGCGTTCGAGCCAGCCGATGCTGTCGGCGAACATCTCGGTGTCGAAGCCGGCATCCTTCTCGGCCGCCGCTCGCAGAGTGTCTTCGATTGGGAACTGGTGGGCGAGCTTCCAGGTGTCTTCGAAGTCGCGTGCTTCCATGCGTCCGTAGAGGGCGAGGATCTTGTTCGCGGCCAGCTCTGTTGTCGTGAGGGTCGGTCCCGCGCCGGTGGCTGTCGGGCGTTCGTCGATGGCGTCGAGCGCGATGTCGATGAGCATCGACTCGCCCGCGTCGGCGTCGGTGATCTCGAGTCGAGCGAAGGTCGACGACAGCTGGACGGTGGTTACGGCCAGACCCGTCGCCTGCACGCGCCTGTGAGCGCGGACACGACGCTGGTGATGTCATGCACGCTGCGGTGGTCGGCGAAGAAGTCGAGATCGTGGGTCTCGCGCTCGATGGCGCCGCGAGCTATCAGTGCGGCGCCGCCGGCGATGGCGAAGTCGGCCGACTCGCTCATCCCGAAGAAGAGATCGGCGATGCGTTGCTGGAGTGCGGTCAGCATGGCAGGCCCCACCCGACGAAGTGCTCCTCCCAGGCGGCCTTGATCGGCTTCGGCAGGGCGATGTCGTCCCAGAGGTCGAACAGCAGCCTCGGGTCGATGAGCTCGACGATGTCGGCGGGCGTTCCCTCTCGTATGACGATGGCGTAGACGGTGGCTCGGTCGCTGCGGTCGGCGAGGTCGAAGGTCTCGTCGGGCCGGCTCCAGTGCAGGTGCAACGGGAGGGTGATGGTGGCGAAAGCATCGGCTGGTTCGACTCCGGGGAGCTCTTCGGGGATCTCGATGGGCCGGCCCCGGTAGGTCCCGTGGTTGATCGTTCGTGCTCCCGTGGGTCGGATCGTGAGTTCGAAGCCTTCGGCGGCGAGGATGCGCTGTGCGGTGGCGAGCGTGGGGGAGGTCCGGTCGCGTTCGTACGCGGAGAGCCGTGGCGCAGAGGTGCCGGCGAGCTCGGCGACTGCATCCTGGGTCATTCCGGCGCGGTGGCGAGCGTCGGCGAGCATGGTGGAGCCCATGCCGGTCAGCTTATCTGATCCGATAAGTAGGCCTCCGGCTGATCGCGGGTCTCGTCGGCTACGGAGAGCCGATTCCATCCCTACTCCATCCCTACAACTGCACGAAACAGGCCATATCGGGACGGACGGGAGGGCATGGGGAGCCGGAGAAACCGCAGGTCAACGGCACAATTCAACACCAGGCGGATTTCGAGGAAAGGTCATGGACATCTTCGAAGGCACCGAGCAGATCAGGAGCTGGTCATCAGCCGCGCGATCTCCGGCCTGCGCATCGAGTAGTCCGACCACCTGTCCCGCAGTACGAGAGGCCCGCTTCCGTGGAGCGGGCCTCTTCGCGTCCACTCACCCGAATCGCCGTCAGGGCGTCCGCCTCGCGGTGTCCGTTCGGGATGGCGGGGAGCGCATCGGACTCAATGCGCGGAGGGCTCGCGTCCTTCCTCGAGGTACACGGGCGCGTTCGAGGCAAGGCAGGCTCGGAGGCGCCGCGCCATCACGGGGATCACGTAGGCGTCGAGCTCCGCCGCGGCGACCAGGCGCCTACTGGTTGTAGGTGGCGACGGGCGCCTGCCAGTCGATCACGACCTTGGTCTGATCAGCCGGATCGGCCTTCACGGCGATGCTCGCACCGGGGTTCACCCGAGCCATGGCCGTGATCGGCACCGACTGCTTGATCATCACGTCATACGGCGCCTGCGCCGGGAGCTGCACTCGCAGCCCGATGTTGCAGACGTAGTACATGTCGTTGATGACCGTGCCGGTCGGGCTGATGCTCATGACCACGGCGCTGCCGGGCACGCCGTTCTGGAGCGTTGCCTTGTCGCCCATCGTGCCGCTCACCATGCGGAACACGACCACGATGACGACGACGCTGAACACGAGCGAGATGACGGTGATGCCGATTCCAAGTCCCATGCCGCCACCATGACGACCGCCCGCCGAAGCGTCCTGAGTATCGGCTACTCAAACGACAACGAGGGGCGAGAGGTCGCGCGTCGTCCGGTGGCGGCGCCGTGCATCATCGGCGGCGCGAGCGCTGGTCGCTCGCCGCGTGTCCCGAGGGTCCGCGTCGGGGTGACGTCCACCGCGCTCGCGCTCGACGACACGCAGCTCTCCCGGTGCGGCGGCCCGGCGCACTCGCGTACGACGCGCTGAGTGCCGGCAGACCGTCGACCGTTCGCGAGTCCCGTATCCGCGACAGGCGCTCGAGTGGTGCCGTGGTTCAGCGATAGGGGCTGAGGTCGGCTCCGGGGTAGCGCGCCTGGGTGTCGGCCAGGGTCTGCTCGTCCCAGTACGGGTCGCCGGGGGCCGGGAAGCCGAAGACCGCGCGCTCGCGGGGTGTCGCCCGTTCGACGATCTCGAACCAGTCCGGGCTGGTGGCGCGCTCGGCCCAGGCGACCCGACCCGTCCAGCGTGGCGCCCAGACGTCGTAGTCCGCGAGGAGCGCGAAGCGGCTCGCTCGTTCGCCGGTCATGCGCGACGCGCGATGCAGCACATCGGTGCGGAAGGCGAAGAGCGTGCCGGCGGGGCCCGTCATCGTCACCTCGTCGTCGGCGAAGAGCCCGGCCGGGAGCACGGCCGTGACGTCGTGATGCCCCGGGACCGGCCAGTAGGGGATGGCTTCGCCGACCGGCAACGGGACGATCTTGGTGGGACCGTCCTCCTCGCCGACGTCGGACAAGAGGATCCAGGCCGCCAGCTGCGTGGCGGGCGCGGCGCGCTTGGGCACGACGAGGCTGTGGTTGACGAAGTCGCGATGGTGACGCTGGTCGTAGTCCACGGCCCCGGCGTACTTGGCCCACAGCTCCGCCTCGTAGAGGCGCAGGTCCGCAGAGCCGAGGAAGCGCTCGGCGAGGTCGAGGAGGTCCGGGTGGAAGGCCAACCGGTTCAGGTCCC
>CAYUOL010000024.1:0-27026 GCA_964446345.1 uncultured Iamiaceae bacterium | reverse complement strand
CGCTCCGAGATCCCCGCAGGGGGTCGGGCGTGAGGATCGCGTGGAGAACGGGCGGCTCCGCGTGGGGAAGTCATGAAGCGGGTTCCCCCGGCGTCGCGGCGTCGGTAGTCCTGTTCCCATGACCGATTCCGTGCGCACCGCCCTCTGGATGGTCGCCGGTGCCGTCGCTCCCGTGGCGGTCGCGGTGGCCTGCATCCCCCTCGAGTCCTCGCTGTCGGCGTCGAGCGTCGCGCTCGTGCTCGTCGTCCCCGTCGTGGCGGTGGCGATCTCCGGCCGGCGCTCCGCGGCGGTGCTCGCCGCGGTCTCGGCCGCGCTGTCGTTCGACTTCATCTACACCGAGCCCCGCCACTCGCTGGCCGTGGCCGACGCCAACGACGTCATCCTCATCGTCACCCTGCTGGTGGTCGGCCTGCTCGTGGCCCAGATGGCGGCGTGGGGCTTCCGGGAGCGCCGGATCGCCGATCGGATGACGAGTGACGTGGCCATCCTCCGGTCCGTCGCCGAGCTCATCTCGTTGGGTGAGGACCAGGAGATCGTCGCCATGACCTGTGCGTACTGGCTGCGCGAGCTGCTGGAGCTGAAGGACTGCCGGCTGGCGCGACCGGGCGACCCGCCGTCGCCGGCGCGGATCACCACCACCGGCGAGGTGCACGTGGGCAACCTGCGCTGGGCCCCGGAGCACCAGGGGCTCCCTGGCCCCGAGATCGATCTGCCGCTGCACCGCGACGGCGTCGTGGTCGGCCGCTTCGTCCTGCAGCCGACCGTCGGGGTCGCCGTGCAGCCGGACCGCTTGTTCACCGCCGCCGCCCTCGCCGACCTCGTGGGCAGCGCCCGCACCGATGGGTCGTCGCACCCGAGCTCGACGTCCTGAGCACACGTACCCCCCCCAACCAGAGCAGGAAAGAGAGACACGCCGATGGCTGACCTCTTGTTCATAGTGATCATCGTCGGGTTCTTCGGGCTCGCGGTCCTCTTGGTGACCGCCTGCGACCGGATCATCGGACCCGACCCCGAGCTCGTCGAGCCGCCCGACGCCGACGAGCTCGAGCGCCTGGCCGAGCACGAGTTCGAGGTGAGCCACGCATGACCTCCTTCGACAACGCCATCGCGCTGGTGCTGGCGATCCTGGTCGTCGGCTACCTGCTCTTCGCCCTCGTCTTCCCGGAGAAGCTCTGATGAGCACCGCCTCGATCATCCAACTGCTCGTGCTGCTCGTGCTGCTCGGCGTCACCGCACCGCCGCTCGGCGCGTACATGGCCAAGGTCTACGGCGGGGGCGCGGCGCCCGGAGATCGGTTCTTCGGTCCTTTCGAGCGCATCGTCTACCGCGTCACGCGGGTCGACGAGAAGCGCGAGCAGCGCTGGAACGTCTATGCCCTCTCGGTCCTCGCCTTCTCGTTGTTGTCGGTCCTCTTCCTCTACGGGCTGCAACGCCTCCAGGGCGCGTTGCCGCTGAACCCCGACGGCATGAGCGGCGTGCCGGCGCCCCTGTCGTTCAACACCGCCGTGAGCTTCGTGACCAACACGAACTGGCAGAACTACGGCGGCGAGTCGACGATGTCGCACCTGACCCAGATGGCGGGGCTCGCCGTGCAGAACTTCGTGTCGGCCGCCGTCGGCATGTCGGTCGCCATCGCCTTCATCCGCGGTCTGGTGCGGGCCCGCAGCGGCACGCTGGGCAACTTCTGGGTGGATCTGACCCGCACGGTGGTCCGGATCCTGATCCCGCTCTCGTTCGTGTTCGCCATGATCCTCGTCTCGCAGGGCGTCGTGCAGAACCTCCGCGGATTCACCCCGGTGCGCACCGTCGAGGCGCAGGCCCAAGCGATCCCGGGGGGACCTGTGGCCAGCCAGGAGGCGATCAAGGAGCTGGGCACCAACGGCGGTGGCTTCTACAACGCCAACTCGGCGCACCCGTACGAGAACCCGACGCCGATCACGAACCTGCTCCAGGTGTGGGCGCTGCTGCTGATCCCGATCGCCCTCACCTTCACCTTCGGCAAGATGGCGAAGGACCGCAAGCAAGGCCTGGCGGTGCTGGCGGCGATGCTGGCGCTGCTGCTGTTGCCGATGCTGTTCGCCATGCGGGCCGAGGTGTCGGGCAACCCGGCGTTCGCGGCCGTCGGCGTGGACCAGACCTCGTCGTCCGTCGCGCCGGGCGGGAACATGGAGGGCAAGGAGAGCCGCTTCGGGCCCGAGTCGAGCGCCATGTACGCGACCGCCACGACGGGCACCTCCACCGGCGCCGTCAACTCGTCGCACGACAGCTACACGCCGGCGGGTGGCGCCGTCCCTCTGATCGAGATCATGCTCGGCGAGGTGAGCCCCGGCGGCACGGGCTCCGGGCTCTACGGCATGTTGATCTTCGCCTTGCTGAGCGTGTTCATCGCAGGGCTCATGGTCGGCCGGACGCCGGAGTACCTCGGCAAGAAGATCCAGGCCGCCGAGATGAAGCTCGTCGTGCTCTACATCCTGTTCGTACCGCTCGTGGTGCTCGGCTTCGCCGGGGCCTCGGTGGTCATGAACGGCGCGCTGTCCTCGCTGCTCAACACCGGGCCGCACGGGCTGACCGAGATGACGTACGCGTTCGCGTCGGCCGGCAACAACAACGGCCCCGCGCTCGGCGGCCTCACCGGCAACTCGGACTGGTTCAACACCACGCTCGGCCTCTGCATGCTCATCGGCCGGTTCCTGTTGATCATCCCGATGCTCGCGATCGCCGGGTCGTTGGCCCGCAAGCAACCCGTCCCCGTCTCCGCGGGCACCTTCCCGACGGGCACCCCGCTCTTCGCCACGCTCCTCACGGGCGTCGTGGTCATCGTCGTCGGCCTCACGTACTTCCCCGTCCTGGCGCTCGGCCCCGTTGTCGAGCACCTCAGCGGCGGGTTCTGAAAGGGACACCCATGACTCTGCTCCCCGATACCGAAGCCGGACCCGACGGCACCGTCGACGACGAGCTGCGCCCTCCGAAGGTGCGTCGCCGCGAGGGCGGCGGCTCGCTGCTGAACCCCGCGATCATGAAGGTGGCGGCGGTCGACGCCGGCAAGAAGCTCGACCCTCGCCAGATGGCTCGGAACCCCGTGATGCTGGTGGTCGAGCTCGGCAGCGTGCTCACCACGTTCCTGTTCTTCCGCGACATCGCCAGCGCGAACCGGGAGACGACGGTCTTCACGGGCCTCGTCGCCCTGTGGCTGTGGTTCACGGTGCTGTTCGCGAACTTCGCGGAGGCGGTGGCCGAGGGCCGGGGCAAGGCCCAGGCGGAGACGCTGCGCAAGACCCGGTCGGAGACGGTCGCGTTCGTGCGCCGCGAGAGCGGCGCCGTCGAAGAGGTCTCCTCGTCGCTGCTGCAGATCGGCGATCTCTGCGTCGTCGAGGCGGGGCAGATCATCCCGGGTGACGGAGACATCGTCGAAGGCATCGCCTCGGTCGACGAGTCGGCCATCACCGGGGAGTCGGCCCCCGTCATCCGCGAATCGGGTGGCGATCGCTCGGCCGTCACCGGTGGCACCCGCGTGCTGTCGGATCAGATCATCGTGCGCATCTCCTCGAAGCCCGGCGAGACCTTCCTCGACCGGATGATCGCACTCGTGGAGGGGGCCAGTCGGCAGAAGACCCCGAACGAGATCGCGCTCAACATCCTGTTGGCCGGGCTCACGATCATCTTCCTGCTCGCCACGGTGACGTTGCAGCCCTTCGCCATGTACTCCGGCGCCGAGCAGTCGATCGTCATCCTGGTGGCGTTGCTCGTGTGCCTCATCCCGACCACCATCGGTGCCCTGCTCTCGGCGATCGGCATCGCCGGCATGGACCGCCTGCTGCAGCGCAACGTGCTGGCGATGTCGGGTCGTGCGGTCGAGGCCGCCGGCGACTGCTCGACGCTGCTGCTCGACAAGACGGGCACGATCACGTTCGGCAACCGTCAGGCGGCGGCGTTCATCCCCGTGAGCGGCGTCGAGGAGCAGGACCTCGCCTCCGCCGCGCTGCTGTCGAGCCTGGCCGACGAGACACCGGAGGGCCGGTCGATCGTGGCGCTGGCCGAGGAGCGCTACGGGTTGGTTCCCGTGGACATGCCCGGCGCGGAGCTGGTGCCGTTCACGGCGCAGACCCGCATGAGCGGCGTCGACTTCGAGGGTCGCCAGGTGCGCAAGGGCGCCACCGACCAGGTGCGGCGCTGGGTCGTCGACAACGGGGGCACGGCCCCGGACGACCTGAACGGGATCGTCGAGAGCATCTCCAACAGCGGCGGCACGCCGCTGGTCGTCGCCGAAGGGCAACGCATGCTGGGCGTGATCCACCTCAAGGACGTCGTGAAGCCCGGCATGCGGGAGCGCTTCGACGAGCTTCGGGCCATGGGCATCCGCACCGTGATGATCACCGGTGACAACCCGCTCACCGCCGCGGCCATCGCCGAGGAGGCCGGCGTCGATGACTTCCTCGCCGAGGCGACGCCCGAGGACAAGATGGCGCTGATCAAGAAGGAGCAGGCGGGCGGCTTCCTCGTCGCGATGACCGGTGACGGCACCAACGACGCGCCGGCTCTCGCCCAAGCCGACGTCGGCGTGGCCATGAACTCCGGCACCCAGGCGGCGAAGGAAGCCGGGAACATGGTCGATCTCGACTCGAACCCGACGAAGCTCATCGAGATCGTCGAGATCGGCAAGCAGCTCCTGATCACCCGCGGTTCCCTCACCACGTTCTCGATCGCGAACGACGTCGCCAAGTACTTCGTCATCATCCCCGCCATGTTCGTCGGGGTGTTCCCGGCGCTCGAGAGCATCAACATCATGAAGCTCTCGAACCCGCACACCGCCATCCTCTCCGCCGTGATCTTCAACGCCCTCGTGATCATCTTCTTGATCCCGCTGGCGCTGCGAGGCGTGAAGTTCCGGGCGCTGAGCGCCTCGGCCGTGCTGCGCCGCAACCTCTTGATCTACGGCCTCGGCGGCCTCGTCGCCCCGTTCATCGGCATCAAGCTGATCGATGTCGTCATCACCGCACTGGGAGTGAAGTAGATGCGCAAGCAACTCATCACCGGCTTCTTCATGGTCCTCGCCATGACCGTGCTCTGCGGGCTCATGTACCCGCTCGTGGTGCTCGGTGCGGCGCAGGTGACCTTCAAGGACAAGGCCAACGGCTCGATCGTCACGGCCAACGGCACGGAGGTCGGCTCGTCCCTCCTCGGCCAGAACTTCACCGCCGCCAAGTACTTCCACCCCCGACCGTCCGCGGCCGGCAAGACGGGGTACGACCCCATGGCATCATCCGCTTCGAACCTCGGACCCACCAACGAGAAGCTGATCGCCGACTGCAACCCGGTCCCCGCGACGGACGCCGATGGCGCCCCGATGGTCGACGCATCGGGCAACGCCGTGAACCAGACCAACCCCGACGGTTCGCTCGTGTGCGATCCGAACACCGTGCCCCAGCGGGCGATCGCCTACCGCTCGGAGAACGGCCTCCCCGCCGGTTCTGCCGTGCCGGTCGACGCGGTCACCTCGTCGGGCTCGGGGCTCGATCCCGCCATCTCGGTGGCGAACGCCCGCCTGCAGGCCGCTCGCGTGGCGAGTGCCCGCGGCATCTCGACCGAGGCGGTGCTCGCCGCCGTCGATGCCCACACGACTGCCGCGACGTTGGGGGTGCTCGGCGAGCCCGCGGTCAACGTCCTCGAGCTCAACCTCGCCCTCGACGGCACCAACCGGTAGGGACGGGGAAAGGTACAGGGGGGACCGTGGCACGGGGCAAGCTCCGCATCTACCTGGGCGCCGCGCCCGGTGTGGGCAAGACGTTCGCCATGCTCGACGAGGGGCACCGTCGCCACACCCGGGGCACCGACGTGGTCGTCGCGTACGTCGAGACGCATGGTCGACCCCGCACGGCGGCCCAGCTCCGAGACCTCGAGGTGGTCCGCCGACGCCAGATCGACTACCGCGGTCAGCCGTTCGACGAGATGGACCTCGACGCGGTCCTCGAGCGCCACCCCGAGGTCGCGCTCGTCGACGAGCTCGCGCACACGAACGTGCCCGGCAGTGCGCAGGAGAAGCGTTGGCAGGACATCGATGTGCTCCTCGACGCCGGCATCGACGTGATCTCCACGGTGAACATCCAACACCTCGAATCGCTCAACGACGTCGTCCAGCAGATCACGGGCATCGCGCAACGGGAGACCGTTCCCGATGCATTCGTGCGCACCGCCGACCAGATCGAGCTCGTGGACATGTCTCCCGAAGCGCTGCGGCGTCGGATGGCGCACGGCAACATCTACGCCGCGGAGAAGGTCGATGCGGCCCTCGGCAACTACTTCCGGGTGGGGAACCTGTCCGCGCTCCGCGAGCTCGCGCTCCTCTGGGTCGCCGACCAGGTGGAGACGTCGCTGCACGACTACCGGCGTCGCCATGGCATCGAGCAGTCCTGGGAGACGCGCGAGCGCGTCGCCGTGGCGGTGACCGGTGCTCCCGGCGCCGACGACCTCATCCGCCGAGCCTCGCGGATCGCCAACCGCACGAAGGCCGAGCTCATCGGCATCCACGTCGAGAGCCCCGACGGTCTGTCCGGGCGTGATCGGGGCGCGCTCGACGAGCACCGGCGCCTGCTCACCGATCTCGGAGGCACCTATCGCGAGGTCGTGAACACCGACATCGGGCATGCGCTCGTGAAGACGGCCATCGCGGAGAACGCGACGCAGCTGGTCATCGGGGCCAGCCGCCGTAGCCGATGGACCGAGATCGTCCAGGGCTCGGTGGTGAACTCGATCGCGCAGAGGTCGGGCGGTGCGCTCGACATCCACATCATCGCCACCAATCCCGAGGGGGACCCCGCCCCTCGTGCGCCGCAACCTGCGAAGTGGGCGCGGGGGTCCCGGCTGTCGCGCCGCCGGCAGCTGAGCGGACTGGCGGCCACCTTCGTCGGGCTTCCGTTGCTCACGGCGATCCTCATCCCCCTCGACAAGCGGCTGGGCTTCGCCAGCATCGGGTTCTGCTACCTGCTGGCGGTCGTCGCCATCGGAGCGATCGGCGGTGTGTGGGTCGCGGCGTTGGCGGCGGTCTGTGGGTTCCTGTTGCTCAACTGGTTCTTCGCGGACCCGATCCACACGTTCACGATCGCCAACGAGCGCGACGCCATCGCGCTTGTGGCGTTCCTCATCGTGGCGGCGGTCGTCAGCACGCTGGTCGAGCGCGCAGCGCGACGTTCCGCCGACGCCGCCCGGGCTCGCAGCGAAGCCGAGACGCTCGCGGCGATGGCTGGTCTGCTGCTGCGCGACGACGACCCCTTGGCTGACCTCGTCGCCGTGCTCGCGTCGGCGTTCGAGCTCGACGGCGTCAGCGTGCTGCGCCGTGAAGACGAGGGCTCGTGGACGATCGAGGCGGGGGCCGGATCGAACCCACCGGCAACGCCGGACCCGCCGGCCGTGGCCCGTGCGTTGGGTCGAGACGTGCAGCTCGCCGTCGTCGGCCGGCAGCTCACCGCCGACGATCGCCGCGTGCTGGATTCGTTCGCGACGCAGCTCTCGATCGCGCTCGAGAGCCGCCGGTTGCGTGCCGAAGCCGCGCAAGCCGCAGCCCTCTCGCGGGCGAACGACCTGCGCTCGACGCTGTTGAACGCGGTGAGCCACGACCTGCGCACCCCGCTCACGACCATCAAGACCTCGGCGTCCAGCCTGCTGGACGCAGGCGTGAAGATGCACCCGGACGTGCAGCAGGAGCTGCTCGAGACGATCGACCAGCAGTCCGATCGGCTCAACGCGATGGTCGGGAACCTCCTCGACCTGGGGCGGCTCGAGGCGCACGTCGTCACGGTGCGCAACCGGGCGGTCGACCTCGGCGACGTCGTGCGCGCCGCGCTCGACAGCACCCCGCATCCGCTTGACGGGTTCTCGATCGAGATACCCGAAGATCTCCCGCAGATCGCGGCAGACGCCGCGCTGCTCGAGCGCGCCCTGGCCAACCTCATCAGCAACGCGCGGCGTTACTCACCCGAGCACACCGAGGTCTCGGTGCGCGCGTCCGCGGCCGACGGGACGATCGCCGTCAGCGTGATCGACCATGGTCCAGGCATCCCTGCGGCGGAGCGCAAGCGAGCGTTCGAGCCCTTCCAGCGACTCGACGGCGCTCCCGAGGCGGAAGGGGTCGGGCTCGGCCTCGCCGTCGCGCGCGGGTTCATCGATGCGATGGACGGGACGCTCGAGGTGCAGGACACCCCCGGCGGTGGAACGACGATGGTCATCGTGCTCGCCCAGGCTGAACCGCCCGTTCTGACCGGGGCCGCGCCCGAGAGCACGGAGACCGGGCTCGCCACGGATGGGCCCGCAACGGACGACGGCGCATCGCTCACGAGAACGACAAGGGAACGCGCTCGGGGGCCAGCGCCCGCGGACGGCGTCACGTCGCATCGGAGCAGGGGCGCATGACCAAGCTGCTGTTGGTCGATGACGAGGCGCCGTTCCTCCGGACGCTCGCCCTCTCGTTGCGCGCCCACGACTACGACGTCACGACTGCGGCCACCGGCGAGATGGCGCTCATCGCCGCGGCCGACCACAAGCCGGATGCGGTGATCCTCGATCTGGGGCTGCCCGGCATCGACGGCATCGACGTGCTCCACGCTCTGCGGGCCTGGAGCGACGTGCCCGTGCTCGTGCTCTCCGCTCGCCACATGGAGAGCGCGAAGGTGCGCGCGCTCGACGCCGGAGCCGACGACTACGTCGTCAAGCCGTTCACGTTCAACGAGCTGCTCGCGCGGGTGCGTGCGATCCTTCGTCGCCGGCAGCCGTCAGCCTTGCAGTCGCGGTTCGACACGGCTGATTTCTCCATCGACCTGCCGGACAGGTCCGTCATCACGGCCGACGGGACCGTTCGCCTGACACCGACCGAGTGGCGCATCGTGGAACTGCTCGTGCGCAACGAGGGCAAGCTCGTCACCCATCGCACGTTGCTCCAAGAGGTGTGGGGCCCGGAGTACGAGACGGAGACCGAGTACCTCCGGACGTTCATGGCGGCGATCCGCAAGAAGCTCGAACCGATGCCATCCCTGCCTCGCTACTTCCTGACCGAGTCCGGCATGGGCTACCGGTTCGTGCGTCCGGATGCGGCCTGATGGCGAGTCGGAGCGGCTTCACCGAGAGGTCAAGGCAGTGAAGCCCCGGCGCCCCGCCGCGGCAGACACCACCTCCCCGGAGGCGCGCGCCCGCGACGATGCGATCGTCGATCTCGCAGTCAGCGGGGTGCCGATCATGGAGATCGGACGGCGGTACGGGGCTGCGACCGTTGGACGGTCGACGCGCTTGGTGCGGCGGGCCCTCGAGTCTCGGCTGCCCGAGTTGGACCGCGAGTTGCAGCAACGACTCGACCAGGCTCGTCTCGACCAGCTCTGGTCGGTCTGGTGGAAGCAGGCCGAGGACGGCGACCCGCTGGCCGCACTCATCATCGTGGGCATCGTGGAGGCGCGGTGCGCGCTGCAGATGAACGAAACCGGTACCGACGAGCGCTCCGCAGAGGCAGGTGGGGCGGCCCCGGACCAGCCCGACGAGGATCCCGGTGCTGGATCCCACCCCGAGCTGACGTTGCAGGACGCGCTCCTCGCGCTCGCCTGGTCGGCCGAGACACGGGCCGAGGTCGTGGGAGTCCTCCTCGCATCGTCGAGGCATGGCGATGCCTTGACCGTGGAAGCGGCGGGAGGCCAAGCCGTGTCCTCGCCGGAGACCGGTGCATGATCTCGTTCGCAACGGAGCACGGACCGGCCAGGCGCTGACCCTCCGTCCCGGTCAGGCCTGCTCGATGACGAACCGGTAGCCCATGCCGGGCTCTGTGAGGAAGTACCTGGGCATCGACGGTTCCGGCTCGAGCTTGCGGCGGATCGCGGACAAGAAGGTGCGCAGGTAGTCGGTCTCGGTCTCGTACTCGGGTCCCCACACCTCGTGGAGCACCTCGCGTTGGGTGACGAGGCGCCCCTGGTTGCGTACGAGCAGCTCGACGAAGCCCCACTCCTTCTTCGTCAGCTTGACCGGACCGCTGGCCGTCGCCACGGTCTTCGCCGCGAGGTCGATGGTGAAGTCGGGGGTCTCCACGATGGGGTTCTCGGGCGCGGGCTGGCGGCGCCGGAGCACGGCACGCAGCCGCGCAAGGAACTCGTTGAGCGCGAAGGGCTTCGTCACGTAGTCGTCAGCACCGGCGTCGAGCGCGTCGACCTTGGCGTCTTCCGTGTGACGAGCGGACAAGACGAGCACCGGCACGTCGCTCCAGGCCCGCAGCGCCCTCACGACCTCCACGCCGTCCATGCGGGGGAGCCCGAGATCGAGGATGACGACGTCAGGGGGATCCTCGACGCAGCTGCGCAGGCCATCCTCGCCCGTGGCCGCGACGTTCACCTCGTAGTCACGGGCACGAAGCGCGATCGCGAGGGAGCGCACGAACGGAGCTTCGTCGTCGACCACCAGGATCTTCGTCATCGGTCCTTCGGTTCGGGGATCAGGCGCACGATCGAGCACCGCGCGTTCGGTCGCAGGGACTGATTGTGGCCGATCGGGAGGCGCAGCCGTTCCGCCTCGGCGCACTCGAGAGAATCCTTGCGCTTTCTTCACGCGGCGAGCGTTGCACTCGCCCCCGCGGCGTCGTTCACTGTCCGGCGTGCTCACCGAAGAAGAGACCCGGGACGCGGGCGCTCCCGCCGATGCGCCCACCACCTCGCACCTCGCCCCTCGAGCCAAGCCGCACCTGGTCGACGTCCCCGAGCCACTCGGGTACCGCTTGAAGAACCGGTTGCTCGGGGCGCCCCTGCACAACGAGCGCCTCGTCCACGAGCGCCTCGGCAAGCCGACGGCGCTGGCCGTGTTCGCCTCGGACTGCATCTCGTCCTCCGCGTACGCGACCGAGGAGATCCTCCGTTCGCTCATCCCGATCATCGGGATCTTCGCCTTCTCGATGGTCTTGCCGGTCACGGCGGCGATCCTCGTGGTGCTCTTCTTCCTCGTGCTGTCGTACCGGCAGACGATCAAGGAGTACCCGAGCGCGGGCGGCGCCTACATCGTCACCCGCGACAACTTCGGCCTCCTGCCTGCGCAGGTCGCCGGTGTCGCGCTGTTGACGGACTACATCCTCACGGTGGCCGTGTCCGTGGCGGCTGGGTCCTCGGCGATCGGCTCGCTCGTCGAGCCGCTGGCGCCCTACACGCTCTGGATGGCGATCTTCTTCGTCGTGCTCATCGCCGTGGTGAACCTCAAGGGCGTGAAGGAGTCGGGGTTCGCGTTCGCGGCACCGACGTACTTCTTCATGATCATGATGGCGCTGTTGGCCGCCGTGGCGCTGTACAAGGGGTTCGCCGGTGGCGGGTTCGAGATGATCACTCCGGTCGAGGGCAAGGAGCCGATCCACTTCGGTTCCGAAGGCGTCGAGAACGCCCTCCTCTACGGCGCCGGGATCTTCGCCGTGCTCCGAGCGTTCGCCTCTGGCGGTGCGGCCGTGACGGGCGTCGAGGCCATCTCGAACGGTGTGCCCGCCTTCCGTGAGCCGGCGTGGCGCAATGCCCGAAGCACCCTGGTGGTGATGGGGATCATCTCGGGCAGCATGTTCCTCACCGTGTCGCTGTTGGCCTGGAAGCTCCACCCGGTGCCCTACGAGGAGTCCGCTCCCACGGTCATCTCCCAGATCGGCAAGGCCGTCTTCGGCGACTCGGGTGCCGGCTTCTTCCTCTTCGTGCTCTTCCAGATCGGGACCACGCTCATCCTCGTGCTCGCGGCGAACACCAGCTTCGCCGACTTCCCCCGGCTGGCGAGCTTCCACGCCGAGGACAACTTCATGCCGCGCCAGCTCACCAAGCGCGGCCACCGCCTCGTGTTCTCGAACGGCATCATCTCCCTCGCCGTGTGCGCGGTGTTCCTGCTGCTGGTGACGGACGCGCAGGTGGACCGGCTCATCCCGCTGTACGCCATCGGGGTGTTCCTCAGCTTCACCCTGTCGCAGGCCGGCATGGCCAAGCACCACATCACGAAGAAGGAGCAGGGCTGGCGGGGAGGTCTGGTCGTCAACGGGATCGGTGCGTTCCTCTCGTTCGTCGTGCTGGTGATCATCGCGGTCACCAAGTTCACCCACGGCGCCTGGGCGATCATCGTCCTGATCCCGATCCTCGTCGCCGCCCTCATGCGGCTGAACAAGCAGTACCTGACCGAGGAGGCCGTGCTCGAGAAGGACGCCGGCACGGCGGTCGAAGCGGCGACGATGGCGCGTCACGTCGTGGTCGTGCTCGTCGACAGCCTCGACCTCGCCGCGGCGCGCGCCATCCAGTACGCGCGGGCCCTGTCGCCCGACGAGGTGCGCGCGGTGCACTTCGACCTCGATCCGATCCGCAGCCAGGACCTCGCCGCGGCGTGGACGCGGCTCGGGTTCTCGCGGCTCAGCCTCGACATCGTGGCGTGCCCCGACCGACGCATCGAGCGCGCCGCCGCCGAGCTCGTCGCGCGCGACCTGCTGCGAGGCGACACCGAGGTGAGCGTGCTCATGCCCCGCCGCGAGTACAGCCGTGCGTGGCACCGCCTGCTGCACGACAAGACCGCCGACTCGATCGCGAAGACCTTGTCCTCGCTCCCGCACTGCAACGTCACGATCGTGCCCTTCCACATCGAGGTCCTCGGCGCAGAGCGCACCGAGCTCGTGATGCCGGCCGGCGACGGGGAAGGAGCCGCGGCGGAGCGGCCACCCGCCGGACGCCGATCGACGGCCAAGAAGGCCAAGCTGCCCAAGTCGATCGACCTCGGGGACTTCGTGCTCCCGGAGGACCGCACCCGCATCGCCGACCTCGCGTTCCGCGAGCGCGCCCGCATCGCCGGCAAGGTGTACTCGATGCGGGTGCAGCCGTGGTCGGGCGTGGCGACGCTGGAGCTGACCGTGATCGACGACACCGGCGCCGTGCTCGTGGTCTTCTTCGGCCGTCGCGAGATCCCGGGCATCTTCGTCGGCACGCGGCTGATCGTCGAAGGCATGGTGGGGGAGCACCGGTCGACGATGGCGATGCTGAACCCCGTGTACGAGATCCAGCTCGACCCGCACGCCGGGGAGGCGCTGCCGACCCACGGGTGACGCTCCGGCAGCGGTGCCGTGGGGCGGGGCCGGCGCCGCCGCGAGCGCCTCACCCGTGCACCGTCGCAGGCACGGGTTCGCGGGGCTCGGTTCAGACGCGTTCGATGATGATGGCCGGAGCCATCCCGCCGCCGGCGCACATGGTGACCAGCCCGACCTGTCCGTCGCGCCGCTCGAGCTCGTCGAGGATGGTGCCGATCAGGATCGCCCCCGTCGCCCCGATGGGGTGGCCGAGGGCGATGGCGCCGCCATTGACGTTCACCTTGTCGCGATCGAGGTCGAGGTCGCGCATGAACTTCTCGGACACGACGGCGAAGGCCTCGTTGATCTCGAACAGATCGATGTCGTCGATGGTCATGCCGGCCCGCTCGAGGATCTTGCGGGCGGACGGCACGGGCGCGTTGAGCATCAGCGTCGGGTCGTCACCCATGTTGGTGCTCGCGACGATGCGCGCCCGGGGCTTGAGACCGTGGGCCTTCACGTAGCGCTCGCTGGCGTAGAGCACGGCGGCCGCGCCGTCGACCACGCCCGAGGAGTTGCCGGCGTGGTGCACGTGGGTGATCTCGAGGTCGGGGTACTTCTGGTTGATGAGCTCGCGGAACGTGGGCAGGTCGTCGGCGAACCGGTGGTCGGCCACGGCGGGGAAGCTCGGGGGCAGCGCCGCCAGGGACTCGACCGTGGTGCCCGGGCGCGGGAACTCCTCGTGGTCGAGCGCCAGGGTGCCGTCGAGGTTGTAGACCGGCACGAGGCTGCGGTCGAAGCGCCCCTCCTCGATGGCGACGGCGGCCCGGCGCTGCGACTCCGCTGCCTGCGCGTCGAGCGTCTCGCGGTCGATCTTCTCGAGCGACGCGATCGCGTCGGCGCACACGCCCTGATGGGACTGCGGGTGGATCGCCTGGAGGTGGGCGTTGCGCGCACCCATCGGCAGCAGCCCCTTCTTCGGCAGCGACATCATCTCGGTTCCACCGCCGATCGTCAGGTCCTCGTTGCCGGCCATCACCATCGCCGCCGCGAAGTTGTTGGCGGTGATGCCCGAGCCGCAGAAGCGGTCGAGCGTGACCCCGCTGGCGCGGACGTCGTAGCCCGCATCGAGAGCCGCCATCCGGCCGAGGTCACCGCTCTGCTCGCAGACCTGCGAGCTGGTGCCCCAGATGATGTCGTCCACGTCCGCGGTGTCGAAGTCGTTGCGGTCGACGAGCGCCTTCAGCGTCGTCGCCGCGACATGTTGCGGGTGGAGGTGGGCCAGGGACCCCTTCCCCTGCTTGCCGATGCCCCGAGGGGTGCGGCAGGCGTCGATGATGAATGCGTCGGCCATCGCTCGTTTCCTTTGTTCGCGGTCCCGAGAGTCTGCCCCGTCGCTCGCCGGAGCACCCAGCGGCTCGCACCATCGGTGTCACCACGTCAGCTGCGTGAGCAGCTCGGCGAAGAGCTCCTCGGGGTCGCGGGCGAGGCCCTGGCGCCCGAACCACGCGGTGATGTTGGCCACGTCGCGGTGCAGGAAGTCGAGGCCCATCGGGTTCGCCGCGATGTCGACCGCCTGCGGGAAGTCGATCAGCCACACCTCGTCGGCCCACCACAGCAGGTTGTACGCGGACAGGTCGCCGTGCGCGAAGCCGGCGGCCACGACGCGCGCCAGGTTGGTGACGAGCTGCTCCCAGATCGCTTCGAGCAGCGGCCCGCGGGGACGCAGCCGGGCCAGCGTCGGCGCCGCGCCGTCGAGGTCGCCGACGTACTCCATGTCGAAGTGGTCCTCGGCGAAGCGCACCGGGTAGGGCACCCGCACACCCGCCTCCCAGAGCACCGCCATCACGTCGTGCTCGTGGTTCGTCCACCGCTCCTGCAGCAGCGCCTTGCCGTGCGTGGACATGCGCTCCACCGCGCGGCGGTCGCGGCTCTTGCGGAACTGGCGGCCCTCGCGGTAGGTGACGTCGTGGCGGAACTGCGAGGAGCGCTGCACGCCCATCGCCTCGAGGGCGCCCTTCTGCGTCACCGCTCGCGGCAGGTAGAGCTTGCGGGCCAGCAGGCAACGACCGGCGGCTCCGGTGCGCTCGACGAGCGACACCTGGGCCTCCTTGCCGGTCTTCAGGACGCCGAGGTCGACGTCGGTGTAGGGCTCGGGGACGAGCCAGTCGGGTCGGTCGGGATGATCGGGATGATCGGGATGATCGGGCACGGTGCCTCCGGGTTCGGGCGAATCGGGTCGGGGATCCCGATCGGCGAACCCGCCGGCGTGGCCGAGGGTGCAGGGGCTACCGCGCAGCGCGGGCGCGACCGGGAGATGCGAGCGCGTGACGTGCAGTCATGGCTTCGAACCCCCTTCGGTCGCCTGGCGGCACCGTCCCTGCGGTGCGGCCCGTCCAGGCAAGCACGATCGGGCTGCGGTGTCGAACGAGTTCCTCGCCGGGGCAAACGGGACCTCCGGCCCTGGGGTGCGGCCGTCGCGCTCTCTAGGCTCCGCTCCCGGGAGGGCCTCGGTCATCGATGCGCCCGCGGACCGAGGAAGAGGGACCATGCTCAAGTTGCCGGTGATCGCTCTGCGCGAGCTCGTGCTGTCGCTGTGGCGGCGCATCCGCTTCGGGCCGGTCGACCCGGCGTGGTCGTGGCGCACCTCGACGATGCGCGACGTGCTCGCGGCGCTCACGGACGAGGTCATCGCGGTGCCGCCGTGGATCGTGCCGCTCCTCAACCGGTTCATCGTCTCGGGCACCCCGCTGAGCCTCGGCCGCGTCATCCGCCTCGGCAAGGCCGACCTCGACGGCGTGTACGCCGACGTCCTCACCCGGCCCGAAGCCGACCTCACCACCGTGCTGTTCCTGCACGGCGGCGCCTACGTGGTCGGCTCACCGAAGTTCGTGCGGCAGATCACCTCGTGGCTCACGTGGTCGCTC
Source organism: uncultured Iamiaceae bacterium (assembly GCA_964446345.1). GTDB lineage: Bacteria > Actinomycetota > Acidimicrobiia > Acidimicrobiales > Acidimicrobilacustridaceae > CAYUOL01. Next base: position 11,078 of record CAYUOL010000024.1, on the reverse strand, counting down.
CGGGCTCGCACGATCGCGATCAACTACCGCCTCGCCCCCCGCCACCGCTTCCCGGCGGCGCTCGACGACGCCCTGACGTCCTACCGCTGGTTGCTCGACCACGGCGTCGACCCGCGCACGATCGTCGTGATGGGCGACTCCGCCGGCGGCGGGCTCGTGATCGCGCTGCTCGTGGCCGCTCGCGACGCCGGGCTGCCGCTGCCGGCGGCCGGGGTGTGCCTGTCGCCGTGGACCGACATGACCGCCTCGACGGGATCGATGGTGACGAACGCGGCCACCGACTACCTGCCCTCCGGCAAGATCCCCCACGCCGTGGCCATGGTGGCCGGCGATGCCGACCCCACCGATCCGCGCGTGTCGGTCGTCAACGCCGACCTCCACGGCCTGCCCCCGCTCCAGGTCTTCGCCGGGGGCAACGAGGTGCTGCTCGACTCGATCACGGCGTTCGTCGACAAGGCCGTCGCGGCCGGGGTCGCGGTGGACTACGTGATCGAGCCGCACATGTTCCACGACTGGCTCACCGTGCTGCCGGGCGGGGTGGCGAGCATGCTCACGATGGAGCGCATCGCCGACTTCGTCTCGACGCACGTGCCGCGGGATCTCGTGCGCCGAGGGCCCCGAGTGCTCGATGCTTGACGGTCAGGGTTTCGCGACGTGGGGGGCCGCGCCGGCGCCCCGGGAAAGGGTGGCGGCGTGAGCTACGACGAGGCGATCGAACACGTCGTGCAGGTGGTCGAGGCCGTCGGCGCCGCGATCATGGTCGTCGGCGGGACCATCGCCCTGCTGGCGTACCTCGCCGCCATCGTCCGCCCGCAGACCCGCGCCGGCGCCTATCGGCAGCTGCGCCAGACGCTCGGTCGCGTCATCTTGCTCGGCCTCGAGGTGCTCATCGTGGGCGACATCGTGCGCACGATCGTCGTGGACCCCACGATCGAGAGCGTCGCCGTGCTCGGGATGATCGTGGTCATCCGGATCGTGCTCAGCTTCTCGCTCGAGGTGGAGATCGACGGCACCTGGCCGTGGTCCCGGTGGCGTCTGCGCGCGGCGCCGGGCGACGAGGCGCCCGCCGACCGCTGAGGGCCCACCGGCTCGCCTCGGCCTCAGCCCCCGTCGGGGGGCAGCCCGGGGAGGTCGATGAACTGCGTGGTCGTGGTCGTCGGCTCGACCGGGTCGGTGGTGGTCGTCGGCGGCTCGGTCGTCGTGGGCAGCTCCGTGGTCTCGGTCGTCTCGGTCGTCGTGGTCGTGGGGGACGTCGACGTGGTGGTCGTCTCTTCGGGGATGGTCGTGGTCGTGGTCTCGTCGGGGATGGTCGTGGTGGTCGTGGTCGGCGGGTCGCCGCCCGGGTGCGTGAGGCCCGTCACGGTCACGTTGCAGGCGACCCCCACGCAGTCGCGCAGCTGCACCAACGCCGCCGCGAGCTTCGCCCGGTTGTCGGCGTAGAGCGGGTCGTCAGCCCGGTTCGCCATCTGGTACGGGTCGAGCTGCAGGTCGAAGAGCTCCACGAAGCCGTCCATCCACTCGGTGTACTGGAACCCGGTGGTCCGCACCGCCTTGAAGCGGGTCACGCCGTAGCCGTTGAACTGGTAGATCGACGCGGGGTCGTACATGTTCGACTCGATCAGCACCGCGCGGTCTCCGGTGCTCGCAGGATCGGTCGGGTAGGGGAGCAACGAGGCGCCGTCGACGACGCGGCCGGCCTGCGCGCCGCTCACCTTCAGGATCGTCGGCACGATGTCGACGTTGGACACCGGCTGGTCGGTGGTGACGCCTTGGGGGAGGCCGGGCCCCGCCATGATCAGCGGCACGCGCAGCGACTCCTCGTACGGCTCCCACTTGAAGTCGACGAGGCCGTGGTTGCCCCACATGAGCCCGTTGTCCGACGTGAAGATGACGAGGGTGTTCGCGAGCTTCCCGGAGGCGTCGAGCTCGTTGATCAGGCGCTCGACCGCGTCGTCGACGGAGAGCAGCGAGTTCATGTAGTCGCGGTAGCTGTCGTCGATCAGCTGCGGGTAGGCCTCCTTCGCCCCCGTGGCCTGGCGGAAGAGGCCGGCCATGTTCTTCAGCGGCGCCGGGATGTTGTTCTCCTCGGGCAGGAAGTTCGGCGTGCGCGGCGCTTGGGCGCCGGCGTGGGCCTGCTCGTACTGCGGCGCGGCAGCCGGGCCGAGGTGGTTCGTCGGGGTGCGACCACGCCCGTAGTGCGGGGCGGTGGGCCAGAAGTCGAGGAAGAAGGGCTGCCCCGACGCCTCCATCGCCTTGAGGTTCGCGAGGGCACGATCGGCGAAGACGTCGGTGGCGTAGTCCTCGTCGGCGGTGCCGTAGTTGCGGGGCACCCCGTTGTCGGAGACCGTGTAGCCGTAGTACGGGTAGGCCTCGCCGGGCACGTCGACGATGTTGAACCACTGGTCCCACCCCGGAGGCACCCGGTTGGCGACCGAGTTGTTGTACCCGTTCATGTACTTGCCGACGTGGGCGGTCGTGTACCCGGCGGCCTTCAGCCAGGGGGCGAGCGTGTTCTCCTGGTTCGCGAACTTGCCGTAGCCACCGACCTTGCCCCCGTTGTCCCACACGTTGTGGTTGTGGGTGTACTGCCCGGTGAGCGCGGTCGCACGCGAGGGGCAGCACAGCGAGAGCGTGACGGTGGAGTTGGTGTAGCTCACGCCACGAGCGGCGAGCAGCGCCTGGGTCTTGGCCATGACGTGCAGGCTCGACACGTCCTGGTCGTCCGTCATGATCCGCACGATGTTGGCGCGCGTGAAGTCGGGGTCGAGCGAGGTGGTGGTCGGCAGGACCGGGGGCACCGTGGGTGGCTTCCCGCACGCCACGACGACGACGGCCACCAGGACGACGGCGACGACAGCCGCTGCTCGCTTGCTCATGTTCCGCTCCCGCTGACCGCCATGATCTCCTGCGGGGTTCCCGCCCGCCCGGTCGGTGTGGATCGACGTCTGGTGACGCCCGAGGTGCTGCTCGGAGATCTGGCGAGATGCTAGTCGCACCAGGTCGGCGAAGCGGTGGTGCGCACGAAGTCGACCCGCCGGCCGCCGTGCTTCCCGGGCGGGGAGCGGTCACCAGCCGTGCAGCTGGCGCACGCGCGCGACCACGGCGTCGAAGTGGGCGCGATCGAGCGCCGACCCCTCCCGCCGGACCTCCGCGGGGTCGACGCGCAGCAGTCGGTCGGCGTCGGCCCAGCTCGGCCGCCGCTCGCGATCCCATCCGCCCGTGCCGACGGGCACCCGTGTCGAGCGATCGGGGCGGTGAGACGGGTCCCTGCTCGTCAGGGGCACGGCCGCCAGCATCGGTCCGTCCCAGCCGATGACCACGACCGGTCGGTCCTTGCCCTGCGTGGCGTCCTCCTCGTACGGCACCCAGGCCCACACGACCTCACCGGGGTCCGGCGCGCCGTCGTGGTGCGGGGCGTAGGCGATCGAGACCCCATCCACCGTCGAGCCCGTGGCGCCGGCCACGGGGGCCGGTGGCCGGAGCGGTCGCACGACCCGCCGCGCGACGGCACCGAAGCGCGAGAACCGGCTGGGCGTGCGTGATCGAGCCACGGGCGACGACCTCGAGGAGGGGCGGATCGATGGGCTCGTCGGCGGGCCCGGCGACGAAACCGCGGGTGATGATGGCACGCGGTCGCGGTCTTCGGTGCCTCGGTGCCTCGGTGCCTGGATGCCGGATGCCGCTTGCCGGATGCCGGATGGGACGAGGATGCGGGATGCCGGGGGGCGAGAGGCGCACCGATGGTGCGGACGAGATCGCCGCGCCCGACAGGCCGAGCGCGACGATCGTCGTCCGCACCGCGGCTCCCGTCGCCCTGGTGCCGCACGGACAGGAAACGGCGCCGGGGGTGCGATTCGCGACACGCACCATCGAAGATCTGCGCTCGTAACCTGATCTCCATGACCGAACCCGCCCGTCGACCGACCCCTGATCGTCCCCGCGCGCGGCTGAGCAAGGACGAGCTGCTCGCGATCTACGCCGCCACGAAGACGATCGCGGTCGTCGGCGCCTCGCAGGACGTGCGCAAGGCGGCGCACGAGATCCCGCGCTACCTGCACTCGCAGGGCTACCGCGTCATCCCGGTCAGCCCCAAGGGCGGCGAGCTCTTCGGTGAGCCGATCCGAGCGTCGCTGGCCGACATCGACGAGCCGATCGACGTGGTCGACGTGTTCCGGCCCCCGGCGGAGGCGGAAGGCGTGGCGCAGGCGGCGATCGATGCCGGCGCGAAGGTGCTGTGGTTCCAGATCGGCACCGAGGCGGACGAGGCGGTCGCGCTCGCGACGGCGGCGGGGCTCACCGTCGTCACCGGGTACTGCATGGGTGCGCTGCACGGCCGCCTCGGGCTCGGCCCCGGGCCGGGGCCGCACGACTGACCCACCGAACGGGCCGCCGCGCGACGAGACGGCGGCAGCGACGAGACGGCGCGTGCGGAGCGGCTGTCAGTCCTCCGGGATCGCCTCCCACCACTGGCACCACCAGTCCTCGCCGACGAGGATGCGCAGCTGCGGGTGCCAGCAGTACGTCAGGTCGGAGTCGGTGTCGAGGTAGTAGAGGCAGTTGCGGCACCTCTCCTGGCCCATGGGATGGCCCTTGAGCACGGCGCGCTCCATGAAGTGCTGCAGCTCGAGCCAGTTCTTCTCGTCGATCTCTTTGGGTTCGGGCGGGGGGATGACGTAGTCAGACATGGCGGCAACTTACCCAACGGCGGCGGGCGCGGGCCGACTCGTGGTGACGTCGTTCAGCCGGGCAGCGGTGCGGCCGCTCCCGCGTAGACCCAGCGGCCTTCGTGGCGCACGAAGGCGCTGCGCTCGTGCAGGCGACCCGCGGCGTCGCCCCGCCGGTGGTGGGCGACGAACTCGACGACGCCGGTGGAGTCCATCAGCCCGCCCGCTTCGGTGGCGACGATCTCGAGCCCGGTCCACTGCTGGTCGGGAACGAACGACACCCGTCTCGGGCGCGCGGACGGCAACCACGACCGCACCAGGTGCGCATCGTCATGGAGGACGAACGCCGTGTAGCGCGACCGCATCAGCTGCTCGGCCGTCGCCGCGGGCCGCTCTTGGCGCAGGATCGGTCCGCAGCACCGATCGAGCGCGGCGCCCGAACCGCACGGGCAGCGGTCCGGGGCTCGTGCGGATGATGCCGGCGGGGTGGCCATCGACCCAGTCTGTCCGCCGCCGTGCCATCGCCCAAGCCTGCTGTCCGGAGGCGGACAGGTCGCGCGAAGCGTGGTGCTGAACGCGCACCCCTACGGGTACAGAGCGAGCGTCGACGCCCGTTCCGCGACGAACACCGCTGACAGGACCGAGCCTTCACGTGACTGGCTCCAGCATGCGTGCGCGACGTCGACCCCGACCCCGACCCTCAGGAGTTGACAATGCGCAGAACGAACGTGGCGCGCTTCGGCGCGCTCGTGATCGCGACGACGCTCGGCGTCGCCGCGTGCGGCTCGTCGAGCTCCGGCAACAACGCCGGAAACGTCCAGTCAGGGGGCAGCACGACCCCGGGTGGGGGTGCCTCCTCCGGTGGCGGTGCGCCGGTGACGGGAGGGACGTTCGTCGACCTCCAGAACTTCGCGCCGGGCGCACCCGCCCACATCGATCCGGCACTGGCCAGCGAGCTCAACGGTGCCCAGGTCGCGACGCTTCTCTACGACAGCCTCACCGAGTACGACTTCTCGAACCGGGAGCAGCCGACGCTCAAGCCCAACGTCGCCGAGTCCTTCTCGAACAACGAGGATGCGACCGTGTTCACCTTCAAGGTGCGCAAGGACGTCAAGTACTCCGACGGGACGCCGGTGATGCCGAGCGACTTCAAGTACGCGTGGGAGCAGGTGCTGAACCCGGACCTGGCCTCCGACCTCACCTACCTGCTCGAGAACATCAAGGGCGCGAAGGACATCGAGAAGAACGGGGCCAAGGAGCTGTCGGGGGTCGTGGCCGACGACGCCGCGGGCACGCTGGTCGTGACGCTCGAGGAGCCCTTCGCCGACTTCGCCGGCGCGGTGAGCCACCCGGTGTTCTCCCCGAAGCCGAAGGCCGCGTACTCCAAGGCGCCGGCCGAGTGGGAGAAGACGGCGATGATCGGCAACGGGCCCTTCAAGATGAAGAAGGCCTACGCCGAGGGTGATCAGCAGATCGAGCTCGTGCGCAACGACAGCTACTTCGGTGGCATCGAGAACCACAAGGCCTACCTCGACGAGGTCGACTTCAAGATCTCGAAGGACATCGACTCGGCGTACAACGACTTCGAGGGCGGCAACGGCCAGAACACGGCCATCCCCTCGGGCAAGTTCGCCGAGGCCACGGGCAAGTACCCCCACGCCACCGACCCGAACCTGGGCCTGTACTACTTCGCCTTCAACCAGGAAGACCCGGTCGTGGGTGGCGCGAAGAACCTCAAGCTGCGTCAGGCCATCTCCCTGGGTCTCGACCGGCAGGGCATCAACAAGGCGGCCTATGACGGCTCCCGACGCATGCCGAGCGGCGTGACCCCGCCCGGGCTCCCCGGCTTCAAGACCGGCCTCTGCGGCGACTACTGCCCGGAGAGCCCGCAGGTCGACAAGGCCAAGCAGCTGGTCAGCGACTGGAAGGCCGCCGGTGGTTCGTTCAACGGGCCGATCAAGATCCAGTTCAACGCCGGCGCCGGCCACGAGGACGTCGTGAACGTGATGGTCGCGAACCTCAAGGACATCGGCATCGAGGCACAGGCCGATCCGCGTGACTCCAAGACCTACTTCAAGGAGATGCGCTCGGGCGGGTGCGTGCTGTGCCGCGCCGGCTGGATCTGGGACTACCCCATCTACGACAACGGGGTGAACGCCCTGCTGAACAGCGCGTCGATCGGCGGCGACAACCTCGCCCGCTTCAAGGACGACAAGGTCGACAAGGCGATCGCCGACGCCCGCAAGACCCTCGACCCGACCAAGCGCGCCGAGCTCTACCAGAGCGCCGAGAAGGGTGGTCTCGATGCGATGGCCACCATGCCGGTGAACTGGTACGCCGGCAACATCGTCTACACGGACAAGGTGCAGAACTACGTGTACACGCCTCTGCAGTTCACGTTGTTCGAGGACGTGTGGCTGAAGAGCTGACCCGTTGCGGAGCGATCAGGTGCTCGGGGGCCGGTGGGGTCCCCGAGCCGATCGCAGCCGTGATGAGCGGTGGCGCTCACCACGGTCTTGTCAGAAAGAGGTGACCGGATGGGCGGCTTCGTTCTCCGTCGAGTGCTCGTGACGATCCCGGTGGTCTTCTGCGCGGTTTCGCTGCTCTTCCTGCTGTTCTTCCTCGTGCCCGGTGACCCGGTCGACACGTTGGCGGGGGGCGGCGGCCAACGGGCGGTGTCCGAATCCGTGCGCAACAACATCGAGCAGAAGTACGGGTTGGATCAACCCGTCGCGAACCAGTTCGCGGGGTACTGGGGCCGGACGCTGACCGGCGATCTGGGCACGTCGTACAAGAGCAACACGTCCGTCAACGACATCGTCAAGCGCACGCTGGTGGCCAGCGCCCGCCTCGCGTTCTGGGCGATCTGCATCGAGGTGCTCATCGGCATCACCGCCGGGGTCCTGTCTGCCGTCAAGCGCTACTCGTTCGTCGACGGGTTGACGACCGTCTCGACGGCGGCCATCAGTGCGCTGCCCGTGTTCGTGCTCGGCTACCTGCTGCAGCTGATCTTCGGGGTGTACGGCGGCCAGCACGACTGGCCGCAGTGGGCGCGCTTCCCCGTCCAGGGCATCGGTCCCGACAGCTGGGTCCTCGGCGTCATCCCGACCGGGGACCAGTGGCGCTACCTGGTCCTACCCGCGTTCACGCTGGCATCGGTCTCGACTGCACTCGTCGCGCGGCTGACCCGCGGCACGATGCTCGAGGTCGTGCGCGCCGACTACATGCGCACGGCGCGCGCCAAGGGCCTGCTCGAGCGGCACGTCGTGCTCCGGCATGGTCTGCGCAACGCGATGATCCCCGTGATCACCTACATCGGGATCGACTTCGCCACGTTGATGGGCTCGGCGATCGTCACCGAGACCGTCTTCAACTGGCCGGGCATGGGGTCGCGGCTCGCCGAGGCCATCGGGGCCCAGGACGTGCCGGTCGTGCTCGGGATCACGCTGGTCATCGTCGTGCTGTACGTGACCGCCAACCTGCTGGTCGACCTGAGCTACGGCTGGTTCGACCCGCGGATCCGCACGAGTGTGAGGGAGGGACGATGAGCGATCCCGAAGCCAGCGAGCACGGCGTCGGCTTCCCGGTGGCGGGCGCCAGCGGCGGCGTGGACCTGTTGGATCCGGGGGTCGAGGCCGGCCCGCTCGGCCTGCCCGAGACGCTGATCGCCGCGCCCACCGGGTCGACGATGCGCCGCGATGCCTGGCGTCGCTTCCGCAAGAACAAGCTGGCGATGCTGGGCCTCGCGGTCATCGTCCTCCTCGTGATCGCTGCGGTCTTCGCCCCGTTGATCGCCCGCTACGACCCGTACCAGCTGTCGTCGGACCTGCGGAAGCCACCGAGCGGCGACCACTGGTTCGGCACCGACACCGTCGGGCGCGACCTGTTCGCCCGCATGGTCTACGGCGCCCGGGTGTCGCTGACGGTCGGCGTCTTCGCGGCGTTGATCGCGACCGTCATCGGGGTGCTCTTCGGTGCGCTCGCCGGGTTCTACGGAGGGTTCATCGACGCCGTGATCATGCGCGTCACCGACATCCTCCTCGCCTTCCCCTACATCGTGCTCGCCATCGCCATCATCACGGTGATCGGCCCCGGCCAGGCGACGGTCATCCTCGTCCTCGGTCTGCTCGGGTGGTTGGCCATCGCCCGCGTGCTGCGCTCGAGCTTCCTGCAGATCAAGCAGATGGAGTACGTCGAGGCCGCGCGGGCAGTGGGGGCCTCGAACCGCCGGATCATGTTCAAGCACATGCTGCCCAACGCCATCCAGCCGGTGATCGTGTACTCGACCCTCTTCGTCGGTTCGGCCGTGCTGTCCGAGGCGGCGTTGTCGTTCTTGGGCATCGGCATCAACGAGCCCACGCCGGCCTGGGGCCTGATGGTGAACCAGGGGCGCAAGTTCCTGACCAGCGCCCCGCACCTGCTGCTCATCCCCGGCTCGGCGATCTTCCTGATGGTCCTGGCGTTCCTCTTCGTGGGCGACGGCCTCCGCGACGCCCTGGACCCCAAGCTCAAGTGATCGTGCGAGCGATGCGATCGAGGACCCCCGCTGGAAGAGGACCGGAGGAAGCGACCGGCATGAGGACACCCGATGAGGACCCCCGCATGAGGACACCCAAGCTGCCCAGCTTCGTCGACGACTCGCTGCTGTCGGTCCGCGACCTCCAGACGCAGTTCACGACCGATGACGGCACCGTGCGCGCGGTCGACGGCGTCTCCTTCGACATCCACCGCGGCGAGGTGTTCGGCGTCGTCGGCGAGTCGGGCTCCGGCAAGTCGATCACCGCGATGTCGATCCTCGGGCTCGTGCCGTCGCCGCCGGGCAAGATCGTCGGCGGCGAGGTGCTCTGGAAGGGCACCGACCTGGTGCAGGCGGCGCCCGAGACGATGCGGGCGATCCGGGGCAAGGAGATCGCGATGATCTTCCAAGACCCGATGAGCGCGCTGAACCCGGTGCACACCGTGGGCCGCCAGATCGCCGAGGTCGTGCGCATCCACGAGGACGTCACCAAGCGCCAGGCGCGGGCGCGTGCCATCGAGGTGCTCGACATGGTGGGCATCCCGCAGCCGACGCGTCGCGTCGACGACTACCCGCACGAGTTCTCGGGCGGGATGCGCCAGCGGGCGATGATCGCGATGGCCATCGCGTGCGAGCCCGACCTGCTGATCGCGGACGAGCCCACGACCGCGCTCGACGTGACCGTGCAGGCCCAGGTGCTCGACGTGCTCCTCGAGATCAAGGACCGCATCAACTCGGCGATCATGCTGATCACCCACGATCTCGGCGTCGTCGCCGGCATCGTCGATCACGTCATGGTCATGTACGCCGGGCAGTCGATCGAGTTCGGCACCGTCGACGAGATCTTCTACCGCAGCCGCCACCCCTACACGATGGGCCTGCTCGCGTCGGTGCCGCGCCTCGACGCGCTGGACCGCGAGCTGCTGCGACCGATCGCGGGGCAGCCGCCGTCGCTGCTGCGCCGGCCCTCGGGCTGCGCGTTCCACCCGCGCTGCCCCCACGCCGTGCTGCCCGGTCCCTGCTCGACGGAGGATGCCGTGATGCGCGTCGTCGCGGGGGCCGCGCACCGGTCGTCGTGCCACTTCGCCGAGACGATCGTGGATCTGGCGGGCCGCGCGGAGGAGCCTGTCCCGTGACCGTGAACGGATCCACCGAGGCGGTCCCCACACCCACCGAGGAGCCGACTGCAGCCGTGGCGGGAGCGGCGGAGGCCGGCGCGCCGATCCTGCGCGCCGAGAACCTCGTGAAGGTCTTCCCCGTCCGGCGCGGCTCGTTCGGCGGCGTGAAGGCCGCGGTGCAAGCCGTCTCGGATGTCTCGTTCGAGGTGCAGCGCGGCGAGACGCTCGGCCTCGTCGGCGAGTCGGGCTGCGGCAAGTCGACCACCGGCCGCATGCTCCTCGATCTGCTGCACCCCACCTCGGGCTCGGTGCTCTTCGAGGGCCGGCCGATCGCAGGACGGCGCGGGGACGATCAGAAGGACCTGCGCAAGCGGCTCCAGATCGTGTTCCAGGACCCCTACGCATCGCTCAACCCGCGCATGACCGTCGAGGCGACGCTGTCCGAACCGCTGCGGGTGCACGGTCTGTGGGACGACACGGGCCCACAGCGCATCCGCGACCTGCTCGACATGGTGGGCCTCTCACCCGAGCACGCCCGCCGCTACCCCCACGAGTTCTCCGGCGGCCAGCGCCAGCGGGTCGGCATCGCCCGCGCGATCGCTCTCGACCCGTCGGTCGTCGTGCTCGACGAACCGGTCTCCGCCCTCGACGTCAGCATCCAGGCCGGCGTCGTCAACCTGTTGACCGAGCTGCAGCAACGCCTCGGGCTGTCGTACGTCTTCATCGCGCACGACCATCCGCACCGGCCTGCCCGGCACCACCTGGCGCCAGCTCTACCAG
>CAYUOL010000023.1:0-36472 GCA_964446345.1 uncultured Iamiaceae bacterium | reverse complement strand
TGTTGAACGCCATGACGCACGGCGCGCGGATCGACCGCACGTGACGGTGGAGCCGCGGCTGCGAACCGCGACGCGCGTCGCGAACGTGTGCGGTTGGCTGACGACCGCCGGGGCCATGGTCTTGGTCCAGGCCACGATGAACCTGCGCGAGACATGGCCCATGGTGTCGAGCTCCGACGTCGTGATGGTGGTGTCGGCCACCGTCTCGGTGGCCGTCACGGGCGTGGTCGGAGCACGGGCAGACCGCCGCGCGCGAGCTCTGCGGGCAATTCCGGCGACCTGAAGCCGAGGGTCAGGACCAGCCCCACTATCGTGGTGCCCCCCGCCGGCCCACGTTGTGCGGGTAGCGGCGCGCGCCAGGACCGGGCGCGCGGGAGGAGCCGACCCTGTGCGCCTGTACCTGGAGGTGGCCCGCCAGACGTTCCGCAAGGTGACCACCTACCGGGGGGCCACCTTCGCCGGCGCGTTCACGAACACCGTGTTCGGCTTCCTCATCGCCTACGTCCTGCTGGCGGTCTACGCGACCCGACCCAGCGTCAACGGCTTCGACGCGAGCGACGCGCTCACGTTCACGTTCGTCGTGCAGGGCCTGCTCATGGTGGTGGGGGTCTTCGGCAACACCGAGGTGGCGGACCGGATCAAGAGCGGCGACGTCATCGTCGACCTCTACCGCCCGCTCGACTTCCAGGCGTACTGGATGGCCGACGCCTACGGCAGCGCCGCGTTCTACGCGATCTTCCGCGGCATCCCGCCGTTCATCGTCGGGGCGCTCGTGTTCGACCTCCGCCTGCCGACCGCGCCGCTGACGTGGCTGGCGTTCGTCGTCAGCGTCGCCCTCGCGGTCGCGGTGGCCTTCGGGTGGAGGTTCCTGCTGAACCTGACCGCCTTCTGGATCCTCGACGTGCGCGGCCCGAACCAGATCGGCTGGCTGGTGGCGCAGTTCTTCTCGGGCGTGTTCATCCCGCTGTTCTTCTTCCCGTGGTGGCTGGCCAGGGTCGCCGACGCGTTGCCGTTCGCCTCGATGGCCCAGGTGCCCGCCGAGGTGTTCCTCGGCAAGCACGAGGGCCTCGACCTCCTCGGCGTCCTGGGCGTGCAGCTCGCGTGGGCGCTCGTGCTCCTCGGCGCCGGCCGGGTGGTGCTGGCTCGAGCGGTGCGGCGGGTGGTGGTGCAGGGTGGCTGAACTGGTCCCACCGATCGCCGGCGACGCCGCCGCCGTGCCCCGCCCGCGGAGCCTGCGCTCGTGGTGCGCGCTCCTGGCGGTCTACGGGCGGCTCGTGGGCGCCAAGACCCGTGCGGACTACCAGTACCGCACCTCGTTCTTCCTCTTCCTGCTCTCGCAGGCGCTCGTGGCGTGCCTCGACATGGTGGTGCTGTTCGTCATCTTCGGGCAGGTCCAGACGCTCGAGGGCTGGACGCGGCCGCAGGTGCTGCTCCTCTACGCCTTGTCCGGAGTCGGGTTCGGCCTCGGCGACCTGTTCGTCAGCCAGGTCGAGCTCGTGGCTCGCCACATCCGCGCCGGCACGTTCGACCAGTTCCTGTTGCGGCCGATCGGTGCGCTGTGGCAGATCTCGGCCCTGGAGTTCGCACCGCGGCGCATCGGGCGCCTCATCCAGCCGGCGATCGTGCTCGTGCTGGTGCTGCCCGCCCTCGACGTCGAGTGGACGCCGCTGAAGGTGCTGCTGGTGCCCGTCACCGTCGTGTGCGGCGCCGTGGTGTTCGGCGCGATCTGGGTGTCCACGTCGTCGCTGGCGTTCGTGGTCGTCAACACGCAGGAGATCGCGAACTCGTTCACCTACGGCGGCAGCTTCATCACGCAGTACCCCATCGACGTCCTGGCGCCGTGGTTGCGGCGCTTCTTCACGTTCGTGATCCCGCTCGCGTTCGTGTGCTACTTCGCCGCGGCCTACATCGTGGGGCAACCGTTGCCCGACGGCGTGCCGGGGTGGTTCTCGTTCGCCGCGCCGCTGGTCGCCGCCGCCAGCGCGCTCATCGCCCGCGCGCTGTGGCGGGCGGGGATCCGTCACTACCGCAGCACGGGCAGCTGAAGGAGCCTCCGTTGAACGTCGACCTTCCTCTCGAGCCGGCCTCGCCCCGGTCACCCGCGGTCGAGCTGCGCGCCGTGCGCAAGACGTTCCGCGTCGCGCACAAGGCTGGCCGCGTGCGTCGCGACTGGCGCGAGGTCACCGCCGTCGACGACATCTCGCTGACGATCGAGGCCGGTTCGATCGCCGGCTACATCGGACCGAACGGTGCCGGGAAGTCGACCACGATCAAGATGCTGACGGGGATCCTGGTGCCGACGGCGGGTGAGGTGCGCGTCGACGGGCTCGACCCCAGCCGGTCGCGGCTCGCGGTGACCCGTCGCATCGGCGTCGTCTTCGGCCAGCGCAGCCAGCTCTGGTGGGACCTCCCCCTCGCCGACTCGTTCGCCCTGCTGCGCCACATCTACCGGGTGCCCGCGGACCGGCACGAGGCGAACGTCGCCCGCTTCGTCGAGCTGCTCGACATGGGGGACTTCGTCGCGACGCCGGTGCGTCAGCTCTCGCTCGGCCAGCGGATGCGCGGCGAGCTCGCGGCGGCGCTGCTGCACGACCCGTCCATCCTCTTCCTCGACGAGCCGACCATCGGCCTGGACGTCGTCAGCAAGGAGGCGGTGCGCTCGTTCCTCGTCGAGCTCAACCGTGAGCAGGGCACGACCGTCCTGCTCACGACGCACGACCTCGCGGACGTCGAGCGCCTGTGCAGTCGCCTCGTGATCATCGACCACGGCCAGCTCATCGAGGATGACACCGTGCCGGCGATCAAGGCGCGCTACGGCACCGAGCGCACCGTGGTCGTCGACCTCGAGGAGCACGCCGCGCCCCTGGAGATCGAGGGCACGCACGTCGTGCGGATCGAGGTGCCGCGCCAGTGGCTCCGCTTCCACCGCACCGACACCACCGCGGCGGCGGTCGTCGCCGCCGTGACACAGCAGGCGGCGGTGCGCGACCTCACCGTGGAAGAGCCGGAGATCGACGACATCGTGCGCCACATCTACTCGGCGACGCCCTGACCTCGACCGGGGCGCGCCGTCGGCCTACTCGACGAGCGCCGCCGCTGGTGGCCGCACCGGGAAGCCGGCGAAGACCGCGAGGTACGGCTCGGGATCGCCGGTCCAGTCGAGCGCCCGGATCTGGTCGAGGCTGCGCCGGCCGCCGAACGAGCGCAGGAGCGTGAAGGGATCGGTGACGAGGCGCGTGCGCACGGGCGGCTCGCCGAGCACCCACTGCTGCGCGCCGGCGTCGATCTGCAGGCTCGGCCAGCCCCCGGCCCGGATCGCCGCGTCGAGGCTGCGGAGCAGGAAACCCAACCCGAGGAGGACCGACGATGCGTCGCGGCCGCCGGGACGGTCGATCGCGCCCCGGATGTCCTGTTCGTGGCTGGAGACGTCGAACAGCAGCTGCGCCGCGGCGTCGCCCGGGAAGAACGGCATGATCACGTCGATCCCCGGACCTCGTGCCTCCCAGTCGTCGAGCAGCGCCGCCAGGTCCTGGTCCACCAGGCGCTCGACCTGCGCGGCGGTCCAGCGGTCGGTGCCGACGCCGTCGAGGTTGCCGTCGAGGATGTCCTGGCACTCGCCCGTGAGGTGGGCGACGAGGTCCTTCACGGTCCACTCGGGGCACGCGGGGCTCCGCGTCGTGGCGACGTCGGGGCCGGCATCACGCAGCAGCTCGATCACCCGCACGCGCAAGTCGCGGTAGGCACGCCCGAGCTCGTTGGCCTCGTCCAGGTCGTTCACGTCATCAGCCACGGCGAGACCCTACTGTTCGACCCACGTGACCGGCCGGGCTCGGGAGCTCGAGTCGCTGAGGGAGGCACACCCGTGATCGATCTCGAAGGCAAGACGGCGCTCGTGACCGGAGCCAGCCGGGGCATCGGCGCCGCGTGCTCACGGCGGCTCGCCGCGCTCGGGGCGCGCGTGGCCGTCGCCGCCCGCACGCGCGACGACCTCGACGCCGTCGCGGCGTCGATGCCGAACGGCGCGGTTGCCATCACCACCGACCTGGGCGCGCTCGGGGCCCCGCAGCAGCTGATCGACGAAGCCGTGGCGGCCTTGGGCAAGGTCGACATCCTGGTCAACAACGCCGGCATCTCGTTGGCCGCGCCGAGCCACAAGCTCACCGAGGAGCAGCTCGACGAGCTGTTCGCGCTCAACCTGCGGGCATCGCTCGTGCTGGCCGGCCGACTGGCGCGGCACATGGCGGGCAACGGCGGCGGCACGATCGTCAACATGTCGTCGGTGGCAGCGAGCTCCGGCGCGCAGTTCATGTCGGCGTACGCCGCCAGCAAGGGCGCGATCGATGCGCTGACCAGAGCCCTCGCCGCCGAGTGGGGGCCGTCGCACGTGCGGGTCAACGCGGTGAACCCGGGCGTGATCGAGACCGACATGTGGGCCCCCACGCTCGAGGCGCTGGACGGACTGCGCGACCACTTCCTGGCCAACACGCCGCTGCGGCGCCTCGGCCGGCCCGAGGACGTCGCCGACGCCGTGGCGTTCCTGGCCTCGGATGCGTCGGCGTACATCACCGGGCAGACCCTGAGCGTCGACGGCGGCGCCAACGACACCAAGGTGATGATCCCGCCGGCGCTGCTCGGCCGCGACTGAACCCGCTGTTCTGGTGGCGGCATGGCGTCGCCGGTGACGCTATGTCGCAACCGGGACGTCGTCCTGGTGGTTCAGGCGCGCTGCTCGGCGAGGCGGATCGCCCGGGTCATGAGGCCGGGCGACTCGAGCTCGTCGCAGATGGCGGCGAAGTCCGGCGTTGGGCCCGCCCACTCGAGCTCGTCGACGTCGTCGATCGTCGGCGCGTCGAGCTCGATCGTCGCGATCCGCCGGAACAGCAGCGCCAGGTCGAACTCGTCCTGCAGGCGCAGGGCCAGCTTGCCGGCGCCGCGCGCCCCGACATCCCAATCCGCTGCGAGCTTCGGGATGTCCTCCAGGTGGCCGTAGCGGGCGAGCACCATCGCGGCGGACTTCGCGCCCCAGCCCTGCAGCCCCGGGAAGCCGTCGGCCGAGTCGCCGACGAGGGCGAGGTAGTCCGGGATCGAGGCCGGGGGAACGCCGAACTTCTCGGTGACGCCGGCTTCGTCGAAGATCTGCTCCTTGCGGCGGTCGAGCTGCACGATCCGATCGCCCACGACGCACTGCCCGAGGTCCTTGTCGGGCGTGCAGATCAGCACCTGCTCGACGCGCTCGTCGCGCGCTGCGATCGCGGCCGCTGCGCCGAGGGCGTCGTCGGCCTCGAACTCGACCATCGGGAAGACCGTGACGCCCGCGGCCCGCAGCGCGTCCTCGATGAGCGGGAACTGCTGCTTCAGGTCGGGATCGACCCCACTGCCGTCCTTGTACCCGGCCCACAGGTCGTTGCGGAACGACTCGATCACGTGGTCCGTGGCCACGCCGACGTGGGTGGCGCCCTGCTCGAGGATCTGCAGCACGGTGCCGACGACGCCGCGGGTGGCGCTCACCTCGCGGCCCGCCTCGTTCAGGTGTGACGGCAGCGCGTAGAAGTAGCGGAAGAGCTCGTACGTGCCGTCGACCAGGTGCACCTTCATGCGCCGAGCCTGTCATACCGGCACCTCCGGCACCCGCGCCGCGGGCCGCCGTGCTCGGCCCGGCCGACCGCGAGCTGTGCGACGAGCTCTGCCGGGTCTACGTCGGCACGGCCCACCACCCGCTCAACCTGTCGCGCTCGCCGACGGCGGTGACGGTGGCCGTCGACGTCGACCGCATCGGCGGCAACGGGCCCTGGACGGGCGAGCCCTGACCGCGACGCCACGCACACCGCGCGGCGCCGCCCGGCCGGCCACGGCCGTGGGTAGGGTCAGCGGGTGGCCGACGTTCCGAGTGGTCCTCCGATGTGCCCTCCGGTGACGCCGGCGCCGAGCGGGCCCCCGACCGGTCCCCCGGTCGCTCCGCCGCCCGGGACGGCCGCCGCGACGCCGGGTGCCTTGCCGGTTCCCCCGTCGTCTTCGTCCCGCGTGTCACCCTCGTCGCCGCCGTCGCCCCCGTCGCCGTCGCGCAAGGAGCGACGCGCCGAGAAGAAGCGAGCAGCTGTCCCCGACCGCGTCGACTCGACACCGATCAGCCATCGCCACGTCGACCTCGTGGACCTGCCGCCGGGCGTGGCCGCCAAGCTGAACTTCGACAAGGCCGCGCCCCGCCGCTTCCGCAGCGACAACCTGCCCGAGGACGTGCAGGCCGAGCTGCGTGACCTGTGGAACGGCATCGTCGCCGACGTGTACGACGAGGTCGCCGGGCTGCGCCGCACGAAGGCGCTGGGGCGCGAGTCGGTGGAGCGCGCGCTGCGCCGGATCGCCGGGCGCTTGCTGCAGGCCGAGCGCGTCGTGATCGTCGCCGGCGTCAACTACCCGATGAAGGGCGACAACGCCTGGAAGCACGTCGCGGTGGCGGGGGCCGGCGGTGGTGGCTCGGCGGTGGCCGAGGAGGTCGCGGCCTTCGGCACGATGGGCACCGCCACGACGGTGGCGATCGTGTCCGCCGTGGTGGGCGAGGTGTTCGAGACGTACGTGGCGTCATCGGCGCGCACCCGCCAGTACCGCAACGCCGGTCGCTCGCCCGACCCGGCGATCGTGCTGATCGACCTCGCCGAAGCGGCGGGCTACGGCGACTCCGCGGGGCGGCGGGTGAGCGCCCGCGTCGCGCACGATGCGGCGTCGTGGCTCGGCGAGGAGCTCGTGAAGCGCACCGCCACCCGCTTCGCGCGCAGCCTCGTCCCCGTGCTCGGCGTGGGCGTCGGTGCCGGCATCTCGGCCATCGGGGTGCGCCGGGTCACGAAGCTCCCGCTCCGGCCGGTCTCCCAGAGCGAGCTCGACCGCTTCCGGGCGGAGCTCGACGCGAGCGACGAGACGTGGCGCTGACGATTTGGTAAACAGTGTTAAGCAGCGCCGTCCACGGGTGGGCGCAGGGTCCACCGCAGACGGGCGCAGGGGCACATCACCGGGGCAGCACGGGCAGGCAGGGGCAGGTAGGGGCAGGCAGGGGGACGATGGCCGCACGAACGACGTTCTGGCAACGCGCGAGCACCCCGAGCGGTGCTGATCCGGGACCGAGCCCACGGATCGCTCGAACGCGACTACCCGGCGCGCTCGCCGTCACCGTGGTGCTGCTCGTCGCGCTGCTCGCCGGCTGCGTCGAGCGGGTCGAGATCGTCCAGGGCGGTGGGTCGCGTGGCACGGGCCCGACGGGCACGGGCCTCGACGACGCCGCGGCGCGCGCCAACGTCGTCGGCGGGCAGGACAAGAGCGACGGATCGGTGGTGGCGAAGTACGCGGGCACGAAGATGAGCTTCGGCACCATCCCCGCGCAGGCACAGAAGGCAGGCGGCGGCGAACCGATCCGCATCGGCATGATCAACCAGGAGAACACGCCGCTCGGTTCGTTCCCCGAGCTGCGCCTCGGCGCGCAGGCGGCGGTCGACTTCATCAACGCCGAGCTCGGCGGTGTCGACGGCCGACCGGTCGAGCTCGTGCCGTGCATCACCACGTTCTCGGTCGAGAAGTCCCGAGCGTGCGCGCAGGAGCTGGTCGGGAAGCACGTGGACGTCGTCACCGGGGGCATCGACATCACGAGCAACGGCTCCATCCCCGTGCTCGAGCAGAACCAGATGCCGTACGTCGGTGGCATCCCGATCAACTTCGACGAGATGCGGTCACCGATCTCGTTCCAGTTCAGCGGTGGCGTCCCCGGGGCGTTCACCGCGTTCGCCTACGACGCCGCGACGCGGCTGAAGGCGAAGAAGGTCGCGGTCACCTACGGCGACTACGCGTCGATCAAGTCGGCGGGCGTCGACTACGGCGTCGGCACGCTGAAGAAGCTCGGCGTCACCGACGTGGTCGATCTGCCCTTCCCGATCACCACCACCGACTTCCTGCCGGTGCTGACGAAGGCGAACGAGGGCAACCCCGATGCGATCTTCCTCGGCGCGGCCGACACGGCCTGCGCGCCGGCGATGAAGACGGCCAAGGAGCTGGGCATCCAGGCGAAGCTCTACCTCGTGGGCTCGTGCCTCGCCCCGTCGATCCCCGCGCAGATCGGCGAGGAGGCGGTCGAGGGCCGCATCTTCAACATCGAGGGCCCGAAGGGCAACGACGACCCCGAAGCCAAGATCTACTTCGACATCGTGGCGAAGTACGGCGACCCGCAGCTCCCGGCGGCCAGCTCGGCCACCATCAGCTTCCGCGACATCCTGAACATCTACGCCGCCCTGAAGGAGATCGGGCCGAAGGACGTGCGACCGGAGACCATCCTCGCCTTCTTCCGCAACGCGAAGGACCGTCCGAGCTTCACGGGTCACGCCTACACGTGCGACGGCAAGCAGATCCCCGACCTGCCGGCGCTCTGCGCCCCGCAGCAGCTGCTCGTCGAGCGCCGCAACAAGTCGATCGTGCCGCTCGGCGACTGGGTCGACATCCCGGCTCTCGTGCAGAAGTGATCGGCGCCCCGTCGTGAGCTCGCACCTGCAGTACCTCTTCCTCGGCACGGGATCCGGCGCGGTGATCGCCGCACTCGCGCTCGGCATCCTGCTGACCTACCGGGCCTCGGGCGTCGTGAACTTCGCCCACGCGGCGATGGGCATGTTCCTCGCCTACACCTACGGCACCCTGCGCGCGAGCGGCGAGCTGCTGGTGCCCATCCTCGGGCCGTGGTCGCGCATCAAGCTCGTGCCGTCGTCGTGCACCGCCGAGGCCGCCAACGCGGTCTCGTGCAGCTACCGGTTCTCGGCGGCGACGGCCTTCGTCATCACGATGCTGCTCGCCGCGCTGTACGGGCTGATCATCTACGTGCTGGCCTTCCGCCCGCTGCGCCGCGCCCCGACGCTGGCCAAGCTCGTCGCCAGCCTCGGGTTGTTCCTCTACCTGCTGGCCATCACCAACCTGCGCATCGGCAGCCAGGGGGCCGCGCTGTCGTTGCCCGAGAACCTGCTGCCGAGCTCGGTCGTGCGCGTGTTCGGTGTGGACGTGCAGCAGGACCGGCTGTGGCTCGCGTTCCTCGTGCTGGTGATGACCACGATCCTCGCCGCCGTCTACAAGTACACGCGCTTCGGCCTCGCGACGCGGGCGGCGGCGGAGAGCGAGAAGGGGGCGGTGCTGCTCGGCATCTCGCCCGACTTCGTGGCGGCGATCAACTGGATGCTCGGCACGATGCTCGCGGGCGCGGCCGTGATCCTCTTCGCGCCGATCACCTCGATCAACCCGACGACCACGAGCCTGCTGTTCGTGCCGGCGCTCGCGGCGGCGCTCCTGGGCAAGTTCAAGTCGTTCTTCGTCACCGCGCTCGCCGGCCTCGGCATCGGCATGCTGCAGTCCGAGCTCGCGAACCTCAACGGCATCCTCACCTGGCTCCCCCGGATCAACCTGCAGGAGGGCCTGCCCTTCGTCATCATCATCGTGACGATGGCGGTGCGCGGCGAGTCGCTGCCCACCCGGGGCACGCTCGGGCACGGCCACTTCCCGCGCTCGCCGCGGCCCGAGCACGTCGTCTGGTGGACCGGCGCGTTCTGCGTCGTCGGCACGATCGGTCTGCTGACGCTGGACGCGAGCTGGCGAGGCGCCATCATCGTGTCGACCACGTTCGCAGTGATCGCGCTCTCGATCGTGGCCCTCACCGGCTACGTCGGGCAGATCTCGCTCATGCCGATGGCGCTCGCCGGTGTCAGCGCCTTCTCGATGGTGAAGCTCACGGCGCGGTGGCACGTGCCGTTCCCGTTCGCGCCGATCGCGGCGGCCCTGATCGCCGTGGCGATCGGGCTGCTTGCGGGGGTGCCGGCGCTGCGGGTGCGGGGCATGAACCTGGCGATCGCGACGCTCGCCGCCGCCGTCGCGATCGAAGAGCTGCTGCTCAAGTGGAGCTGGTTCACCGGCGGCGGCGCGGGATCGCGCGTCGAGCCGCCCTCGTTGTTCGGCATCGACCTCGGCATCTCAGCCGTCGGTGCGGCCGACAACAGGGCGGCGTTCGGGATCCTCTGCATCGTCGTGCTCGCGCTGGCCGCGGTGATGGTGGCGAACCTGCGGCGCGGCCAGACGGGGCTGCACTGGTTGGGGATCCGGGCCAACGAACGGGCGGCCGCCTCGGCCGGCACCGACGTGGCCCGCACGAAGCTGATCGCCTTCGCCGTGTCGAGCTTCATCGCCGGGCTCGGTGGCGTCCTCTACGCCTATGGCCATCCGAACCTGTCGGCGGACTCGTTCAAGGTCTTCTCGTCCCTCGCGCTGCTCGCCCTCGTCTACCTGGGCGGCGTCGCATCGGTGGCGGGCGCGCTCATCGCCGGGCTGATGCAGGACGGGGGGATCCTCAGCGCAGGCCAGACCGGATCGCAGACGCAGTTCGCCGTCAGCGGCCTCGCCCTCATCGCGATCGCCGTGCTCTACCCGAACGGCATCTCGGGCGCCCTGTACGCGGGCCGCGACCGCATCCGCCGCCGCCTCGGTCGCACCGTGAGTGCCTCCCCCACCCCCGTCCTCGAGGCCGCCGCGTCCGGCGACCCGGGGTAGCCGTCCGCCGAACGGCCGCGATGCGGGTACCCGCCCGGGGCATCCTCGGTTAGCGTTTCGTCATGGCTACCAACGTCGAGACCATGTGGGTCAGCTCGCCCGATCAGCTGAACGCGACCGTCACCACGCTCGTCTCCCAGGGGGGCGTCGTGCAGAACCAGTCCGAGGGCGAGGTGCAGATCTACCTCAAGAAGAAGATGAACGTGGTGGTCCTGGTCGTCGGCCTCATCCTCTGCCTCGTCCCGGGCCTCGCCTACCTCATCTGGTACTCGACCGCCGACCAGAACCAGCAGATCACGGTGAAGATCGGCCAGCCGACCAGCATCAACACCCAGCACACCCACTGGTACGACCAGCCGGCCGTCGACGGTGCCTCTCCGGGCACGGTCGGCCCCGAGATCAAGCCCCCGGTGTCGGCGACCGAGGTGCCGTCCGCGCCCACGGCCCCCCAGATCCCACCGGCCACGACGCCTCCGGCCACGCCGGTGCAGGACGCCGTGACCCCCGAGGCCGCCTATCCCCCGCCGGCCTACCCGCCGCCCGCAGCCGCGCCCGAGTACCCGCCGGCGCCCCCGGCGCCCCCGGCTCCGCCGGGCTCGTGAACCGGCGCTGACGCGCCGCTCTGATCACCCGCGGGCTCCCCTCACCCGCGACCCGGACCCACGCGCGAGCGCGGACCCGGCCCGGCCCAGGAGGGCGAACCCGATGGAAGCGGATGGAAGCACCCGAGGCGAGTCGGGCGCGGGCGCCCTCGATCGCCGCGCGTTCCTCGGTGCCTCCGCGGTCGCGGCGACCTCGGGGGTCGCGGCGCTCATGGGGTTCCTCGCCGGGTGCAGCGCACCGGCACCGACCGGCTCGGCACCGGCGACGACCCCCGGGACGGCACCCGGCACCGCGGCCGTCGCGGGTGGGGGCGGCGCCCCGGCGCCGCCGATCGTGCCGGCGCGCTTCCCGGACGGGGTGATCGCCGGCGATCCGCGTCCGACCGGTTCGGTCCTGTGGACGCGCGTCGCGCCCGAGCAGGCGCCCACCCAGCTGCGCTGGCAGGTGGCCGAGGACGATGCCTTCCGCACGATCGTCGCCCAGGGCGTCGTCACCCCCGACCCGCGCGCCGACCTGACCGCGCGGGTCGAGGTGCACGGCCTCGCGAGCGACCGCTGGTACCACTACCGGTTCCTCGCGCCGGAGGCGTCGAGCACGGTGGGGCGGCTGCGCACCGCGCCAGCGCCGGGCGCCGAGGTGGCGTCGCTGCGGTTCGCGTTCTCGTCGTGCCAGCAGCGGGGCGACAGCTTCTACGTCGCCCATCGGGCGGCCGCCGCGGAGCCGGACCTCGACTTCTTCATGCACCTGGGCGACTACGTCTACGTGCACGACCAGAAGACGTTGACGCTCGACGACTACCGCGGCGTGTACCGGCAGTTCAAGGCCAACCCGATGCTGCAGGAGCTGCAGGCGAAGGTGCCGCTCGTCGCCATGCTCGACGACGGCGAGTTCTACAACGGGATCGACCGCACGGCGCCCCCCGAACGCTGGCGAGCGGCGCGCCGGGCGTGGGTCGAGACCATGCCCGTGCTGTTCGACGGCCCCGACCACGACCCCTCCCGGGGGGCCGAGCAGCCGTTCTACCGCTCGTTCTCGTGGGGCAACCTCGTCGACCTGTTCATGATCGACGTCCGCTCGTACCGCGACCCGGCGGTCGAGCAGGACGACACGTCGACGCCCGAGGGCGCGGTGATGCTCGCGGAGGGGCGCACCACGTTGGGCGCGACGCAGAAGCAGTGGCTCCTCGACGGCCTGCACTCGTCCAAGGCCGCGTGGCGCTTCCTCGGCAACCCGTACAACATGTCGATGGTGCGTGTGACCGACGCGGACCCTGGTCCACCGAGGCCCGCCGGCACGCAGGTGAACGGCGGCACCTACTTCCCGAACGAGGCGTGGGACGACTACAACGCCGAGCGTCGGGAGGTGCTGCAGTCGATCGTCGACGGCGGCGTGCGCGACGTCGTGTCGGTGAGCGGGCACACCCATGTGTGGATCGCGGGGCTGCTGAAGGCGGACTTCGACGACGACGCCGCGCCCGTCGCCGCCTTCGACTTCACGTGCGGATCGCTGACGGCGGACCCCGACCTGCTCGCCAAGGAAGGCTCGACGCCCGAGGCCGAGCGAGCCAAGAACCGGGCGCTCGAGGACCTGGGCATGAAGATCAACCGGCACCTGCGCTACCTGAACCTGATCGACCAGGGCTACGGCCTGGTCACCGTCACCCCCGAGCAGGTCGTCGTCGAGTTCAAGCTCATCGACCCGTTCGACGAGCACGCCCAGGCGAAGGTGGGCGCGCGCTTCGTGCTGCCGCGTGGCGCGACCGAGCTCACCGCGCAGCGATTCAGCGACGTCGAGCGCTGAGCCCGGCGTTCTGGCGCCGCGGCCCCGCCTGGGGTCGGGGCGCTCGGTGGACGCGCAGCTACGCGGTCGGGAAGCCCTCGAGGCCGTCGTCGATCTCGACGCCGGCCGAGGTCAACATGCCGGCGAGCATCCGGTAGTAGCCGCTCAGCATCAGCAGCTCGATCATCTGCGCGTCGTCCCACTCGGACGCGAGCACGTCCCAGGTGGCGTCGCTGACGACGTCGTGGGCGCAGAGCTCGTCGACCGCCTTGACGATCGCCTGCTCGAACGGGTCGAACGCGTCGCCGACGTCCGCGTGCAGCAGGGCCTTGCACTCCTCCGCGGGCAGGCCCCACGCCGGCGCCAGCCTCAGGTGCTGCGCGTACTCGTAGGCGCAGCGCGTGTTGCGCGCCACGCGGATGATCACGATCTCGCGGCGCCGGTCACCGATCTTCGAGCGGAACATGAACGCGCCGCCGAGCGCCACCCCGTGGTCGAGGGCCCGTGGGTGGTGGGCGAGCGTGCCGAAGATGTTGACGACGCGGTCGGCGTCGACGGACTTGGTCGTCTCGAGCACGGCCTTGGTGCGCTCGCTGACGTCCTCCGTCGTGAGCGGCGCGATGCGGCGCCGGACCTTCGGCGCGACGGGGAGGTCGGGGATGCCCTCTTCCCGGATGATCTCGTCGCAGAGGTCGACGCACTCGTTGCAGATGTACACCCCAGGTCCGGCGATGATCTTGGCCACCTGGGCCTTCGTCTTGCCGCAGAAGGAGCACTGCAGCGAGTCGGCCCAGCCGGCCTCGTCGATCAACTCGGTCATGCGATCCCCCTCGCCGTCGCAACGGCGCCGTCGTGGCGCCGAAGAGCGCCCCAGGGGCGCGCTTCGGTGCCGGAAGCCGAAGCTTCCGCTGCTTACTCCTGGACGAGCTCGATGAGCGTGCCGAACGCGGTCTTCGGGTGGATGAAGGCCACCGTCGTGCCGCGCGACCCCGGGCGCGGCTTCTCGTCGAGCACCCGACCGCCCTGTGCCTTGACCGCTTCGAGCGCTGCGGCGCAGTCGTCGACGCGGTACCCGATGTGGTGCAGGCCGGGGCCCTTCTTCTCGAGGTACTTCGCGACCGGCGAGTCGTCGCGGGTGGGCGTGAGCAGCTGGATGTACGACTCTGCCACCTTGAGCAGCGCCTCCTCGACGCCGTCGCTCTCGACCACCTCGCGGTGATCGACCACCGCGCCGAAGGTCTCGCGGTAGTAGTCGATGGCCTCGCCGAGGTCGTCCACCGCGATGGCGACGTGGTCGATCTCGGTCAGCAGCATCGGCGCGTCGGCGAGCTCTTCGGTGACGGGCCCCTCGGGATCACCTGACGTCTGGCCACCGCCCTTCTTGTCCTCGCTGTCTTCGTGCGGGTTGCGGGCGGTGACCGGGCTCATGGGTGGCTCCTCGGGGAGTGACGATGCGGATGATCAGGCGAAGCGGCGGGCGAGGGTGATCTTGTCCTCGCCGACCTTCTCGCGGAACTCGGGGTCGTCGATGCCGAGGCCCTCTTCGGGGGCCAGGCACAGGACGCCGAGCTTGCCCTCGTGCATGTTCTTGTGCACCTGGTACGCCGCCTCGCCGAGGTCGGTGAGCGCGAACACCTGCGACAGCATCGGCTGGATCTTGCCCTCGCAGATGAGCTGGTTGGCGTTCCAGGCCTCCTGGTAGTTGGCGAAGTGCGAGGACACGATGCGCTTCAGCTTCATCCAGAGGTGGCGGTTGTCGTACTCGATCATGTAGCCGCTCGTCGCCGCACAGGTCACGATCGTGCCGCCGCGGGCGACGGCGAACACCGAGGCGCCGAACGTCTGGCGACCGGGGTGCTCGAAGACGATGTTGACGTCGCGCCCGATGAGGCCGCGGATGTCCTTGCCGAGGCGGCGCCACTCCTTCTCGTCCTGGGTGTGCTCGTCCTTCCAGAACTGGTAGTTGGCCTCCTTGCGGTTGATCACGGCCTCGCAGCCCATGGCGCGGAGCATGTCGGCCTTCTTCTCGCTCGACACGACGCCCACCGGCGTGCCGCCACCGTTGAGCACGTACTGCACGCCGTAGCCGCCGATGCCGCCCGTCGCGCCCCAGATCAGCACGGCGTCGCCCTGCTGCATGCCGGCGGCGTGCTTCGAGACGATCATGCGGTAGCTGGTCGAGTTGCACAGGCCGTTGACCGCGGCTTCCTCCCACGTGAGGTGCTTCGGCTTCGGCATCAGCTGGTTCGCCTTCACGATCGCGAGATCGGCCAGACCGCCGAAGTTGGTCTCGAACCCCCAGATGCGCTGGTTGTCGGCGAGCATCGAATCGTCGTGCGCCGACGGATCCTGATCGTCGACGTGGTTGCACTGGACGGTCACGCGGTCGCCCGGCTTCCACTTGCGCACGGCGTCACCGACGCGCAGCACGACGCCGGCCGCATCCGAGCCGACCACGTGGTACGGCAGGTCGTGGCGCTTCGCCCACGCCGACTCGCGCCCGAGGCGCTCGAGGAACCCGAAGGTCGGCAGCGGCTCGAAGATGGACGTCCACACGGTGTTGAAGTTGATGGAGGACGCCATGACGGCGACGATCGCCTCGTCGGGCGCCAGCTCGGGCAGCGCGACCTCGTCGACGTGCAGCGACTTGCGCGGGTCCTTGTCCCCGGAGTCGAGCCCCTCGAACATCCCCACCTCGTCCTTCAGCACGAAGGCGGCGCGGTACGACTCGGGCAACGGCAGGGCGGCGATGTCCTCACCAGACGCCCCCGACTGAATGGCTTCCAGGATCTGTTGCATGGTGGGACAAGGTACCCGCGGGTCCGCAAGAGGCTCCATTTGCACGACGACATCTCCCTGGATCCACCCGGCAACCCGGCTCTCCGTGGTGCAACCACCGGACCCGGCCCCGTGTCAACGTGCGGCGCCCCCGGACGTCCTGGTGACACGAGGAGGTGGGCACATCCCATGAAGAACGAGCTGGGGCGCCGGCGGCACAGCGACGGGAGCCGGGCGCACTCGACCACCCGTGTCCGGATGGTGACGATCCTGGTGCTGATCGGGGTCGCTCCGGCGATGCTGCCGAGCGCTGGTGTGGTGGCCGCACCGGCCACCCCGACGATCGCGGCGGCCCGCCGCCTGGCGCCCGGGACCATCGTGCGCGTCGCCGGTTCGGCCGCACCCGGTCCGACGACGGCTTCGTCCACCTCGATCGGAGCGAGCGCTTTGGCCCGCACGGGGAGCACGCTGTTCCTCGCCGACCAGCTCTGGGGCGTGATCCGCGCGGTCGACCTCACGACGGGTCGGCAGCGCGTGATCGCGGGCAACGGTGAGCGTGCTCTTCCGGGCACCCCGGCCACCGAGGGAGACGGAGGGCCGGCGACCGCCGCCCCGTTGCGCGGCGCCTTCGCGCTCGCGGCCGATGCCACCGGGACGGTGTACCTCTCGAGCCCGGCGGGCCCGTGGCCCGGCGGCGGCATGCCCACGGTGGTGGAGGACTCCTCCCTGCGCCGCGTCGGCGCCGACGGTGTGATCTCCACGATGCCCGGGCTGCCGCCGAAGACGTTGGTCACCGCGATGGTCACGGTCCCCGACGGCGCCCTGCTCGCCGGTGACCAGCGCGGGCTCGTGCATCGGGTTGTCGACGGCACCTCGACCGTGATCGCGGGGACGGCCGATCCGGGGCCCGATGCCTACGACGACGGGGTCATCGCGACGCACGCCGCCCTCGGGCCGGTGCAGGGCCTGGCCTTCGGGCCCGACGAGCAGCTCTACGTCGCCACGCGCGACGACGTCCGTCGCATCGACGGCACCGGACACATCCACACGGTGGCCCGCGTGGGCGGGACGCTCGGCATCAAGGCTGACGGCACGTTGATCCTCACCGCGGACGGGGAGGCGTCGCTGGTCACTCCCGACGGCGCGGTGAGCCACCTCGCGGGGTGCCGCTGCGCGTCCACCGTGGTGACCGGCCGCGACCCGGCCGGGCTCGACCGATGGGTCATCGCCGCGATCGCCGATCCGGACGACCGGGTCCTCATGATCGCGACCGACTTCACCCGCCCGAACCCGAGCACCCAGGTCGTGCGCACCGAGCCGGACGGTTCGTTCTCGACGGTGGCCGGGACGGGAACCCTCGCGGGCGGGGCCGGCGGACCGGCCCAACAGAGCCAGTTCCACGCCCGAGACGTGGCCGCCTTGCCCGATGGATCCCTCGTCCTCTCGGCGAACGAGGAGCTCTGGCGCATCGGCCGCGACGGCGCCATCGGGGTGCTGGTGGCGCACGGCGAGCTGGCCGGGCCCGAGCTCGAGGCCGCGGGCCTCCCCTCCTTCAGCGGGGCCGTCACCGTCGATGCGGCCGGAGCGATCTACATCGTGATGGGCCGCGTCATCCGCCGCGTCGACCCGTCGGGCCGCGTGACCACGTACGCCGGCGACGGCACCCACGGCATGCCCGGCGACCGCGTTCCGGCGCTGGCCACCGGGCTCGGCACGATCGGCGACATCGCCGCCGGCGCGCCGGGCGAGGTCTACGTGAGCGACCAGGACAACGATCTCGTCCGGCGGGTCGGCCCAGACGGCGTCATCACCACGGTGGCCGGCCGCCTCCCGGATCCGATGGCGACGGATCCGATGGCGACGGAGGCGATGCAGAGCGGCGACGGCGGTCCGGCGACGTCGGCGCGGCTGGCCGACCCGCGTGATCTCGTCGTCGGCCACGACGGCAGCGTCTACGTGCTCGATGGCGCGTGGTACTCGTCCGAGCGCCACCCGGCCGCCGTCCGGCGCATCGCCCCCGACGGCACGATCACCCGGGTCCTGGCGGAGCGGCCGGGAGCACCGATCGTCACGATCGCGCTCGACGGGGCGGACGACCTCGTGTTCGCCGAGGGCTCGCGCCCGGACTTCGTCGAGAGCAAGGGCTACCCGTGCGTGTGCCAGATCCTGCGCCGCACCCCCAACGGGATGGTGGAGGTTCTGGCGGGGGCCGCAGACGCCTCGCCGCGCCCCGGCGACGGGGACGGTGGCCCGGCGACGCAGGCCACCATCGACCCGCGCGCGCTCACCATGGACGCGTCGGACAACCTGTTCCTCCTCGACGACCCCGGCACCCGTGTGCGCGAGGTGGTCGCCGTGGGCGCCGCCGCTCTGCCCCCCGCCCCGCCCGCCGGTCCGATCGCGGTGCCGCCCGCCTTCGCGGGCTGACGGACCCGACCCCGCCGGGTGCGGGTGACGCACCGGTCACCGACGGTTCGCCCGCTCCACCCCGAGAAATCGCGGTCTTGCTGAACAAACCTGTTCGCCACCCCTTTTCACCACGCAGCGTGTTCGTTACCCTGCGGCTACCGCGCCCCAGCCGTCTTTCGACCGCGCGACGGGGCGTGGAGCGGAAGGAAAGACCCTCGTGGCGCTCAGCCCAGATGACATCGAACGGCGGACCTTCGCCGTCGCCCCCGTGGGCTACGACGTCCAAGAGGTACGAGCGTTCCTCTTCGAGGTCGCCGCGACCGTCCGGCTCGCCCTGTCGTCGCCGCAGCTCCTCCCACCCGCACGCGCGGTCGCGCTGGCGCAACAGGCCGACGCGGCGCGGTGGCCCGAGCGCCCCCGACCCGAGACCTCCGAGGTCCCCGGGGCCGTCGATCCCGTCCTGCAGGCCGAGCGCGACGCGCGCGAGGTGGTCCGGCGGGCGAAGGCGGACGCCGCGGCGATCCAGAACCAGGCCAAGCGCGTGCTCACGACGGCCCAGGACCAGGCCGACGCGATCATCGCCGACGCCGAGTACACCGCCCGCGAGATCGTCGCCTCCGCGGCCGGTCACGCCGAGGAGCACGTCAAGGCCAGCACCGAGCGGGCCCGCCGGCACTCCGACGAGGTCCTGCGAGCCGAGCGCGACGCCCTCGGTCGGCTTCGAGCCGCGCAGGCCGACGTCGGCAGCGCGATCGAGCGCATCGTGCGATCCGACACCCGGCCCGTGGTGGATCTGCGACGCGACGGCGGCGACCTGCGCTTCGGCATCTCCGACGCCGGCGCGGACCGGGACGGACCCCCGCCCCCCGCCGCCCCCGAGCCTCGCCCGGTCCCCACGCCCGCCGAGCGGAGCCGGGAAGCGGCGCTCACCCGGCGCCTGATCGACACGGGTGACCCACGCGACGTCGCCGCCGGCGATCCCACGCTGGTGCTCATGCGCAACGCGGTGACGCGCGCGATCCACGCCGCCGCCGAGGCCCGCACCACCGGCGACGCCGGACCGGGCGCCGCGACGCCGGGTTCCGGAGCTGCTCAGCCCCTTTTGGCTTCAAATCCGGATGGCTCCCTACACTGACCCGAACGTCGACGCACCGCATCGGGCGGCCTGCGCACGGGGGAAAGGGTCCAAGTCATGGCTGGTTCTGTGATTCTCGGTGGCGCACGCACACCGGTCGGCAAGCTCTCGGGAGCGCTCTCGAGCTTCTCGGCGACCGAACTGGGCGGGTTCGCCATCAAGGCGGCCCTCGAGCGGGCCGGCGTCTCCCCCGAGCAGATCGACTTCGTGTTCATGGGCCACGTGCTGCAGGCCGGCGCCGGGCAGATCCCCAGCCGCCAAGCTGCGGTCAACGGCGGCCTGTCGATGTCCGTGCCGTCGACCACGGTCAACAAGGTGTGCCTGTCGGGTCTGAACGCGATCTACCTCGCCGACCAGATGATCCAGGCCGGCGATGCTGACATCGTGATCGCCGGTGGCATGGAGTCCATGTCGAACGCCCCGTACCTGCTGCCCGGCGCCCGCGCCGGCTACCGCCTCGGCGACCAGAGCGTCGTCGACTCGATGATGTTCGACGGGCTGTTTTGCGCCTTCGACCAGGTCGCCATGGGGGCGGGCACGCAGAAGTACGCCAACTCGATGGAGCTCGAGCGCGTCGACCAGGACGACATGGCGGCCAAGTCGCACCAGCGCGCCGCCCTCGCCGCCAAGAACGGGCTGTTCGACGAGGAGATCGTCCCGGTCGAGGTCAAGCAGCGCAAGGGTGACCCCCTCGTCGTCTCGCAGGACGAAGGCGTCCGCGGCGACACCACCGTCGAGTCGCTCAGCTCGCTGCGCCCCGCGTTCGACAAGGCCGGCAACATCACCGCCGGCAACGCGTCGCAGATCTCCGACGGCGGCTCGGCCGTCGTGGTCGCCTCCAAGGCCGCCGCCGAGAAGATCGGCACCAAGCCGCTGGCCGAGATCGTCGGCTTCGGCCAGATCGCCGGGCCCGACGCCTCGCTGCTGACCCAGCCATCGCGCGCCATCAAGAAGGCGCTCGAGAAGACCGGGCAGTCGGTGAGCGACATCGACCTGTTCGAGCTCAACGAGGCGTTCGCGGCCGTCGGCCTCGCCTCGATGCGCGACCTCGGGATCACC
This sequence comes from uncultured Iamiaceae bacterium, assembly GCA_964446345.1. Classification (GTDB taxonomy): domain Bacteria; phylum Actinomycetota; class Acidimicrobiia; order Acidimicrobiales; family Acidimicrobilacustridaceae; genus CAYUOL01. The sequence continues at coordinate 16,155 of CAYUOL010000023.1, read as the reverse complement.
GACGAGATCACGAACGTCAACGGCGGCGCCATCGCCATCGGCCACCCGCTCGGCGCCTCGGGCAACCGCATCGCCCTGCACCTCGCCATCGAGCTCGGCCGCCGCGGCGGCGGTCTCGGCGCCGCCGCCCTCTGTGGTGGCGGCGGCCAGGGCGACGCCATCCTGCTCAAGGTCTGATCACCGACTCATCACCGACCGGGCGCTCGCCCGGGACCTGTGCTCGCGCGACACCGCCCCTCGGGGCGGTGTCGTCGTTTCCGCCCGAGCGCACCGACCGAGCAGTCGCGCCTCGCGCCCCGGGCGCGCGGGGTTCGGGTCGGCGCCCGTCGGGGACGCGGTGGTGATCAGCGGGCGATCAGCTCGGTGGGGCCTGCACGTGCACCGAGTACCGCGGCGGCAGCTCGACGACGAGCACCTGCTTCGTGTCGACCAACCGCTGGATGCAGGCGAGCGTCGTGGCGCCGCCCTCGGGCCCGGGCACCAGCGACTCGCACGCCGCGACGAGCGCATCGACCTTCGCGGCGCGCCGCTCCTCGTCCGTGGCCCCTTCGACGGGGGGCGGGCCTTCGATCGGTGTGCCGCTGAACCCGTCGCCCGTCCCCGCTTGCCACGACGCGATGAGCCGGTCCGCGAACACGTCGAGCTTGTCGTCGGGCAGGTCCCGCAGGGTCGCGCTGAGCGAGTCGAGCAACGTGCGCGTCGGGCTGATGAACCACCGGCCGTTGCGCTCGACGATGACGAACGTCGGCAGGTCGACCCCGCCACCGAAGATGGCGAGGTTGCCGACGGGGTTGCGGCGATCGCGCTGGTTCGCCTGCTCGGGGCCCCAGTCGCCGTCGCAGGTCGAACCCGAGCGGAACGGCTGGTCGTCGTCGCCCACGCGCACGTCGGTGTGCAGGCAGCGCCCGTCGTAGACCTGGCGCACCTTCTCGACCTCGTCACGGATGTCGAGGTCGAACGACTTCACGGTGACGGTGCGCACGGGACCCGAACCCGATGCCTCGGCCTTGAACTGGTTCAGCTGCACGTCGAACGACTTGGTCTCGTCGGCCTGCTTCGCCGCCTCCTTGGCCGGCGGCAGGAACGCCGGGGCGTAGTCGTACGCCGCGCGCGCCTCGTCGGGGTACAGCAGGGTGAGCACGCGCTCGGGGTCGCCGTCGGCATAGGCACGGAAGAAGTCCCGCACCGCGTCGGCCGGGCTGTCGGCACCGATCGCTGCGGGCCCCTTGCCCATCTCGGGCTTGGGCGTGCCGGCTCGAGCCCGCAGCAGCTCGGCGACGGTGTAGGCGACGCTGACGTGCCAGCCGCCCCCTTCCCGGATGGCCACGAGCCGCAGCGGGTCGGCGGCGAAGTCACGCGTGGCGCTGGAGGCGTTCGGGTCGACGGTCAGACCGGCCCGCTCGAGCAGGCGGCGGCTGTGCTCGGTGAGCGGCGGGGTGCCACCGGTCGGGAAGGTCGCGGCGAACGTGCCCCCGACGATGTCGACGGCGGTCACGTCCTTGCCGAGGTCCTCGGTCTTCCAGGTGAGGTCGCGGAACTGCAGGTCGGCCCCGGCGACGCGGTGCGTGTCGAACCCCGCGAGCAGCCCGAGGCGCTGGAGCTGCGTGCCGAGGTCGACCGACGAGTCGCGCAGGGCCTGGCGCTCCCCCGGCGGGAGCTGCTCGAACACCCCGAGCAGGTCCCCGGCCTGCACGGCGCCGACCATCGCCTGCGCCGCGCCTTGGGCCGACGTCTGCCCGTCGTCGCGGGTGAACACGAGGAACGTGGCCGTCATCGCCACGATCAGGGCGACGAGACCGACCGCCAGCCACGTCGCCGACCATCGCCCGGGCGCGTCGCGATCCGCGCGACCGACGGCATCGCTCACGAGCGCGCGCCGCGGGGCGCCATCGGGACGAAGGGCATCCGTCCACGCTACAAGGGGTCCCGGCCGCCCTCATCGCGCCCCGGCGCCCGCCCGGCGGTGGGCGCCGGCCCGCTACTCGACGACCCGGCGCCCTTCGAGCGCGCGCCCGAGCGTGAGCTCGTCGGCGTACTCGAGGTCACCGCCCACCGGCATCCCGCTCGCGATGCGCGTGACCTTGACGCCCAGCGGGCTGATGAGGCGGGCGAGGTACATCGCCGTGGCCTCTCCCTCGAGGTTCGGGTTGGTGCAGAGGATGAGCTCCTCGATGGCCTCGGGCTCGATCCGCGCCAGCAGCTCCTTGACCCGCAGCTGATCCGGCCCGATCCCCTCGATCGGGCTGATGGCGCCCTGCAGCACGTGGTAGCGCCCCCGGAACTCGCCGGTCTTCTCGACGGCGACGATGTCGCGTGGCTCCTCCACGACGCAGACCGTGCCGGGTTCACGGCGCGGGTCGGTGCAGATGCCGCACTCCTCCGCCTCGGCGATGTTGAAGCAGCGCGTGCAGAACGTGACCTTGTCCTTGGCCTCGCTGATGGCCCGCGCCAGGCGCAGGGCGTCTTCGCGCGGCAGCTTCAGCAGGTGGAAGGCGATGCGTTGCGCGGACTTCGGACCGACACCGGGGAGCCGCCCCAGCTCGTCGATGAGGTCCTGGACCGCGGCGGCGTAGACAGCCATCGGCGCGCCGCTACGCGCCCGCGCGGCGCGGCCGCAGGCGGGTCATGCTCGGTCCTCGTCGTCTGCCTCGCCATCCGCCTCGTCCGCGGCCTGCTCGTTGCCGGCCTCGACGTCGTCGTCGAAGTCGAACGGGTCGAACGCAGGCTCGCCCGCCTCGCCGAGCTCGCCGGCCGGCGCGAGGCCGGGCAGACCACCGAGGCCGCTCAGGCTGCCCAGGTTGCCGAGGTCGAGATCCCCGAGGTCGCCCAGGCCGAGCCCGGCGATCGGGTTGCTCGCCCGGGTCAGGTTGTTCACCTGCACCACCGCGTCGTGCAGCGCCGCGAGCACGAGGTCTTGCAACATCTCGACGTCGTCGGGATCGACCGCCGCCGGGTCGATGGTGACCGAGTGGAACTCCATCGATCCGGTCACGGCGATCCGCACGACGCCGCCGCCGGACTGTCCCTCGACGAGGGTGCTCGCGGCCGTCTCCTGCGCGGCCAGCAGCTGCTGCTGCATGTCCATCGCCATGCCGAGCAGCGAGCTCATGTCGAAGCCGTCCGGCTCGCCCGAGCCCTCCCCGAGGTCGGGCAGGCCGATGGCGCTGCCGGGGCCGTCGTCGATCTCGACGGGATCGCTCTCGGGGTTCGCATCATCAGGCATCGCGTGCTCCGCTCGGGAAGGGGTGGGGAAGGCGGGTCAGGGGTGGCTCGGGGCGAGATCAGGGGGACAGGTCGTCGGGCACCTCGACCACCTCGACCCCCGGGAAGATCTGGGCGATGCGGTCGACCGACGAGGTGGCGGTCGACTCCGCGTCGACGAGCTCGCTCAGGTCGACCGCCTGCTCGAGGTCGTCGTCGGGCAGCGGCGGCGGGCGACCCGGCGCCCGTGGCGCCACCGCGTCGCCGTCGACGATGATCTCGAGCGCGATCGGGGTGCCGAAGTGGGAGGACAGCGCCGCCTCGACCTCGGGACGGCACTCCTCGCAACGGCCGGCATGCGCGGCGTTGGGCAGACCGAACTGCACGGCATCGGGCTGGATGGCGACGAAGCGCCCGCCGGAGAAGCGGGCCTTGGCCTTGTTGCTCAGCGTGCCGAGGACGACCCCCGACCAGGCGTCGCTCAGCTGGTCGAGCGAGGGGACGGAACCGGTCGTGGCGGGCGCCGCAACGGGGGCAGCGGCGTCGGCCGTGACGGCCGCCGGGGCGGCCGGGGCCTCGGTGGCCGGCGCCGCGCTCGTCGTCGGCGGCGAGGCTGCGCTCGCGGGGGCGGCCCGCCGCGACGGTGGACCCGGCGGCGCGGCAGGAGCCGCGGCCGGCGCGGGCGCCTTCTTCGTGGGCACGCCCCGCGCCGCAGCGCCCTGGCGCTTGGCGGCCAGTTGCTGGCGGGCGAGGTGCGCGGGGCCCTGGCCGTCGGGAGCGGGGCTCGTCGCGGGGGCCGGTGGCGGCGCCTCGTCGGGCTCGCCGCCGCGCTCGTGGTCGAGCGCGTCGACCAGCGCTGCCGGATCGCCCGGGGCCGCGTGCGCCGCGGCCTCGTCGGCGCGCTCGGCGGCCTCGACGTGCGGGTGGCTGTGCGCCGGCGCCCCCGACGGTGCGGGCGCCGCGCCGCCACCGATCGCGCCGCTGGCGAGGCCCCGCTCGAGCCGCTCGAGGCGATCGACGACGCTCTCGAGCGAGTGGTCCGCCTCGGGCTTCGTGAGCCGCACCAGCGCGACCTCGAGCGGGATGCGCTGGTCGGGCGCGTCGGCGATGCCCACGAACGCGTCACCGAGCACCTCGAGCGCGCGGGTAGCGCCGGCGGGCCCGAGGCGCTCGGCCTGGGCCGTCACCCGCTCGCGGTCGCGCTCGGGCAACCGCGAGAGGTCGGACTTCATCGAGGCCAGGAACACGTCGCGCAACCGGGCGATCAGGTTCTCCCCCAGCACCCGGGGCGTGCGGCCCGTGTTGAGCGCGCTGTCGACGGCGAGCAGGGCGCGGCCCGTGTCGCGCTGGCACAGGGCCTCGACCAGGTCGTCGAGCGCGTCACCGTCGTCGGGCACGCCGCCCGCGGCCGCCACCTGGTCGAGCGCGGACTCCATGTCGCGGGCCGAGCCGGCGCCGGCGCGCACGACGTAGTCGATCGCCTCGGCGCTGACCTCGAGCCCGGCGTCGGCGACGATGAACTCGGCGAGGGCCTGCAGCTCCTCCGCCGACAGCAGGTGCACCTCGAAGTGCTGGGTGCGGCTCTTGATCGTGGGCAGCACCTTCTGCGGGTCGGTGGTGGCCAGCACGAACACGACGTGGTCGGGTGGCTCCTCGAGGGTCTTCAGCAGCGCGTTCGACGCTGCGGTCGAGAGCATGTGCACCTCGTCGAGGATGTACACCTTCGTGCGGCCGGGCGACCCGAGCTGGGCCCGCTCGATGAGGCTGCGGATCGCGTCGACGCCGTTGTTGGAGGCGGCGTCGAGCTCGAACACGTCGAACGACGTGCCGTGCTCGATCGCCTGGCACGAGTCGCAGACGCCGCACGGCTCGCCGTCGACCGGCTTCTCGCAGTTGAGGACCTTCGCGAGGATGCGCGCCGTCGACGTCTTGCCGGTGCCGCGCGGCCCGCTGAACAGGTAGGCGTGGCCCACGCGCCCCTCGACCACCGCGTTGCGCAGCGCCCGCACCAGGTGGTCCTGCCCGCGGACCTCGGCGAACTTCTGCGGCCGGTAGCGGCGGTACAGGGACTGGTAGGCCATCGCGGCCGACTCTACCGGCACCCACCGACAGCCGCCGACGCCCCGTCGTTGGCCTACGCTCCTGCTCGTGGCACGTCGGGAGCCCATGCGGAGATGGCTCGGCGGGACCCGCGACCAGCTCGACTGGCAGGAGCTGGCGCAGAACGTGACCACGGAGCTGGCGCGGAACGACCTGCTCGCCGCAGCGATCCCCGCTCGAGCGCTGCTGGGCCGCTCGTGCCCGGCGGGGCTCGATCGCACGGCTTGGCTGACCACCCTCGAGGATGCGCTGGTGGCCGTCGTCGAAGCTGACCTGCGTCGCGGAGACCTCGAGCACGCCATCACCCGCAGCAACGAGCTCGCCCACCGGATGGCCGACCCGCCGATGGCCGAACCCACCCGCCTACCCGAAGTGACCCGCAGCCACGACGCCAGGAACCTGGGCCTGCTGGCCTTGCAGGCCGTGCTGCGACGCTGCTCCATCAACGACGCCACGGCGTTCGCCCGGGTGGCGCTGCCCCACATCGACGGCCACAGGGAGCCGGCGCTGCACGCCGCAGTCTCATTGGTGCTCGCAGTCGCCGACTCGTTGTGCCGCGACGATCACGAGGCAGCCGTCGACGCGTGCGATGCCGCCGTCGAGCGTGACGTCGTGCCGGCGGTCGGCACCAGGATCCGCGCCCGGCTCGACGAACGGATCGATCCCCGGTACCACAGCGCGCATCCTGAGGACTCCGCATGGCTGGCGAAGGCCTACGACCTGGCCGTGATGGGCTGGTACCGACGCGCGACGGTGAACAACGGCTACGCCCTCGCAGTCGCGTTCTCGGTCCAGCCACGCGTCTGTGCGCTGGTCAACACCGCGCAACTCCGCTGGGAGCTCGGGCTTCCGCCATCGGACACCGCCAGCATCGAGGATGCACGCGCGCTCGCGCACTCGTTCTCGCTCGGCGCCGAGCGGACGCCCGAGTTGGAGCAGGTCATCGCGGAGACCGAGCTCGAGGTCTGGCTCGCGGCATCCGACGACGCGGTCCCGCTCGCCGACGGGGCGCTCGAGGTGGCGCTGCGGGCCGCGTTGGCGGAGGGTGGCTTCGGACCCATCGACCGGATCGCGTGCGCGTGTCTTCGGGCCAGGCGCGCCGACCTGCTGCAACAGATCGAAGACGAGGCCCGGTCGCGGGCACCCGATCCAGCGCGCCTCGACGACGAACAGAGCCGCGCGATCGTCGCAGCCGCGTGCCTGTGTGGTCATGGCGCCGATCCGCTGACCGTCCGCCACTGGCTCGAGCAGGCATCCACCACGACGCAGGAGCTCGCCATCCACGAGCGGGCGGCGCGGACGGCGCGGGCTGGCGAGATCGCGGCAGTCATCGGCGATCACGGGTGGGCGACGTGGGCGACGAGGCGAGCGATCGACCTGTTCTCATCGATCGGCAACGTCGCCCGTCCCCCCGTCCTGGAGGACCGACTGCGTCGGCTCCCGAACGGATGACCTGCGTCGGGCGCGACACGACCCGCTCCTCCATGTGATGGTCAGGCGATCTGCGGCACACCGAAGATTCCGCTGAAGGCTGCTGCCTTCCGGCCCTGACCTGGTTCACGGCCTTCGGTTGCACAGGACCCGACCATCACATGCAAGAGCGGGTCGGCGGACAGGATAGCCTGCAACCTCGCACATGCGCCCCAGCCCGGGTTGCGGCGCCGGTGCGTCCCCGGGAGGGGTGCGAGAGCGGCCGAATCGGCACGCTTGGAAAGCGTGTGTGGGGCAACCCACCGTGGGTTCGAATCCCACCCCCTCCGCCACCACGCCCTCGCTGGCGCGGGCCCTCGTCCTCGCCTGGGCGGGCCTCGGCTAGGCCGGCGGCGCCTCGCCCCAGTGCCAGCACTTCTTGCCGGCGACGCGCAGCTGCAGGCCGACATGGTTGTTGGGGCCGAAGGACGTCCCGTTGGAGAGCCCCGACGCATCGGTGATGTTGCCGCCGTTGTCTCCCTGGAGACCGAGCTTGGCCTGGAACGGACCGACCCGGCCATCGAGGGTCGACTTGACGCTCGTCCTCCCGCAGTCCTCTTCGAAGTAGTCGACGCTGCTCCCGACCTCCGATGCGGGGCCGCCCTCGCTCGCGCTGAACGACAGGCCCTCCCCGGCCGCGTTGGCCGTCGTCGACGAGTTCTCGGCCGAGAGCGACCCTCCGACACCGACGCCGATGAGGATGCAGACCGTCCACCCGTTGCTCCCCCACGACAGCTCGAAGCCACCACCCACGCCCTCGTAGTACTCCGCCCCGATCGAGCCGGTGCCGGCGGGGTCGACCGAGTTGATCGGGTCGTCCCCGGCGTACGCGTAGCGGTGGTAGCCGATCGCGAAGCCCGTGGGGTCGGGGCTGACGAAGCGACCGGTGACGGGGTCGTAGTCGCGGACGCCGAACCGGACGAACCCGGTGACCCGGTCTCGCATGCCGCCGGCGAAGCCGAGATCGAGCGCGAACCCCGGGTTGGAGTCCGCCAGGACGTTGCCCCAGACGTCGACGTCGATCTCCTTGACCGTCGTGCCGTCGCCGTTGCGCACGATCCGCGTCGTGCCCACGGCATCGCTGCCGACGTAGAAGCGCTCGCCGGCCCGCTCGAACGCGAACGGCCGGCCGCTCTCGTCGTAGAAGTAGTACGTCAGGACTCCGGCCTGTCGCGACGCCGTGACCCGCAGGGGCTGGCGGGGATCCCCGTAGAGGTACTCCGTCTTGGCCCCGCCTTCCACCCGGGCGACGCGGCGCTGCAGTGCGTCGTAGGTGTACTGCACGGTGGTGCCGCCGACCGTGGCGGCGAGCAGCTCGCCGCGGGCGTCGTAGGTGAAGGTGTCGCTGCCGCGCCCGGTGAGGTTGCCGTTGCTGTCGTAGGTGTACGCCGTCGCACCGACGGCTGTCACCTGATCCGTGCTGTTGTAGGTGGCGGCACCGGCGGACGGGTTGGTGAGGTTGCCGTGGCTGTCGTACGTGTAGCTGACGGCGGGCCCGTTGTCCTTCTTGACCGATCCCAGCCGGCCCGCCGCGTCGTAGGTGTAGGTCGACGTGTGCGTGCCCGACGGTGTGGTGATCGTCGATGTCGACACCCGCCCGGTGGCGTCACGCGTCAGCTGCTGGCGGAACACGGAGGTGGGGCCGATCGCCAGCGAGCGGTCGTTCGTCGACCCGAACGCGTCGTAGCCGAAGGCGTGCTGTGCGGTGCCGTCGCTGATCGACGACCTCGCCCGCCCGGGACCGGCCCGGCCGATGGAGAACGGGCCGTCGGTCACGAGCTTCCCGTCGCCGTCGTACGCGAGGTTCTCGGTGGGCCCCCCGGAGAGCGCGATCGAGGTCAGCCACTCGTCGTCCGACCAGGTGTGACTGAAGTCGGCGGTCGCGGCGCCGGACATGTCGATGCCATTGACGAGCCTGCCCTGGTAGCTGAACGCCAGGGCCTGGGTGGAAGGCCCGGTCCACGTCGCGGTCGCGGCACGGTCGGTGGCATCGCCGTAGGTGAGGTGCGTGCTGACCCCGGGCATGGTCTCGTCGGTCAGGCGGCCTCCCGGATCCAGGGTCCGTCCGATCGTTGCACCGGATGCCTTCGAAACCTGGGTGAGGAGGCCGTCGAGCGAGTACGTGTTCGTGTCGACCCCCGAGCCGGGGACGTCGGAGGTCACCAGCTGGTCCTCCTTGTCGTACGTCATGGTGTACGACGCGCTGCCCGGCGAGCCCGCTCCCCCCGGTGTCGCCAGCGTGACGACGTTGCCGCGAGGGTCGTTGCCGAACGCATACGGCGAGGCCGGATCGGCGGAGCTCCGTGACGTGACGAAGTTGCGGGCGTCGTACGTGGTGGTGATCCGCCGGCCCGCCGCGTCGACCTGCGCCGTGCGGCGGCCGAGCGCGTCGTACTCGTAGGTCGCGGAGCGCGTGCCCTGTGCCTCCTTGACGAGGAGCCCGTCCGGCGCGTAGGTGAACGTCGTCGGGGTGACGCCCGCGCTGGGGGCGGAGGACACGAGGTGGTTCTCGGCGTCGAACACCGACGTCTGCACCTGTCCCGTCGGTGAGGTCACCGCGATCGTGCGCGTGGACGCCGTGTACACCGACGTCGATTGCCGCCCGTTCACGGTGACCGTCTTGGTCTGGGACACGATCTTGGAGATGTCGGTGGGGTCGGGCACGAACGAGCGCTCGAACGTCGTGGTGTTCGTGATCCCTCCCGGCAGGGTCTCCGTCGCCTTGGTCACGACAGGTACCGCAAGGCCCCACCGAGGATCGCTGCCGAACACCAGCGCGGTCGTGCTGCCATCTGCGTGCGTGGTGGTCCTCGATCCGTTGGCCAACACCGTGGACGTGTTGACGCTGCCGGTGGGCCCGGTCACGGTCGTGACCCGGACGCCTTGGTCGCCCACGGTCGTGTCGTACTTCGTGACGTGCCCGTCCGCCGTCGTGGCGGTCACGCGTGTGCCGTTCGGGATCGTCGATCGTGCCAACTGCGTGAAGCCGTTGCCCGGCGCCGTGTCCTTGGTCAGGCGCCCTTCGCTGTCGTAGAGGAACGAGTGCGTGGCGCTGCCCGGGAACGTGATCGACGTGAGCAAGCCGTTGGGAGCCGTGACGATGGACGTGGTGTTCGCCCCTGGACGGACCACGGAGGCGAGGTGTCCGGCGCCGTCGAGGGTCAGCGCCGTCTGCATGCCCTTCGGGCTGACGATCCCGGTCGGATCGCCGTTCGCGGCCCGCTGGACCGTGGTGGTCTGACCATCCCGATCGGTGACCGTGATCAGGCGGCCTGCGGCGTCGTAGCCGAAGCTCAGCACGGCCACACCGCTCAGGCCGTCGAGGGTCCGCACGTGGCGGCCATCGGCGTCGAACAGGTACAGGTTGTCCCCGGAGTCCGACGGCACGACGAGCAGACCGTCGGGCGTCTGCGGTTCGGGCCCGATGTCGCGCATCTGGTTCGTCCCGTTCTGGGTCCAGTACAGGCGGCCACGGTCGCCGGCGGCGATCTCGCCGCCGTTGAAGACACCGTCGACCGCGAGGCCCCCGTCACCGCATTGCCCCGGTTGGTAGGTGAAGCACTGCCCGGCGCTGCCCGCGACCCGTTCGATGATCCCGCCCGGCACGAACCGGTACACGTAGAACCCCGGACCGCGACCCGGAGATGACTCGAACTGCTCCACGAAGATCGCTCCGGCCTCGTCGACCGCCAGCCGGGACGGCGAGTCGAACACGAAGTCGCGGGCGGGGCCTCGGTCGCCGCACTCCGCGATCGCGCACTGCCCAGTGCCGCCGGCGAGCACGTGCACGATGCCGGCCGGATCGATCGCCAGCACACGGCGGCGGTCCCCGGCGTTGCCCCCCTCGAGCACCAACAGGTCGCCGTTGGGCGCGGATGCGATGTCCACGATGTTCATCTGCGCCGGGAAGGCGCGACTGCCGTCGACCGGCCGAGGGATCCCGAAGCAATCTCCCAAGCAGCCGTACTGCGTGCGGATGATCCCCGCCTTGTCGATCGATCGGATGCGGGCCCCTTGGGAGAGCTCCGCGATCCACACGGTGCCGTTGTGGTCGATCTCGATGCGGCTGGGCGTCACCGGGATCGAGGTGGCCGGCACGCCGTCCCCGCAGCTCTCCGGGTCGCTGCAGTGCCCGCCGTTGCCGGCGATCGTGCGGATGCGGCCGTCCAGACCGATCTGTCGGAGGATCGCCGCCGCGCACTGGAGGTTCCCGTTGACCACGCTGCAGGAGGTGCCGTCGACGAAGGCCACGACACCATCGGGGCCGATGGCGATCTGCTGCTGCGGGTTGAGCCGGGCGGTCGACGCAACCGCACCCTCGTCGCACGGAGTCGGTGACGCGAGGCAGAAGCCCCCGTTGCCGGCGAGCACGGTGACCGACCCGTCGACGGCCCGGCGCTTGATCTGCGCGCCGCTCCCCAGGATCTGCGCCCCCGAACGTCGGTCGACGGTGACGGCAGTGGCCGCGATGTTCGACGGCCGCACCGGGCCCGTCGACGCCGCCAACGTGCGGATCTCGCCGGTGCCGAGGTACAGCTTGCCTTCGGCGCGATCCCAGTCGTGGTGCTGATCGATGCCCCACCCGCCGACCACCCCGGCACCGGGGCGCCGAGCCGACAGCACGAGCACCGTCGAGGTGCTGGAGAAGTGGACCAGGCGGTCGCGGTTGAGGAGCGGCGCGATCTCGGACACGCCGGGCGAGCCGAAGATCGTCGGGAGGTCGCGTGGGGTCGCGTACCGCGAGAGGTACACGTAGGTCACTTGGACGACCGCGCGGGCGGCCCCGATCACGGGACGGCCGTACGCGTCGAGCCCGTCCCAGTGGAACGCCACCGTCTGGTTCGGCGCGGTCGTCGCCGCGATCGGGAAGCGTCGTCCGGCGACGTCGACGACGACCTGGATCCCGTCGAGCGGGGGCACTGAGGGCCCCGTGACCGGGATCTTCACGTCGGCGCCCGGTTTGAACGCGGCGACGCTCCGGCTGTTGTGGGACAGCGCCAAGGGCGTCCCGGCGATCGGGATGCGCTCACCGAGCGTCTGGTCCTCGCACCCGATGATCGAACCGGGCATCGTGCAGGTCGGGGAGTCCTCCTCGGTCGAGGGATCCTCCACGCCCTCATCCTCGGGGGAGGTGCAGCCGTTGCAGTACCCCGGCCAGTTGAAGTCGAAGGGCGAGAAGTGGCTGATCGGCACGCGGACCAGGCTGGTGCCCGTCGTGAACAGCGTCGCGAGCTTCGTTCGCTCCGCGTCGTTGATGCCCAGGGTCGAGAGCGCGCTCCCGGAGTCGGCGGCGCCGTCGCCGCTCACGTCGAGGTCGGCGCGGCCCGCAGTGATCGACACGATCTTGACCACGACGCCGTTCGGCGTGGCCGTCCACTGCGACGAGGAGCGGTCGTACGTCCCCGACGGCACCTTCATCCCCACCGGGAACCCGACGAAGTTCTCGACGTAGTCAGCGACGGGCTGGTTGAACTCGACGCTCGTGGCACCGGCGGCGAGGGCCTCGTCGACCGAGAGCTCGACGGCGTACGTGTAGCCGCTGTTGGGTGGGAGCTCACCGGGCATGGCGTTCGGTCCGTCGTCCCCAACGGTGTACTCGGTGGCCCGAACGGTCATCGCGCCCAGGTCCTGCAGCGATCCGTCGGGCATGCGCATCTTGGCGGTGGTGCCCGCGGGGAAGACCAGGGTGTTGTGCCTCGTGCCGTCGCTGTCGGTCACCGCCGAGCTCTGCGCCGACTGCACGGTGCCGCTGTTGCCGGCCACGACCGTGCTCGTGGTGTCCAACGGGATCAGGACCACATCGTCGACCGTCGTCAGCTCCCCCTCCGATGCCGGCGCGTGGCGCTGCACGGGGAGGAACCCTGACTTCTGGTACTGCAGCGCCGCGGCGGTGCCGCCGTTGACGACGAAGTCGAAGGCCCCGTCGTTGCGGGTGACGGTGCGGCCCAGCTCGGGATGGTCGGGCGCCGTGACCCGCACTCCTGCCAGGGCGCCGCCGTCGCGTGTGCGGACCCGACCGCGGATCACCGTCGAGCGCTCGGGGTCGATGGCCCCCGGAGACACGAACGTCTGCACCGGGTTCGGCCCGCTGTAGAGGAACTTCGTCTGCTCGGCGAGATCGGTGGGCTCGGTCGGGTCGTTCGCGGGAGCCGTCGTGGTGGGATCGGGGGGCATGACGTCGATGTCGGGAACCGAGAAGTAGCCGACGGCGTCGGCGATGATGTCGACGGCGCCGAGCTGGTTGTAGATGGCGACCGCGCCGCTGCTCGGGAGCTGCACCATGACCGCGTTCGGGATCGTCTGCCCGGGACCGAAGTTCAGGTTCGAGCTGATCGGCCGTGTCGCGCCGTTCGGGTACACGGACACGAAGCTGCCGGCCGTGCCGTTCGTGGCCGTCGCGTTCAGCACCACGCCCGCGGCCTGGACCGGGATGCCGGCCCGGCCGACGACGGGGAGCACGCGGGTCTGGTCCGGGCCCCAGGGCCCGTTCAACCCGTTGCCGACACGGTCATCGAGGATCCGTGTCGGCCCGGACAGCGGATGGAACCTGGGACCGGCGGTCGCGTCGAAGTACGCGACGACGTCCGCCACGACGTCGGTCGCCCCGACGTGGTTGTAGAAGGACACCTTGCCGTTCGCCCCGATCTGGGCCACGACCAGGTTCGGGATCGTCTCGCCGGGACCGAAGTTCAGGCTCGAGCTGTTCGGCCGCGTCGCACCGGAGGGCCAGACCTGCAGGAAGCTGCCTGCGGTCGCGTTCGTGGACGTCACGTTCAAGACCGCCGCCGTCGCCGACTCGGGCACGCCGCCTTGACCACGGACCGTCAGGTCCTTGATGTTCGCGACCCCGGCCCCGATCTTGCCGCCGAACCCGCCGACCGGGGTGCGCGAGTCCAGGATGCGCGCCGGCGGCAACCCGAAGAACGAGTCCCCCGGACCGGTGGCGTCGTCGAAGTACCCCACGACGTCGGCGACGACGTCGACCGCACCGGCGGCGTTCGCGAACGTGACCTTGCCCTCCACCCCGAGCTTGACCGTCACGAGGTTCGGGATCGTCTGACCCACACCGAAGTTCAGGTTCGATGCGTTCGGTGTCGAACCGCCCTTCGGGAAGACGGTGACGAAGGAACCCGCGGTCGCACCCGTCGCCGTGACGTTCATGATGACGGCTGTCGCGGAGCCCGGCACCCCACCCTGCCCCGCCACCGTCAGGTCCTTGTTCGCGCCCGCAGCCAACTTGCCGCCGAAGCCACCGGTGGGCGTCCGCGAATCAAGGAGCCTCGCCGGCACCAACGAGTGGAAGCCGAAGCCGTCTGCCGCGGTCAGCCCCGATGCCTCCGGAACCGGGGCTGCATCAGGAGCAGGTGATGGCGGCGGTTCCTCTTGTGCGTCGGCGGCACCGAGCGACAGCGTCCCGAGCACCACTGCCCACACCAGAAGCGCGACAGAGATGGACCGCGCGCGAAGCTGCCACGACCGCCGAACCCGCATGGTTCCCTCCGAACGCCTGCTGGTGGCGGGCCACTTTACCCCCGCTCTGTGCCGTGCTCCCGGTGCTCCGCTCCGCCGAGGCGCTCGTGGACGACCGGGTTCGAGAGCTGTCCGCGCAGCACCACCCCACGTCATGGCAGGCCTGCTCGACCGGCGAGCGCGAGCCCGCCCCGATGCGGGGGGTCGACCTCGCCGACGAGTTCGGCATCACAACAGCCGAGACGCTCGAGCTCTGCGAGCGCATCGGCGTCACCCAGGCGACGGGCGGCCACGAGCTCACCGACGCCGAGGCGGACGCCATCCGCCGCATCCGCCACGTCGCCCCCGGTGTGGCAGCCGACGCGGTCCCCACGCCGCCACCCCGTCCGCAGCGCCGCCGTTCGGCACAGGAGCACCCCTGGCCGGCTGGAGCGAGGGCCCGCCCGCCGCGTCACCCGATGCGCGACCTTCGGGACGGGGCGGCGGTTCAGGGCTGGCGACGGCCGGGTTCGTCGCGTCGTTGCTCGGGCTCTGCATCCCGATCGTCCCGGCCCTGATCGGCATCGTGCTCGGCGGCGTCGCCAAGCGCCGAGCGAAGCGCAGCGGGACGTTCGCCAAGGTGAGCGGGCCCGCGACCGCGGCGCAGGTCCTCGGGGTGATCTTCATCCTCGGCTGGGGTGCCTACTACGGGCTGTCGTACAAGGCCGAGCGGGACAAGACCCACGCGACGGTGACCTTGGGCGACCGCACCACGGTCGAGATCACGAAGAAGGGCTTCGAGGAGATCGTGGGCGACGAGTGCATCGTGATCCAGCCCAAGGAACAGGTCTCGGAGCTGTTCGTGGCGGACTGCGCCGACCCGCACGATGCCCAGGTGGCCGGGAAGGTCACCATCCCCCCCGGCCAAGACCCCGGGGCAGCAGGACATCGCGCTCGAGCGTTGCCGCGGCCTCGCCGCCACGAGCAGCGCGGCGGGCTCGCAGCTCGACTTCGGGGTGCTGTTCCCCAGTACGAGCGAGTGGATCAACACCGAGACCACGGGGATCTGCATCGTTCACTACGCCGACCGGCACACCTACATCGGTCGCGCATAGCGCCGTGGCCGCGTCCGCCGACGGCGCCGAGCCCCGGCGGGGCGACGCAGCCGCGAGACGGTCGGAGTGGATGCGTCGACCGAGGCCCATCGTGCGAGGCGAGGGCTCTTCACCACCGATGCGTCGTCCTTTCACGGCGAGGCTGACCCTTCGCCTGGGTCGACCCGCCGCCGCCCGCGTAGCCTGCGCCGATGGCCGACCTCCTCGATGACGACGCCGCGATGGCGCTGGCGCTCGACGAAGCCCGAGCCGCGATCGCCCACGGCGACGTGCCCATCGGGGCGGTGGTCGTCGTCGACGGAGCCGTGGTGGCCCGTCGCCACAACGAGCGCGAGCTCGCCGCCGATCCCACGGCGCACGCCGAGGTCCTCGCGCTGCAGGACGCCGCCCGTGCAGCCGAGTCGTGGCGGCTCGAGGACGCGACGGTCTACGTCACGATCGAACCCTGCGCGATGTGTGCGGGGGCGCTGCTCAACGCGCGCGTCGCCCGTGTGGTGTTCGGCGCCGCCGACCTCAAGGCCGGTGCCTGCGGATCCCTCTACAACCTCGGCGCCGACCCGCGCCTGAACCACGAGTTCGCGGTGCGCGCCGGCGTGCGCGCCGACGAGTGCGCCGACCTCGTCACCACGTTCTTCTCGGCGAGGCGCTGAGCCCTCCGGCCTCGCCACCGTCACCATTCGCTTTGCCCGGGCGCGCGGCCGGCCGACTAAGGTCCGCCCCGGAGAGTTGCCAGAGCGGACGAATGGGACGGCCTCGAAAGTCGTTGTGGTCGCAAGGCCACCGTGGGTTCGAATCCCACACTCTCCGCCACCACGTCCTC
>CAYUOL010000022.1:0-36561 GCA_964446345.1 uncultured Iamiaceae bacterium | reverse complement strand
CGGCCCCGTCCTGCGCGGCGCCGAGCCCGCGGCGATGCGGTGACCGCGGGCAGACGACGGCCGAGTACGCGCTCGTGCTGATCGGCGCCGCCGCCTTGGCGCTGCTGCTCATCGCGTGGGCGACCAAGACCGATCGCGTCGGGAAGCTCTTCGACTTCGTGATGGAGCACATCACGGGCAGTGTCCGGTGAGCGGCCGACACCGTGGACCGGCGCGCGCCGACCGGCGCCGCCTCCGGCCACCTCGACGATCCGATCGGCCGAGTGCGTCGGGCTCGACGCGCCCGCCGGCCCGATCGGGCCGCGCGGGTCAATCGGGCCACTCGGTCGCAAGGTGCCAACCGGTCGCGCGGGGCCAATCGGGCCAGTCCACGGTCGAGCTCGCGCTGGTGCTGCCGTTCATCGCGCTCGTGGCGCTGGGCGTGGTGCAGGTGGCGGTGCTCGCGCACGATCAGGTGCTGCTCACCCATGCTGCGCGCGAGGCGGCGCGCGCGGCGGCGGTGTCCGAAGAGCCCGATGCCGCGCGGCACGCCGCCCAGCGCGGTGGCGGGCTGCGCCCCGACCGGCTCGCCGTCACGACCAGCCCCCGCGGCGAGCCGGGTGCCTTCGTCGAGGTGCGCGTCACCTACACGGACACGACCGACGTGCCGCTCATCGGGGCGCTGCTCCCTGATCTCGCGTTGCGGGCGACCGCATCGATGCGCGTCGAAGGGTGATCGGTGCGCTCACGAACCCAGCAGCACCGCCAGCAGCGCGGCTGCGCCGGCCTTGTCGAGCGGCTCGTTGCCGTTGCCGCACTTGGGCGACTGCACGCACGACGGGCAACCGGTGTCGCACGGGCAGGCCCCGATGACGTCCGCCGTCGCCCGCAGGTGGCGATGGGCGGCCGCGTACCCGAGCTCGGCGACGCCCGCACCGCCGGCATGGGCGTCGTGGATCACGATCGTGGGCAGACCGGTCTCGGCCTGCATCACGGTCGACACGCCGCCGACGTCCCACCGGTCGCAGATCGTGAACAGCGGCATGATCCCGATGGCCGCGTGCTCGATCGCGTGCAGGGTGCCGGGCCACGCGTCGGGGTGCAGCCCGGCGGCCTGCAGCGACGCCGGTGGCACCGTGTACCAGAACCCTCGGGTCTCGAGCTCCTCCGCCGGCAGGTGCAGCGCTTCGATCGAGAGCAGCTCGCCGCTCGCGGTGTCGATGCGCTTGTACCCGACGACCCGCGAGCGGGCCCGCACGGTGCCGAGCGAGAGCGTCGCCTCGCCGACCGATTGGGTCGCGTCGGTGGAGAGGATGGTGATCTGGGCTTCGCTGCGTGGCTGCGTGTGCTCGCTGCCGTCGTGGGCTTCGACGACCGCGGTGCACTCCTCGTAGTCGAGGGTGAGGACCCGGTAGGGGCGCCCGCGGTGGACGTAGATCGCTCCCGGGTGCACCAACCGGGCGGCGCGCCCCGTGTCGGCGGTGCCGACGAGGGTGCCGTCCGCGAGCACGATGCGCAGCTCGGCGCTCGCGCCGCCCCGCAGGCCGACGCCGCTCGAGGGCCACCCGCGGCCGGCCCACACGGCGATCGGCTCGCGGACGCTGCCCCGTCCGCGGGTGCGCAGCCGGAGCCGGTCGTCCACGACCAGGTCGCGGACGCCGTCGTCGAGCAGCTCGGGCCACCACCGCTCGTCGGCGTGCGACAGCGGCAGCTCGTAGGCGGCGCACACCAGGTGGGGGAGCAGCACATGCGTGTTCGCGGCGTTGATGACCGCTGGTTCCGGTGGGCGGTGGAAGACCTCGTGCGGGTGGCCCATGTACCACTGGTCGAGCTGGTCGTCGCCCGCCACGAGGATGGCCAACGACTGCGCGCTGCGGCGGCCCGCGCGTCCCGCCTGCTGCCACATCGACGCGATCGTGCCGGGGAAGCCGTCGAGCACGCACGCGTCCAGGCCGCCGATGTCGACCCCGAGCTCCAGTGCGCTGGTGGCCACGACGGCGCGCAGGCGGCCGGTGAACAGATCGGTCTCGATCTCCCGGCGCTCGTCGGTCAGGTAGCCGGCGCGGTACGGGCGCACCAGGTCGGCCAGCGCCGGCGGGAGGCGCCGGGCGATGTCGGCCGCCACGATCTCGGTTCCCTTGCGGCTGCGACAGAACGCGATGGCGCGGCGGTCGTCGCGCACCAGGCGCGCCACCAGGGCGGCCGTCTCCCGGTTCGCGGAGGCCCGACGCCTCGACGGGTCGGCGAGGGCGCGGCCCTCGAGCGCCTCCGGACCCTCGTCACCATGCGATCCATCGACACCTTCTCGCTCGACGAGACGCACCCGACCATCGGGACCGGCCGGTCCGTCGGCGTCCGGCGCCGCGGCGGCGAACGGGTTCCACAGCACGAACAGGCGCTCGCCACGCGGCGAGCCGTCGTCGGTGATCGCGACGACGTCGTCGGCGCACAGCTCGGACGCCAGGCCGGCGGGATCGCCGATCGTGGCCGACGAGAAGACGAAGGTCGGGTCGCTGCCGTAGTGCTGGCACACGCGGCGCAGGCGTCGCAGCACGTGGGCGACGTTGGTGCCGAAGATGCCCCGGAGCACGTGCAGCTCGTCGACCACGACGTAGCGCAGCCGCATGAGGTAGGTCGACCAGCGCGCGTGGTTCGGCAGCAGCCCGTGGTGCACCATCTCCGGGTTCGTGAGCACCACGTTGGCGTGCTGGCGCACCCAGGTGCGCGCGTCAGGCGTGAGATCGGCGTCGTAGGTCGCGGCGACCAGGCGCGGGATCTCCATCGCGTCGAACGCCCGCAGCTGGTCCTGGGCGAGGGCCTTGGTCGGGAACACGAGCAGCGCCGTGGCCGGCCGCAGGCCCTCGGCGATCGATTCCGCGATCGGTGCCTGGTAGCAGAGCGACTTGCCGGACGCGGTGCCGGTCGCCACGGCGACGGAGCACCCGTCGCGCAGCAGGTCGATCGCGGCGGCCTGGTGGGACCAGAAGGCCTCGACCCCGAGGCGGGCGCGGACCACGTCGGGCAGCGGACGCGCCAGCTCGGCGGTGTGAGCCGGCCGGGCGGGGATGCGCTCGACGTGCACCGCACGAGGATCCGCCTGCAGCCGGCGGACGTGGTCCTCGAGGTCGCGGCCGCCCGCGCCCGTCGCGACGAGGCGCACCAGGGGAGCAGGGGCCGGGATCGCGGCGGGGCTGAGGAGCGCCATGGGGTCTCGATGCGTTCGCGGGAGCGGGTGGTGCCGCCGGGAGATCGCCCGCACGGCGTGGAGCCCCCCGGGACCAGCGGCGCCCTGGCCGCACGCCCGGGCACGCACGACGATCGCGTGCCTGGCTCGTGCCCGACCGCGTGCACCAGCTGCGGCCATGACCACCGTCGGCTCCGAGGGTCCGCACAGTCTAGGGATGCCGCCGGCGTAATTACAGAGCTGTGAGGAATGTGGAAGAACCTGGGGGTAAGGGCGGCCGGCGCGACGTGACGTTCGTCCCCCTCCGCCGCCGCCGCTCGACGAGAAGCGCAGGTCAGCGGGGTTGCTCCTGTACCTTGCACGGCGAGGGTGCCGGGCCTCGCCCGGGCCGGGCTTGCGCGCGGGTCGATCCGTGCCGAAAGAGGGACGTGTGCTGTTCGACGTGCAGATCGCTGATCGCGACGGGTGGATCGTGCTCGCCGTCGTCGGCGAGCTCGATCTCGCGACAGGCCCCCGGGTGCGCCAGGCGGTCATCCGGGCGCTCACGACGCCCGGCCGGCGCGCCGCCCCGCCGCGGTTGGCCATCGACCTCTCGGGCGTCGACCTCATCGACTCGATCGGCCTCGGCGTGCTGATCGGTGCGCTCCGCCGCGTGCGCGCCGTCGACGGCGAGCTCGTGCTGGTCGTGCCCGAGCCGCGGGTGCGCGCCGCCTTCGCCGCCACCGATCTCGACGGCGTCTTCACGATCGAGGATGCGCTCGATGCCGTGCTCCCGGTGGGTGCGGCACCGGCCGCCCCGGGGCCGACGGGTGACGGATCTGGTGAGGGGTCCGGCGATGGGTGAGGTCCGGCTCGAGATCCCGGCGCGCATGGACTACCTGGGTCTGGCGCGGCAGGTGGTGGCCGCGGCGGCCGCGGTGGAGCCGACGTTCCGCGACGAGCGGATCGACGACCTGCGGGTGGCCGTCAGCGAGGCGACGACGAACGCCATCGAGGCGCACGCGGACCAGGGCAGCAACGAGCGGATCCTCATCCGCTGCAACCTCGACGACGACCGCATCGAGGTCGCCGTGCTCGACCAGGCCGGCGGCTTCGACCCGGGGTCGGTCGCGTCAGCCCCCGAGGCCACCGCCCAGGACCGGCTCGAGTGGGAGAGCGGCCTCGGCCTCCCGCTCATGCGCAGCCTCGCCGACGAGACCGCGATCGAGTCGACGGACGACGGCACCATCGTGCGCCTCGTCGTGTACACGCCGCAGCACCCGGACGCCGACGACCGCTGACGCGGCCACCCTGCCGGCGCCGCACCCGCCGCGCGCGGGGAGCGCGGAGGTCAGCCCGGGCCGGGGTCCAGCGAGCCGAGGCCGGCGAGGTCGGCGATCGTGACGCTCGTGTAGAGGTCGCGCAGCTGGCGCTCGGACCGGTCCCACAGCACCGCCGTCTGCGTGTGCCGGGCCATCGCGCCGGCCTCGGCGGGGTCCGACGGGGCGATGCGCACGTCCATGAGCGTGCCCTCGAGGGCGATCATGACGTCGGCCACGGAGATCTCGTCCGCCGCGCGGCTCAACCAGTAGCCGCCGTCGCTGCCGCGCCGGCTGGACACGATGCCCGCGTGGCGGAGCTCGCCGAGGGTCAGCTCGAGGAAGCGGAACGGGATGCCCTCGTCGCGCGCCAACCGGTCGCCCTTCACCGTGGCCGGCGCGAGGCGCGCGAGCGCGACGAGCGCACGGAGGGCGTATTCGACTTTGGCGGGGACTCGCAGCACGACCGGCTCGCTCCGGCTCGGGGACGGCCCTCCGGACAGATCAGGCCAGGGGGTTGTTTCCTATCAAGATCATGGGTTAAGTTGCTTTCCTTATCGCCATTGTCTACAAATTTGGGTGACAAAGTCAACATTGTCGCCGAGCTTCCTCGCTCGGAGGCCACGTCCCCCATGGAGTCCGCTGTGCACGCATCACGAACCCCAGCCGCCGGCCGGAGAGCGCCTCTGACGATCGCCACGCTGGTCGTCGTCGCCATGGCCTTCATCGTCGGCTGCAGCAAGTCCGACAGCTCGACCAGCACGGGTGCTGGCACGCTCCCCGGTGGCGGGTCGGTGCCAGGCGGCAAGGGCGGCACCGTCAACCTGGTGGCGTACTCCACGCCGCAGGAGGCCTACAACCAGCTGGCCAAGGCCTTCACGGCGACGGCGGCCGGCAAGGGGGCAGACATCAAGGAGTCGTTCGGGGCTTCGGGGGAGCAGAGCCGAGCCGTCGAGAACGGGCAAGCCGCGGACTACGTCGGCTTCTCGCTCGAGCCCGACATGAACCGCCTCGTCAAGGCCGGCAAGGTCGCCGAGGACTGGAACAAGAACCAGTACGGCGGCATGGTCACGAAGTCGGTCGTGGTGCTCGTCGTGCGCAAGGGCAACCCCAAGAACATCCAGGGCTGGGACGACCTGACCAAGCCGGGCATCGAGGTCGTCACCCCGAACCCGTTCACGTCGGGTGGGGCGCGCTGGAACGTCATGGCGGCGTACGGCGCCAAGAGCAACAACGGCAAGGACGAGGCCGCCGGCAAGCAGTACCTGATGGACCTGTTCAAGAACGTCGTCGTGCAGGACGACAGCGCCCGCAAGTCGCTCCAGACCTTCTCCGGCGGCAAGGGCGACGTGCTCATCGCGTACGAGAACGAAGCGATCTTCGCCCAGAAGAAGGGCGAGGACATCGACTACCTCACGCCCGAGCGCACGATCCTCATCGAGAACCCGGCTGCGGTCACCAAGGACTCGAAGAACCCCGACACCGCGAAGGCGTTCCTGGCCTTCGTGTACACGCCCGAAGCCCAGAAGATCTTCGTGGACAACGGCTACCGGCCCGTGATCGATGGCGTCGCCGGCGCGGACAAGTTCAAGACCCCGGCCCAGCTCACGACGATCAAGGACTTCGGCGGCTGGACGGAGGTCACGAAGAAGTTCTTCGACCCGAAGGGCTCGATCATGGCTGACGTCGAGCGCTCGATCGGGGTGAGCGTTGAGTCGAAGTAGGGCCCCCCGCCGCGAGCCCGCACGAACCTGTTCGGGGCCGCGCGCGTGACCGCGACGAGCACGGATGTGCTGACGCCGCCGGAGCCTGCTCCGGCGGCGTCCGCGCGCCCGCCTGCGCACAAGCGCCGGCGGCGTCCGAGCACGGGGATCGAGCTCGGCATCGCGATGCTGTACCTCAGCTTCCTCGTGTTCATCCCGCTGGGCGCGGTGGTCTGGAAGTCGACCCAGAACGGGTGGTCGGGCTTCTGGACCGACATCACGACGCCCGAGGCGGCGTCGACCTTGAAGCTGACGATCGCAGCCTCGTTCATCGTCGCCTTCATCAACGCCGTCATGGGCACCTTGATCGCGTGGGTGCTCGTGCGGGACCGGTTCCCCGGCAAGCGGATCATCGACACGGTGATCGACCTGCCTTTCGCCCTGCCGACGATCGTCGCCGGTCTCGTGCTGGTGACGCTGTACGGCACGCAGAGCCCGCTGCACATCACGCTCGCCTACACCCAGCCCGGCGTCGTGGCGGCGCTGCTGTTCGTCACGCTGCCCTTCGTCGTGCGCACGGTGCAGCCGGTGCTCCTCGAGCTCGACCAGGAGATGGAGGCGGCCGCAGCCTCCCTTGGGGCGGGGCGCTTCACGATCTTCCGGCGCATCATCCTGCCCAACCTCGTGCCGGCGATCCTGGCCGGCACGGCGCTGTCGTTCGCCCGGGCGCTGAGCGAGTACGGCGCCACCGTCCTCATCTCGGGCAACCTGCCGTTCAAGACCCAGGTCGCCTCGGTGCAGATCTTCAGCCAGATCGAGAACGACAACACCACCGGGGCGGCCGCGGTCTCGACGGTGCTGCTCGTGGTGTCGCTCCTGGTGCTCGTCGCGCTCGGCGGGATCCAGCGGTGGGCGGTGCGCCGTGGCTGAGGTCGACCAGCAGCGCGAGCGCGACGTGCACGCAGGCGACGACGGGGCGCACGTCACCCGCGGCGTCACCGCCACCGACATCCGCTTCGACACGGTCGACAACGAGCGCGCGATCGACGGGCTGGCGGCGACCCCGGGCTACCGGCCGAACCCGGTCGGCAAGTGGGCCATGCGCCTGATCGTGCTGACCTACCTCACCTTCCTGCTCATCCTGCCCATCGGGCTGGTCTTCTGGCGCACGTTCGAGAACGGCATCGCGCCCGTCATCGAGGCGTTGACGACCGAGGACGCGTTGCACGCGTTGAAGGTCACCTTGATCGTGGCGGGCTGCGCCGTCGTGCTCAACACGATCTTCGGCGTCATCGTCTCGTTCCTCCTGGTGCGCCACGAGTTCCCCGGCAAGCGCATCCTCGACAAGTTGATCGACCTCCCGCTCGCGGTGTCTCCGGTCGTGGTCGGCCTCGCGCTGATCCTCGTGTACGGCCGCAACTCCACGGTCGGCGCGTGGCTGAGCGACCAGGGGATCGACATCATCTACGCGCTCCCCGGCATGATCATGGCGACGTGCTTCGTGTCGTTGCCGCTCATGGTGCGCGAGGTGGCGCCGATCCTCGAGGAGATCGGCGACGAGCAAGAGCAGGCCGCGGCGACCCTCGGGGCGTCGCCCTTCCAGATCTTCCGCCGCGTGACGCTTCCGGCGATCCGGTGGGGCCTCGCGTACGGCATCATCCTGACGCTCGCCCGCTCGCTGGGAGAGTTCGGAGCGGTCGCCGTGGTGTCGGGCAAGATCGTCGGCGAGACGCAGACCTTGACGCTGTTCGTCGACCAGAACTTCGAGAACTTCGACAAGCCCGCGGCGTACAGCGCAGCGTTCCTGCTGGCGTTCCTCGCGATCGCGGCGTTGCTGCTGATGAACATCTTCCGACCGAAGGAGCACTGACGTGGCGATTGAAGCCCGCCGCATCACCAAGAGGTTCGGCGACTTCGTCGCGCTGGACGACGTGAGCGTGGACATCCCGTCCGGATCGCTGACGGCGCTGCTGGGCCCCAGCGGCGGTGGCAAGTCGACGTTGCTGCGCGTCATCGCCGGCCTCGAGTCGCCCGACCTCGGCACGGTCACCATCAACGGCGAGGACGCCACGAGCCTGCCCCCGCAGCAGCGCAACGTCGGCTTCGTGTTCCAGCACTACGCGGCGTTCAAGCACCTGTCCGTGTTCCGCAACGTGGCGTTCGGGCTCGAGATCCGCAAGCGCCCGAAGGACGAGATCCGGTCGCGCGTGATGGAGCTGCTCGAGCTCGTGCACCTGGAGAACTTCGCGGACCGGCTGCCGTCGCAGCTCTCGGGGGGCCAGCGCCAGCGCATGGCGCTCGCCCGCGCGCTGGCGGTCGAGCCGAACGTGTTGCTGCTCGACGAGCCGTTCGGCGCGCTCGACGCCCAGGTGCGCAAGGAGCTGCGCAACTGGCTGCGCCGCCTGCACGACGAGATGCACGTGACCACGGTGTTCGTCACCCACGACCAGGAAGAGGCGATGGACGTCGCCGACCGCATCGTGGTGATGGCCAACGCCAGCGTCGAGCAGGTCGGCACGCCGGACGAGCTCTACGACGAGCCGGCCAACGCCTTCGTCATGAGCTTCCTCGGCCCGGTCACCGAGCTCCGCGGCCAGCTGGTGCGCCCCCACGACCTCGAGATCCTCACGAGCGCCGACGAGGGCACCACGCCGGCGCAGGTCGTGCGGGTGGCGCGCCTCGGCTTCGAGGTCCGCGTCGAGATCCTCGTGAACGAGCGCGACGTGTTCGTCCAGGTCACGCGGGACACCGTGCAGCGCCTCGGCCTCGAAGCGGGCACCACCGTCCACGTGCGACCGGTCGCCGGGGCGCTCACCATGCCGGCGCCCGCCAAGGCGCCGGCGACCGACCCCCTCGACGACCTCGAGCCGAGCGCGGCAGCCGTCGGCGGCTGAGCCCCCCGCCCTTCCGGTCGCGGTGCTGCGTCGGCCACGACGCACCGACGCGACCAGAACGTCGTCCGGGGGTCAGCTGCGGCCGTAGTCGTCGTCGAGGCGGACGATGTCGTCCTCGCCGAAGTAGTCACCCGTCTGCACCTCGACGAACGTGACCACCGTGTCGCCTTTGTTCTCGATGCGGTGCTTGACGCCCTTGCCGACCTCGATCGCCCGACCCGCGGGCACCTCGTGCACGACGTCGTCGAGCGTCACGTGCGCGACGCCGGTGACGATCACCCAGTGCTCGGCGCGCCGGTGGTGGAACTGGTAGCTGAGGCGCTGACCCGGATCGACCGTGAGGCGCTTCACCTTGTACGTCTCGCCCTCGTCGAGGACCTGGAAGGTGCCCCACGGGCGCTGGTCGAACAGCGGGTTGTTCGGGTCGAGAGCAGGGGTGGCCGCGTCAGTCATGCCCCAGTATCGCGGCCCGCCGCGGCCACGCAGGAATCCGCCCCGCCCGGCCCCGGGGCGGTCAGTCGTAGATCTGCTGGCTGAGGTAGTTCTCGATGCCGACCTGGCTGATCAGCTCGAGCTGGCTCTCGAGCCAATCGGCGTGGTCCTCCTCGCCCCGCAGCCGGGACTCGAGGATCTCGCGGGTGCCGTTGTCGCCCTTCGCGACGGCCAGGGCGATCCCGCGGTTGTAGCGCTCGACCGCGGCCTTCTCGACCTCGAGGTCGAGGGCGAACTGCTCGGCCACGGTCTCACCCACCATCACGTTGCCGAGGCGCTGCAGGTTGGGGACGCCGTCGAGGTAGAGGATGCGATCGATGATGATCTCGGCATCCTTCATCTCGTCGATCGACTCTTCGCGGTTCTTCTCCGCGAGGCGCTGGTAGCCCCAGTTCGCACACATCTTGGCGTGGATGAAGTACTGGTTGATCGCCGTCAGCTCGGCGGTCAGCACCTCGTTGAGGAACTCGAGAACCTCGGCATCGCCCTGCACGGCAACTCCTCCAGGTCTGTGCCGCGCGTCGGACGATCGCGGCTGCGGGTGAACGTAGCGGATGGGTCCGCGGCACGGAAGGGCCCGTCGGGGGCCGTGGCAACGGAGTGGGGATCGACCGGGCGACGGGCGCTACGCGGCCGCAGGCTCGGGGGCCAGGCCGAACTGGCGCAGCAACGTCTCGACCACGGGGACGCACTGCCCGCACCGCCCGCCGGCGCCGCACCGCTCGGTGACGCGATCGAGGTCGTGCGCGCCGCGGTCGATCTCGGCGCGGATGGCCTTGTCGTTCACACCTTCGCAGTGGCAGACGAGCATCGCAGATCCTGGGTCGGTCCGGGTGGGAACCGGTGGGTGAGGCACCGTGGTCACGAGAACTGCGGAGCCCCTTGCGGTCTGTGTAAAGCCTGCCTAACCGCCGTCCGGTTGTCAACCCCGCCCCCGTCACACCGCGCCCCGCCCCCGTCCCGCCACCGCCCCGCCCCCGTCCCGCCGCCGCCTGAGCGTCCCCCGGGTCGCCGCCCCCGCCGCCGTCAGGATCGCGTCGGGTCGGGGGTCGGGTCGGGGAGGGAGACGTTTGACATCGGCGGCGCCATGCCTCAAACCTTGTCCGCAATGGCAACCCCGCTCGTCATCGTCGAATCTCCCGCCAAGGCCCGCACCATCGCCGGCTTCCTGGCGGGCACCGGCGACTTCGACGCGAACATGGTCGAGGCCTCGGTGGGCCACATCCGCGACCTGCCCAGCCGGGCCGGCGACGTGCCCGAATCGCAGAAGCGCTCCTGGGAGATCCTCGGCGTCGACGTCGACGACGCGTTCAAGCCGCTCTACATCGTCAACCCCGACAAGCGGGACCGCATCCGGGATCTCAAGGCCAAGTTGAAGTCGGCCTCCGAGCTCTACCTCGCGACGGATGAGGATCGCGAGGGCGAGGCGATCGCCTGGCACCTGCTGCAGGTGCTCAAGCCGCCGAAGGGCATGCCGGTCAAGCGGATGGTCTTCCACGAGATCACCCCGCAGGCCATCCAGCACGCGATCGAGAACCCTCGCGACATCGACCGCAACCTCGTCGACGCCCAGGAGGCGCGTCGCCTGCTCGACCGCATCTACGGGTACGGGCCGCTCGCCTCGGTTGCCCGCCAGAAGGTCGGCGTCGGCACCACGGTCGGGCGCGTGCAGAGCGTCGGCACCCGTCTCGTCGTCGAGCGCGAGCGCGAGCGCATGCGCTTCGTCAGCGCCTCCTACTGGGACCTCGACGGCGAGTTCTCCGCCGCCACCACCCCCGACGGCGAGGCCAGCCGGCGCTTCAACGCCACGCTGGTGCAGCTCGACGGTGCCCGCCTCGCTACGGGCAAGGACTTCGGTGAGACCGGCCAGATCTCGAAGGCCGGGGTCGTCGTGCTCGACGAGCCGGCCGCGACGGCGCTCGCCGCCGAGCTGCGCGAGGCGACGTTCGCGGTGCGCAGCGTCGAGCGCAAGCCCTACCGCCGTCGGCCCTCCCCGCCGTTCATCACCTCGACGTTCCAACAGGAGGCCGGCCGCAAGCTGCGCCTGTCCGCGTCGATGGCGATGCGGTCGGCGCAGAGCCTCTACGAGGCGGGCTACATCACCTACATGCGGACCGACTCGACGACCCTGTCCGACACCGCGCTGACCGCGGCCCGGCGCGAGATCACCGAGCGCTACGGGCCGCAGTACGTGCCCGAGCAGCCCCGCCAGTACGCCAAGAAGGTCAAGAACGCGCAGGAGGCCCACGAGGCCATCCGCCCCGCCGGCGACACGTTCCGCTCACCCGACGAGGTGGCCCGCGAGGTCAACCGCAACGACGCCGCGGTGTACGAGCTCATCTGGAAGCGCACGATCGCGTCGCAGATGACCGACGCCACCGGCGAGACGGTCACCGTGCGCCTGGGCGCGCAGGCGGCGTCGGGCCGAGACGCCGAGTTCACCACCAGCGGCACGATCATCACCCACCAGGGCTTCCGCCTCGCGTACGTCGTCGATCGCGACGAGGGTGATGACGCCGACGAGCAGGAGCGGCAGCTGCCGCCGCTGGCCGAGGGGGACCTGCTCGACGTGCACGACGTGCAGCCCAACGGACACGACACGCAGCCGCCCCCGCGCTACACCGAAGCCTCCTTGGTGAAGCGGCTCGAGGAGCTGGGCGTCGGTCGCCCGTCCACCTACGCGTCGATCATCAACACCATCAAGGACCGCGGCTACGTGAAGATGCGCGGCAACGCGATGGTCGCGACCTTCAAGGCGTTCGCGGTCGTCAACCTGCTCGAGCAGCACTTCCCGCACTTGGTCGACTACGCCTTCACCGCCCGCATGGAGGACGACCTCGACGAGATCGCCAACGGCGACGAGCAGATGGTGACCTTCCTCAACGAGTTCTACTTCGGGGAGGCGGGCGGCCAGGCCAACGGTGCGTACGGTCAGGGCGGGCCCGAGGACGGCAACGGCGGCGCGCCGTCAGGTGGTCTCAAGACGATGGTCGAGCGTCAGCTGCCCGACATCGACGCGGCCCAGATCAACTCGATCCCGATCGGCGCGGATGCGGACGGTGTGCTCATCGTGGCGAAGCCCGGGCGCAGCGACAGCCCGTACCTGCAGCGCGGGGAGGACACCGCCTCGATCCCCGATTCGCTGGCGCCCGACGAGCTGACGGTCGAGAAGGCGCTCGAGCTGCTGGCGCAGCCCAAGGGCGGCCGCGACCTCGGCGTCGATCCCGAGACGGGCCAGCACGTCTATGCCAAGAGCGGCCGCTACGGCCCGTACGTGCAGCTCGGTGAGTACGACGACAGCGCCGAGACGAAGCCCAAGATGGCGTCGTTGTTCAAGACGATGACCCTCGAGCGCATCACGCTCGACGAGGCGCTCGAGCTGCTCAGCCTGCCGCGCCTCGTCGGTGTCGACCCCTCCGACGGCATCGAGATCTACGCCCGCAACGGCCCCTACGACGCCTTCCTCTTCAAGGACCTCCCCGACGGGAAGAAGGACAGCCGCAACCTGCCGACCGAAGAGGACATCTTCCGCATCACCCTCGACGGCGCGCTCGCACTGTTCGCGCAGCCGAAGCTGCGGGGACGGGCGGCGGCGAAGCCCCCGCTGCGCACCATGGGGACGGATGCGATCAGCGGCAAGCCGATGGTGATCAAGGACGGCAAGTTCGGCCCCTACGTCACCGATGGTGAGACCAACGCCTCGTTGCGCAAGAGCGACGACATCGACACGATCACCGACGAGCGGTGCTGGGAGCTGCTGGCCGACCGTCGCGAGCGCGAGCCCGTGAAGAAGAAGGCCGCGGCCAAGCGCAGCCCGGCGAAGAAGACCGCGAAGCGAGCGGCGAAGAAGAAGGCGACCGCGCGCAAGACCACCGCCAAGAAGGCCGCGGCGAAGAAGGCTGGGGCCAGCAAGGCCGTGGCGAAGGCGGCGGTCACGGCCGGCGCGGCCGCAGCCGACGACTACGACGACTTCTGATGGATCGTTCCGCTGTCGGGGAGGCCGGCCTGGGCTCGCCCCTCGCCACGCGGGCCGGCGCGGCACGAGAGCTCGTCGGGTGAGCGCGCCGACGCACGTCGTGTCCCGCCCGGAGCTGTGGACGCAGGTCGTGGGCCAGGAGCGCGCCGTCGCCGAGCTGGACGCGGCGCTGCCGGCCCCCGTCCACGCCTACCTCTTCGTCGGCCCCCGCGGCAGCGGCAAGCGGGCGCTGGCCCGATCGTTCGCGGCCGGCCTGCTCAGCGACGGTCGGGAAGGCGAAGAGCAGGCGCGCCACGTGCACCTCGCCCTGGCCGAGCTGCACCCCGATCTGACGATCGTCGAGCGCACGGGCGCATCGATCCTCGCGGCGCAGGCACGCAACGTCGTCGACCTGGCGTCGCGCGCACCGATCGAGGGCGACCGCAAGGTGCTCGTGCTCGACGAGTTCCACCTCGTCACCGAGCAGGTCGGGCCGATGCTGCTCAAGACGATCGAAGAGCCCCCGCCCGGCACGTTCTTCCTCATCCTCGTCGAGGACGTCCCGCCGGAGCTGATCACGATCGAGTCCCGCTGCGTCCGCCTGGATGTCGGGCCGGTGAGCGAGGCCGCGATCCGGGATCACCTACGGGACGAAGGCGTCACCGAGGCCGTGGCCGAGCAAGCCGCGGCGGCGGCCGCCGGCGACCTGCGCCGCGCCTGGGTGCTGGCGAACGACCCGCGGCTCGCGCTGCGGCGCCGCGCGTGGCACGAGGCGCCCACGAAGCTCGACGGCACCGGCCACGTGGTCGTGGCGCTCGTCAACGACCTGCTCGCCGCCATCGACGACGCCGCCGAACCGCTCAAGCAGCGGCAGGCCGCCGAGGCGGACGAGCTGGAGGCGCGCGTCAAGGAGTACGGCGAGCGGGGCTCGGGGCGCAAGGCGCTCGAAGAGCGCCACAAGCGCGAGTTGCGCCGCCAACGGGTCGACGAGGTGCGCTTCGGGTTGGCCGTGCTCGCTCGCCACTACCGCGACGTCATGGTCGGCGCCGAGCGGCCGGCGCCCTACATCGAGGCCCAGAAGCACATCAACGAGGTGTCCGAGGGGCTCATCCGCAACCCGAACGAGCGGGTGCAGCTGCTGGCCCTGTTCCTGCGGCTGCCGTCGCTGGCGCACTGACCTCGGCGCACCGCCCGCTCGGTGCGACTACCAGCGCGGGTTCGTGCGCAGCAGCATCTCGAGCGCGGACGGAGGGATCGGCCGCGACATCAGGAACCCCTGCGCGAGGTCGCAACCGAGGGCGCGGAGCCCGGCGAGCTGCTCGGCCGTCTCCACCCCTTCGGCGCAGACGGTCAGGTCGAACGCGGCTGCCATGCTGAGCATCGCCGCGGCGACGGGGGAGCCGTTGCCGTCGGCGTCCAACGGGGCGACGAAGCTGCGGTCGATCTTGATCATGTCGACGTGGAGGCGCTGGAGGTAGTCGAGCGACGCGAAGCCCGTGCCGAAGTCGTCGATGGCGAGGCGCACGCCCAGCTGGCGAAGGCGACGCAGGACGGAGAGCGTCGCGTCCTGGTCCTCGATGACGATGCTCTCCGTGAGCTCGAGCGTGAGGTGCGACGGCGGCCAGTTGTAGCGCGTCAGCACGAACGCGACCGTGTCGACGAGCCCGCGGTTGAGCAGCTGCCGGGCCGAGAGGTTGACGTTGACCATGAAGGGATCGAGCCCGTCGATGGCCTCGGTCCACAACCGCGCCTGCTTCACCGCTTCGTCGAGCACCCAGTAGCCGATGGGGACGATGGCGCCGTTGTCCTCCGCGGCGTGGATGAAGTCGTCCGGCGCGATGATCCCGCGGGTCGGGTGGTCCCAACGCAGGAGCGCCTCGGTGCCGACGATGTGGCCCGTGCGGCAATCGACCTCGGGCTGGTAGTGGAGGATGAACTCGGTGCGCTCGACGGCGAGGCGGAGGTCGCGGTCGATCTGGAGCCGGTCGAGGGTCCGCGATCGCAACCCCTCGTCGAACACCACCGTTCGGGCGCGGCCCAGGCTCTTCGCCCGGAACATCGCCATGTCGGCCTGCTGCAGCAGCATGTCGGCCCGCTCCGCGCCGCCCTGCGAGGTGGCGAGGCCCACGCTGCACGTGAGGTAGACGGCGTCGTCGTCGATCACGAACGGCTCGTCGAGGGCGCGCGCCACGCGGACGGCCCGCTGGTGACCCTCGTCCGTGGTCGTGTCGGCGGGGAGCAGCACCACGAACTCGTCGGCGCCCATGCGGCCGAGGAAGTCGCCGGGGTCGAGCACCCCGCGCAGGCGCTTGGCGAACTCGACGATGAGCACGTCGCCCATCTCGTGGCCGAGGCTGTCGTTGACGACCTTGAAGCGGTCGAGGTCGATCAACAGGGTCGTCGTGGTGTGGGCACGGAGGCGGGCCTCGGTCAGTGCCTCCTCGAGCGTCTCGAAGATCGCGGCGCGGTTGGGCAGCCCCGTCAGCGCGTCGAAGCGGGCCTGCTGGTAGAGCTCGCGCTGCCAGCTCGCCCGCTCGACCGCGATCGCGGCGAGGTGGCTGCCGCGCTCCTGCACGCGACGCTCGTGCCTCGTGGGCTCGCGAGCCTGGCGCATGTAGGTGCCGATGAAGCCGAACAGGCGCTGGGCCCGGTGCTCCATGACGGGCACGCCCCAGGCGGAGCGATAGCCGAGGTCGATCACGGGTTGGGCGTAGGCGCGGGTGCGCTCGTCGGTGGCGTAGTCGGCGATGGTGATCGGGCCGCCGACGGGGAAGCGCGGGAACGATGCCGGCGCGCCGCGCTCGCGCGGCGTGCGCCCCCAGCGCCGCACCGGCGATGGCTCGCGGTCACCGGCTGTCTCGCCGGCTGTCTCCAGGGCTGTCTCGTCCGCCGGCGCCTCGGGGCGAGCGTCGGGCGGCGACCCGGGATCGTCGTCGTCGTTCACCTCGGTGCCGAAGTTGATCGGCGTGCGTTCGATCAGGCGCACCATGGCCGGATCGAGGCGGCCGGTCGAGCGCCCCACGATGGTCTCGGTCTCTCGGTCGAGCAGGAAGATGCCGGTCTCGCCAGCGGTGTGATGATCGACGACGCGCACGATCTCCGCGAGCACGTCGTCGAGCGGTGCGTCCTGCACGATCATCTCGAGGATCCGGGCCTCGTCCGCCAGCAGCAGCTCGGCCTGCTTCTGCGCCGACACGTCCCGTCCGGCGATGACGATGCCGTTCACGGCCGGGTCGTCGAGGAGGTTGATCCCGGTGTACTCGATCAGGTCGTAGTGCCCGTTGCGGTGCCGGGTGCGGTACACGACCCGGATGCGATGGCCCGGGGTCGAGGCCAGGTGGGCCCACGTCTCGGCGGCGGCGTCGAGGTCGTCGGGATGGATGAGCTCGAGCCCGCTCTTGTCGCGCCACCAGCTCGCCTCGTACCCCATGGTCGGTCGGGTCTCCCCGGTCGACTGCAGCACGTGGCCGTGACCGTCCACCAACGTGATCGTGTCGGCGGAGCGCAGCGCCAGCTGACGCCACTTGTGCTCGGCCGCCTCGAGTCGCTGCACGGATTCCTGGTCCGCCGTGACGTCGCGGACGAGCGTGATGATCACCTGGGGCGTGCCGTCCTCCGCGCGCACGAGGCTCGACGTGGACAGCATCCGGAACCGGTGGCCGTCGCGGTGCGTGGGGTCGAACGCGCCGGACACCGTGGGCTCCCCGGCGAGGAGGCGCTCGATCACCCCGCCGGCGACCGGCCGCAGGTCTCGGGGGACGAACGGCACCGGCCGGCCGAGGACCTCGGCGGCGCTCCAACCGAACAGCTCCTCGGAGGCGCGGTTCCAGAAGCACACCCTGCCCTCGAGGGTGACGCCGAGGATCGCGACCGGTGCGGTCTCGAGGGCCGTGCTGTCGAACCCCACGGATGTCCAGAGGTCTCGCGCCGATTCGGTCGCCGTCGTGTGGCGAGCACCGCGAGGATCTTGGTTCGGGCCATCCGCCACCGCACCAGCCTGCCTCAAGACCAGCGCTTCGTGCGGGCCAACTGGAAGTGGGTGCGCCCGCTACCAGCGCGGATCGTCGAGCAGCATGCGCTGCAGGTCTTCCGCCGGCAGCGCCCGCGCGAAGAGGAAGCCCTGGGCGAGGTCGCACCCGAGCGCGCGCAGCCCGGCGAGCTGGCCCTCGTCCTCCACGCCTTCGGCCGCGGTGGTCAGCCCGAGCGCGTGGGCCATGTGCAGGATCGCCGTCGCGACGGGCGACCCGACGCCGGCCGGGCCGATGTTCGTGACGAAGGCGCGGTCGATCTTCACGACGTCGACGGGGAACCGGTGCAGGTAGTTGAGCGACGAGAAGCCGGTGCCGAAGTCGTCGATGGCGAGCTTGACGCCGAGCGCCTTCAGATCGGTCAGCACGTCGAGCGTGGCCTCGCGGTCGTCGATCAGGATGCTCTCGGTCAGCTCCAGCACCAACTGCTCCGCGGGCCAGTCGTTCTGCTCGAGCACCCGGCGCACGAGGTCGACGAGGCCGAACGCCCCGAGCTGGCGGGCCGACAGGTTGACGCTGATGACGAACCCGGCGCGCGTCGGGTCGGCGTCGGCCCACGCCCGGGCCTGCGCCACCGCTCGTTCGAGCACCCAGCCACCTATGCGCACGATGATCCCGGTCTCTTCGGCGACCCCGATGAAGTCGCCCGGCAGGACCAACCCGTGCTCGGGGTGGTTCCACCGCAGCAGCGCCTCGGCGCCGATGACGGTGCCGGTGCCGAGGTCGATCTTGGGTTGGTAGTGCACGGTGAACTCGTCGCCATCGATCGCGAGCCGCAGCTCGCGATCGATGCGCAGCTGCTCGTTGACCCGGGTGCGCATCTCGGTGTCGAAGATCTCCATGCGGTCGCGTCCGAGCTCCTTCGCTCGGAACATCGCGGCGTCCGCGTGCTGCAGCAACGTGGCGCTCGTGTCGCCGTCACCCGTGCTGAGCGCCACCCCGATCGAGGTGGAGAGGAACACCTCGCCCTCGTCGAGGCCGAACGGTTCGCTGAGCGAGAGCTCGAGGCGGTTGGCGACGAAGCGCACGTCGTCCGTGCCGCGCGCGTGCTCGAGGATGACGACGAACTCGTCACCCCCGAAGTGGCCCACGAAGTCTCCGGGACGGATGAGCGTGCTGAGGCGACCTCCGAAGCGCACCAGCAAGGTGTCGCCGGCGACGTGCCCGAGGCTGTCGTTGACGACCTTGAACCGATCGAGGTCGATGAACATGACGGCCAGGGTCGAGCCGTCGGCTCGCGCTCGCTCGAGCGCCGCGTCGAGGGTCTCGATGATGACCGAGCGGTTGGGCAGACCCGTCAGCTGGTTGTGGCGGGCCTGGTGGAACAGCTCGCGCTGCCACCGGTCGCGCTCGAGCGCGATGGCCGCGAGGTGCGAGGCGACCGAGCCGACGTCGAGCTCGTGCGCGCTGGGTTCGTGCGCCGTGGGGCAGTAGGTGGCGATCAGGCCGAGCAACTCGCCGGTGCGGTTGGCCACGATGGGCGTGGACCAGCCGGCCTGCACGCCCGCCTGCGCGGCGTACGGGCTCAGCGAGACGGTGCGCGGGTCCTCTTGGATGTCGCGGACGACGGTGGGGGTCAGCAGGTCGAGCGAGTGGGGACCGTGGCCTGCGACGAGCGGCGCCTTGCGGATGACCTCGAGCAGATCGCGGGGCACGGAACCCGGCGCCGCGATGTCCAGCTCACGGCCGCCGGGGGCCAACAGCAAGATCGCGGTCATCCCGTGGCAGTGGTTCTCGACGAGGTTGGCGATCGCCGCCAGGCTCTCGTCGAGCGGACCGTTCTGCGCGATCAGCTCGAGCACCGCCGCTTCGTCGGTGAGGAGCGCCTCGGCCTGCTTCTCGGGGGTGACGTTGCGCGTCGTGAGCACGATGCCGTTCACCACGGGATCGTGCAACAGGTTCGCGACGCTGAACTCGATCAGCTCGTAGTGGCCGTCGACGTGGCGCATGCGGAACACGGCCCGCCGCTCTTCGGCCGGGTTGGCCAGGACCTCCTGCCAGACCTCCAGGGCCTGGGGGAGGTCGTCGGGATGGAGGAAGTCGAACCCGTTCGTCCCGATCCACGACGAAGGCTCGTAGCCCAGCACGTCGCGGAACTCACCCGTGGTCTCCACGACGTGGCACTGCTCGTCGAGGATCGTCACGGTGTCGGACACGTTCATCAGCAGGCTCTGCCACTTGTGGTGGGCGCGATCGAGCGCCTGGGCCGCCTCGTGCTTGGCGGTCAGGTCGACCGCGAACGCGAGGATCGCCGTGGGCGCGCCGTGCTCGTCGCGCAGGAGCGACGCCGACGTGAGCACCTGCAACCGGTTGCCCAGCTTGTGCACCGGGGAGTACTCGATGCCCTCCATCACCTCGCCCGCCATGAGCCGCTCGAGCCCGTCGAGGCCGCCGGGGAGCTCGTCGTCGGGGAGGAACGGCACCTGCTCGCCGATGATCTCGTCCGCCGACCAGCCGAAGAGCATCTCGGCCGCGGCGTTCCAGGCGACGATCCGCCCCAGCATGTCGACCGCGTAGATCGCGACGGGCGCGGCGGCGACGGCGGGGCTGTCGAGGCCGACGGCGGCGAACGCGCGGCTGGTCAGCTCGTCGAGCTCGAGCTTCGTGGGGGCGTGTTCGGGATCAGCGCCGGTGATGTGCCGCACGCGGGCTTGCAGCTCGGGGTCAACCGCCACGCTCCCCCCTCCCCAGTGCCTCTCGCAGGCTCGGACGTCTCTCTCGGGCCCTCCGGGTGCGCCCGGCACCCGCCCCAACCTGTTGGGGCCGCCCATGCTAGTGCCGCAGCAGGAAACGTTTGCGTGGGTGCGACGGCCAGCTTCGCCGCTCGCGGCGTCCTCGTCCTCGCCGCACGGACCAAGTGGGCCTTCGTCCTGCGTCCTGGCGAGCGACGAACCGTGATCCGCCGCACCCCTCACAATGTTCCCTGCCACGGCACTTGGGTCGCTGCGGCGCCCTGCTCGCCTCCGCGCCCGGGAGGCGGTTGCGCCCCGCCCGGCCGCGATCGGGGCCTCGGGGGGTTGCGTTAGCGTCGCGGGGATGCCCCTCCTCGTCGAGCGCCACCGCTCCCGACGCGCCGCCCTCGCGGCGGCCCTCGTCCTGCTGCCGATGGCCGCGATGGCGTGCTCCGGATCGTCGACGACCGCGACGACGGGCGTGATCACGCCGGGGTCGACGGGGTTCACACCGAAGGGCGACGGGGTGACGACGGTCGTGACCACGGCCCTCGAAACGACGACGACCACCGCCCCGGGCGGTTCGACCACGAGCCTCGGTCCGCCGACCCTGAAGGACTCGTCGACCATCTCGACGGTCGGCCTCGACAAGGTGCAGTTCGGGATGACGCTGGCCGAGGCGGAGAAGGCCGCGGGCTCCAAGCTCACCTCCGATGCCCCGAAGTCGAACTGCTACGCCGTGAAGCCCGAGCAGGGCGCCGCCGGCATCTCGTTCCTCGTGTCGGACGGCCGGATCGAGAGCGTGACGATCGACGCGCCGCCGATCGCCACCAAGTCCGGGGCGAAGGTCGGCAGCACCGAGGCGCAGATCAAGGACCTGTACCCGGGCCAGATCGAGGTGCAACCCCGCCTCGACGGCCAGCCCGGCAACCAACTGGTCTTCACGCCCAAGGACGCCGCCGACGCCAAGTTCCGCCTGGTCTTCTTCACCGACGGGTCGACGGTGAAGAGCTTCCGCGCTGGTCGCATGCCCCAGGTCATGGCGGCCACCGGCTGCAAGTAGCCCGCCGCACGGCGCCGGTATCGAGTTTCGGGGCCTCGCGACGGCGCTGCTAACCTCCGGTCCGCTACTCGCCCGGGTAGCTCAGTCGGCAGAGCGGCTCACTCGTAATGAGCAGGTCAGGAGTTCAATTCTCCTCCCGGGCTCCACTTCCCTCCCCATCAGCGCGTTCGTTGGCTGCGCAGACCCAGCCGGTGCGATCCGCCGCCAGGCACAGCGTTCGGCCGCGGCTCAATCGTCGTCATCCGACCGTCTGATCTCGTTCGGGGATTCGGACGGTTCGCTGCCTAGAACGTCGTGGTGACGCTGACGATGCCGCGACCGGTGGTGCGTGCCTGTTGGAACATCATCGGGAGCACCACGAGCAGGTGCGTTGGATCGAGGAGGGGCTCGTCCCCGGTGGCCCCCGACCAGACCTCGGCCCGGTGCAGCAGCTCGACCACGTCGGAACCCAACGCCGCGCTGATGGCATCGGCATGTTCGGTGACCTGTGTGCTGGTCGCGGCGAAGTTCCCCAGCAGCCCCGGGATCGCACGGGACGCGACAGGTCCGAGGGCCACGAACACCAGGGAGATGGGCGCCAACTTGCGGGTACCGATGAGCGCCGTCGCGGTCGCGCCCGCGGATGGTGGACTCCTGAGGTCCCAGATCTCGTCGCTCGCGACGAGATCGGCACATTCCATGAACAGATCGTTCGACGGCTGGTAGTTCGAGAACAGGTCTTCGATCGCCCGGAAGGCGCCGTCGACCTCCAACCAGCTGTTGTCATCCGACCCGTTGCTCGTCACGTGCGCCAGCACATCCGCAGTCGCATCCCAGGTCGAGCGACAGCGCCGAAAGCCGCTGTCTGCCTCGACGTGCATGCGCCACCGCTCGAACGACGGCGCCAGCGACCTGGCGGCAGCGTCGTCGATCTCCCCGATGAGCCAATACCCACTCACTGACATCTTGCGACTCCGCAGGGGGGACGTGTTGAGCGATGCCTACGGCGTCGAGAGGTGCAGGACGGGTACCGGCAGCGTCGGGCCATTCGCCAGCTTGTGGTCGCCCGTCAGCATGGTGGCGCGGAGATGTTCGGCGAGGGACACGTAGAGCGCGTCGGCGAAGGTGATGTTGTGCCGGTGCGCCCACGCGCCAGTGATCATCGATCGGAGCTGCGTTCGATGGAGGGGCCACGCCACCAGCCGAGCAAGGGCAGCAGATGCTTCTGATTCGGTCAACGCGTCCGTATGCGCCCATCTGCGGACCACGGAGCCGACTTCGGCGTAGAAGTGCTCTGGCACCCAGAGATCCGCGTCAGCTGGGAGGAGGCGGCGCAACGCACGACCGGTGGCGGTGCGCGCCACCATCTCGGCTCCTGCGGATGCATCGACGACGACCGGAGTCGTCACAGATCGCCGTCGCCTCGGATCGACCGCAGCTCGTCCGCCGCCGACGTGGCTGTCTCGACGGTCTCGCCCTCGTCGAGGTCGGCCAACCAGGCGGCGAGGGCCTCGGCCGTCACCGCGTCGTCGTCCTCCACGAGAAGGACACCGGGGTGGCGGTGGAGATCCTCAGCGCGGCGAGCCATGGGCGCCACGGTACCGGACGGTCGACACCCGGAACCAGGGTCGCCCGAACGAGCCTCCGGCACGCTCAGCGGCTCACACCCCAGCACAGCGTTCAGAAGTGACCTGCGAACCCGTTGGTGAGCACAGCGTTCAGGCCATGATCACTCGTAATGAGCAGGTCAGGAGTTCAATTCTCCTCCCGGGCTCCACGTCCCTCCCCACCAGCGGTTCCTCGCATGGTGCGCATGCCGCCTCGTGCGATTCGCGCCCCGAGCAACGCGTGCGACGGTGGTGCATCCATCCTCGTGCTTGTTCGGCGGCGGCCTGCCTGACGGCGCGTCGTCGTCGGCAGTAGAGTCGGAGCCTCCCGTCGCGTGATCAGGAGCGTGCATGCTCACGACGGCCCCGAACGAGCGCCGAGACCAACCCCCCGCAGCCGGCGACGGCCCTCCCGGTGGACCCCGCCCGGGCGGTGGCCCCGGTGGTGGCGGGCCTCCGGGCGGCGGCGTCACCCCGCCGCCGAAGCGGCGCGGCCCGCGGTGGTTGCGCATCCTCGCCGTCGTGCTGGCGGTCCCGTTGTACGTCGCCGTGTCGATCGTCTACGTCCGGGGGGCCGGAGACACCTCCCAGACCGCGACCGAGGTCGTCGGCGACCACACCCTCCCGGTGGTCGGGGCCGAGATGAAGTTCGACTCGCCGCTGAAGATCGAGCCGGGGTGGACGACGATCGCGTTCCGCAACGACGGCGGCCTCGCGCACCAGGCGTCGATCTACAAGCTGCACGACGGCATCGACGGCAACGACCTCGCGCAGCAGCTGCGGGCGAACCGCGACGCGTGGAACGGCAAGGCGGACCCGGTCGGCGGCATCGGCGGCATCCCCGCCGGCAAGTCCCAACAGGTCTCGCTCGACCTCGCGACGGGCCACTACCTGATCACGTGCTTCCTGCGGGGCGGCAGCGCGATCGGCGAGTCGCACGTGCAGTTCGGCATGGCCCGGGTGCTCGACGTGCAGCCGGCCGCCGCCGGCGCGAACCCCGGATCGCCGCCGGCGTCGACGGGAGAGTTCGTGCTGCGCGACGACGGCTTCACGTTCCCCGACGGCTTCAACGGGCACGGCGTGTTCAAGGTGACGAACGCGGGCACCCAGCCCCACGAGCTGAGCATCCTGCGCCTCGGCGCCGGGAAGAGCGACAAGGACTTCCTGAACTTCATGCAGGCCTCGGCCATGGCCGAGCAGGGCGGTCCGAAGCCCACCGGCGGTCCGCCGTTCAGCAACGTCGGGGGCTTCACCATCGCGAACCCGGGGATCAGCGGTGTGATGGTGATCGATCTCGAACCGGGGAGCTACCTGGCGTCGGACTTCATCCCCGATCCCACGAAGGGTGGCCTCCCGCACTTCATGGGCGGGATGCTCAAGCCGTTCGAGGTGAAGTGACCGGTGCGATCTCGACCGTCGGCGTGCGCGAGGTGTGACCCCTGACCCGACCTCGCGCCTGAGCCTTTTGACCCGATCCTCGTAACCCCCTGCGGGCGCAGGCGACCCGCACTGCGTCCAGGGCCTACGTTGCAGGGACCCTCGACCCACCGCCCCACACCCGGTCGCTCGCGGAACGCCGTGCGCGCACCATCCGCCGCCGTCGCCTCCGGGGGACGAGCGTCGGAGACAGACCCCCCCAACCCGCAGACGTTCCAGGAGCACATCTCGTGAGCGGTTCAGATCTACTCGTCGGGCTCGACCAGTTCGCAGCCGGGTCCCTCTTCGGGGCCCAACTCGTGTGGACCTTCGCAGCCATCCCCACCTTCCGCCAGCTCGGTCCACGCGAGTACCTCAAGGCGCACACCTTGCTCACGTGGTACGGCGACATGCTGATGCCGATCCTCGGCCTGTCGACGTGCGTGCTCGGCTTCATCCGCTACAACGTGACCGGTCAGTGGAGCGCCCTGGCCAGCGCCGTGGCCTTGACGTTGGCCAGCATCGTCGCCTCCCGGAACCTCGACATCAACAAGCGCTACCGCGACATCAGCGCCAACGAGACGCGGACGCCCGAGGAGATGGCCGACGAGCTCGTGCACTACCGCAAGCAATGGGCGACGCAGCACTTCATCCGGCACTTCGGGGGCTTCGTCGCCTTCGTCACGGCGTTGATCGTGCCGGCGACGGCGATGACCTTCGGCCGCGGTCAACTCGGAGTGTTCGGGCTCACCGACATCCTCATGGTGATCGTGATCGTGGCCGTGGGCCGCGAGATCGTGGGCCACTTCCTCATGATGCGGGGCCGCGGCCCGCTCGCCGGCATGTCCGAGGTGCTCGGCATCAGCTGAGGGGTCGTCGCTCGTCCGCCGGGCGGCGCAGGGCCGCGCCGGCGGGGCTGGCTACTTCGCCCGCCGGGCCCGCTCCCGACGCTCCCGTTGGGGCAGGGCCTCGGGCGGCAGGATGCGCCACGCGGCGGCGCGGATGAGGACCACGGCCCAGGTGCGGAAGGGCTTCCACTTCTCGGCCAGCTCGGTGAGCTGCGCCGGCGTCGCCGGGCCGGGCAGCTCGTACAGCGTGCCGACGAGGGCCAGCGCCATCTCCTCCATCGTGGGCAGCACGTCGGCGAGACCGCAGGCGCGGATGACGACGAGGGCGCTGTAGAACGGCCCGATCCCCTTCAGCTCCTGCAGCTCGGCCATCGCGGCATCGGGGCTCAACGCGTTCAGGTGGGCGATGTCGAGCCGGCCGTCGATCGCCGCCTGGGCCACGTCGTGCAGCCGCTCGATGCGATCCGGGGGCACGCTCGGGAACGCGTCGAGGTCGAGCAGGCGCTGCGGCGTCGGCAGCGCCGGCACCTCCTCGCCCGCGAGCACGAACGTGGTGCCTTCGGCGAGCCCCATGCGGATCCGCAGCTGCGCTCCCTGCGCCCGCGGACGGCGGGCACTGATGATCGACCAGACCGCCGCCTCGTAGGGCGAGTAGAAGTTCGGTGGGCGCAGGCCGGGGGCGGCCTCCTGCAAGCGGGCGATCACCGGGTCGCGCTCGCCCACCCGCATGAACTCGTTGCCGTCGTGGTCCACCGACAGCACGCGGGCGACCTGCGCCGCCACGCGGTCGAGGTCGTCGCTGCCGTACGCGACGCAGTGCAGCTCCTCGCCGTCCTGGCGCACCTCGACCCCGACATGGGTCTCGTAGCTGCTGTCGCCGGCGCCTCCGGGCCCGTCGAGGCAGAAGGCCATGCGCATGACGCCGTCGTACTCGGTCGCGGTGTTGTGGCCGAAGCCGAAGGTGGCCAGCGCCTCGAGCGAGAACGGCCCTTGGGTCGGCAAGGTGAACGTACCGCTCGGCTCGGACACGATCGTGCGCGGCTCAGGTCGCGCGGCCGGCGCCTTCTTCTTCGCGGGTGCCATGGGGACCATCCCTCCCGGGCTCGGACACTGAGGCGCCGACTCTACAAGTCCTGCAATACTCGTGGCTCACGTTGCCGACCTCTCGAGTCGTCGTGTCGCCGCTGGCGGCCCCTCGAGCGACAGATGGGAAGAGGAAGAATGAAGCTGGCCGTCTTCGGAGCCACGGGTCCCACCGGGCGTCAGTTCGTCGAGCAGGCCCTCGCGCGCGGGCACGAGCTGCGGGCGCTGGTGCGTCCTCAGAGCACCGCGCCGCCAGGCGTCGAAGCCGTGGTCGGCGACGTCCTCGATGCCGACGCCGTCGCGAGCACCATCAGCGGCACCGAGGCCGTGGCGTGCATCCTCGGCCTGCCGAAGGGCGAGGGCACCGTCATCTCCGACGGCACGGCGAACATCGTCAAGGCGATGACCGCGCAACAGGTGAACCGTCTCGTCGCCGTCACGGTGCACGGGCTCAACGACAGCAAGGACGATGCGGGGTTCTTCGGCAAGGTGATCGTGGCGAAGCTCGCGAAGTCGCGCTTCGAGGATCGCGCCCGTCAGGAGCAGGTCATCTTCGACAGCGGGCTCGACTGGACCGTGCTGCGCCCGGCTCGTCTCGCCGACGGCGACGCCACCGGTTCGTACGACCTGTCGACGAAGCTCAAGACGGGCATGAGCGCCAAGGTGCGCCGCGCCGACGTCGCGGCGGCGCTCCTCGAGATCATCGAGTCGGGTCGGTTCTCGCGCGAACCCGTGTCGATCGCGGGGAAGTGAGCGCACCGCCACCTCGTCCGGACGCCGCCGGACCGCCGCGCTACGGCGGCTTCCGGGATCCTGGTGTGCGTCTCTCCGAGCCGGTGATCGAAGGTCTCGGCGCGCATCGCAGCGACCGCGGGGTGGCCCTGCTGCCGGCCATCCACGACTTCGACCGCGCGCACATCGTGGCGCTCGAAGCCGCGGGGTGGCTCGAGGCCGACGAGGCTGCGCTGCTGCTCGGCACGCTCGAGGCCGCGGCGCGCGACGAGGGCGTCACCGAGAGCCGGCAGCGCGCGGGTGGGGGCATCCACTCGGGCGAGTACCTGCTCGCCGGCACGCTGGGGGAGCCGAGGGGCGGTCAGATCTCGCTCGCCCGCAGCTCCGCCGACCTCGGTGCGGTCGCGTTGCGCACGATCGAGCGTGACCGCCTGCTCGACCTCGGCGACGCGCTGGTGGCGCTGCGGTCGGCGCTGCTCGCCACGGCCCCTCAGCACCTGCGCACCGTCATGCCGATGTTCGCCCAGGGGCAGCACGCGCAGCCGACGACGGTGGGGCACTACCTCACGAGCTGGGCCCACGTGCTCGAGCGCGACACCGATCGGGTGCTCGTCGCGTTCGGGCGCGTGAACGCGAGCCCCGCCGGCGCGGCGATCGGCACCGGCTCGCCCTTCGTCACCGACCGCGCCCACACGGCGGCGCTGCTCGGCTTCGACGCGCCGATCGCGAACACGCTCGATGCCGTCACGAGCCACGATCACGTGCTCGACGTGCTGTCGACGCTCGCGATCCTCGGCAACGACCT
Organism: uncultured Iamiaceae bacterium; assembly: GCA_964446345.1. Taxonomy (GTDB): domain Bacteria; phylum Actinomycetota; class Acidimicrobiia; order Acidimicrobiales; family Acidimicrobilacustridaceae; genus CAYUOL01. The sequence goes on along the minus strand of CAYUOL010000022.1, from coordinate 8,823 downwards.
CAGCCGTCTGGTCGACGACCTCATGGGGTGGAGCTCGCCCGAGTGCGGCTACGTCACCTTCCCCGATCGCTTCTGCGGCACCAGCAGCATCCTGGCGCAGGCGCGCAACCCCTACGCGCCCCAGTACATCAAGGGCGTCGGCGCGATGGCCGCCGGCGCGCTGGTGAACGGCCTCATGGTCGACCGCGCCGGGACGGGGGAGGCGGTGCTCGACCGCCACCAGCTCTCGGAGCAGATGCTCGGGCTGTTCGGGCAGACGATCCGCAACGTCCGCTGGCTGGCCCAGCTCGTCCCCGCGCTGGCCTGGGACGAGGAGCGGCTGCTCGCCGCCACGCGCGCCCACTGGGCCACCGCCACCGACCTGGCGGGTGCCCTCGTCTCGCACGCCGGTCTGTCGTGGCGCACCGCGCACCAGATCACCGGCACGGTCGTCCGCCTCGCCGAGGAGCGCGGCATCGATCCGAGCGACGCGACGCCGGCGCTGGTGGACGAAGCGGTCGCGCTGCACCTCGAGCGCCTCGAGGCGCTCGGCATGTCGCTCGCACCCGATGACCGTCTTGCTCCGGCGCCTGGCCTGGTGACCCAGGAGGATCTGGACCTCGCCCTCGACCCGTGGGCGGGGATCGAGGCGCGCTCCGGGCTCGGGGGACCGGCGCCGGAAGCGGTCGCCGCCCAGATCAGCGCCCTCGAAGCGAGCCTCGCGGCGCACCGCGAGGAGCTGGGCGCGAGCCGGTCCCGTTGCGACGAGGCTCGGGAGGCGCTCGAGGCCGCCGTCGCCGAGCGACAGCGCCAATGAGCGCGGCGGCGGTGCAGGCCGAGGCCCCGCGTGGCGCGCCGCCGGGCGGACCGCCCGGCGGGCCCCCGGAGGGTGACGCCAAGGCGGTGTCGCGGACCTGGGTCCTGCTCGTCAACTGCGTCAGCGCCGCCACCGTCGTCGCGAGCGTCACCTCGCTGAACGTCACCGCCTCGAAGCTGATCCAGGAGGTCGGCCTCAGCTTCACCCAGCTGCAGTGGGTCATCGCCGCCTACGCCGTGGCCTTGGCCGGGATGTTGCTGCCCGCCGGCGAGATCGCGGATCGTGTCGGCTCCCGCCGCGTGCTCATCTTCGGCCTGGCGGGCTTCGCGGCTGCGTCACTGGCGGCGACGGTGTCGGGCACCGCGCTCGGGCTCACGGCCTTCCGCGCGCTGTCGGGGGTCGCGGCAGCGTTCGTCATCCCGACGACGCTCGTCGTCACGATCAACGCGTTCCCCCCGCGCGAACGCGGCAAGGCCATCGGCATGTGGTCGGCCGCCGCCGGCGTCGGCGCCGCCGCGGGCGTGCTCGTGGCCGGCGTGCTGCTGCAGTTCTGGTCCTGGCCGTCGATCTTCGTGTTCATGGCGATCATGGGCGTGCTCGACATGGTCGGGGTCGTGCTCGTCACCCCCAAGGACGTCGCCGCCACCGAGAAGAAGCCCGTCGACGTGCTCGGCGCGCTGTTCGTCGTGATCGCGCTCACCTCCGCAGTGGCGGCGCTCATCCTGGGCGCCGACGAGGGCTTCACCTCGCGCATCACGCTGTCGGTGGGTGCGGTCGCCCTCTTCGCCGGGCTCTGCTTCTGGGACGCCGAGCAGCGCTCCGCCAACCCGCTGCTCGACCTCAGCATCGTGAAGTCGCCGGGCTTCGTGCTCGCGATGACATCGGTGTCCGTGCAGTTCCTGGCCATGTACGGCATGCAGTACCTCACGCTGCAGTACTTCCAGCTGGTCAAGGGCGGCACGCCGCTCGAGGCCGGTCTGCGCAACCTGCCGTTCCCGATCGCACTGATGATCGTGTCCCCCCGCGCGCACCGCCTCGTCGAGCGCTACGGCATCTACCGCGTCGCGCCGGCCGGCCTGCTGCTGCTCATCGCCGGCGCCCTCACGCTCTCCCAGGTCAACCTCACGACCAACTACGCGGTGGTCGCCGCGGGCCTCGTGTTCTACGGGCTGGGGCTCGCCGTCGCGGTGGCACCCGCGACCGCAGCGATCCTGACCGCGCTGCCGTTCGGCAAGGCCGGGGTGGGCGCTGCGCTGAACGACGTCAGTCGCGAGATCGGTGGCGCCCTCGGCATCGCCGTGCTGGGCGGCATCGCCGCGAGCTTCTACCGCTCGGGCATCGACGACACGTTGCAGTCGCTGCCCCAGGCGGCACAAGACGCCGCCAGCACGTCGCTCGGCGCCGCCGTCGGCATCTCGGAGAAGGTCGGCGACACCGGCGCCTTCATCGCGCTCAACGCGCGGCGGAGCTTCATGGACGGGTACGACGCCGCGTTCCGCCTCAGCGTGGTGCTCCTCGTGGCGACGTTGTTCCTGGTCTTCTACCTCGTCGGCCGGCTGCCCAACCGCGGTCGTCCCATGCCCATGGGCGGGCCTCCGGGCCGGCCCGCGATCCCCACCACACCGATCATCGACACGCTCGTCGCCGAGAGCCCGATCGGCGGTGCCCGCGCCGGCGTGTCACCGACGGTGCGCGCCGCGGCCGCCCGTGCCGCGAGCCGCGACGCAGAGCAACGCATCGAGGTGCTCCGCACTAACGTGGACGGCGAGACACGCTTCCAGTTCATCCCAACCGACGTCGCGGGCGCCCACCGCGAACGCCACCAACAACGGAGGGGCGAGCACGAGCCGGTACGGAGCGAGCGAAGCCAGTCGGTCGATGCGGCGAGGCGCATGAGCGCCAGCGCCGCGAGCCTCGATCGCGCCTTCGTCGAAGCGGCCCTGCCCGCCTACGACCTGGGCGCCGAGCTGGGTCAGGGGTCATGGGGCGTCGTCGTCACCGCGACGCACAAGCGCCTCGATCGCGTCGTGGCCATCAAGACCCTGCCGCAGGCGTTCGCGGCGAACGCCGAGGTGCGCGGACGGTTCGCGGCCGAGGCGAAGCTGCTGGCGTCGTTCGACGATCCGCACATCGTGCCGATCTTCGACTTCGTCGAGGAGCCCGAGGGCTGCCTGCTCGTGATGGAGTACATGCCGGGCGGCAACGTGTGGACCCGGTTCGCCACCGTGGGGCTGACGTTCGAAGAAGGCGTGGTCGTGGCGATCTCGACGGCGCTCGCGCTGCACTACTCGCACAGCCGTGGGGTGCTGCACCGCGACATCAAGCCCGACAACCTGTTGTTCGCCGCGTCGGGCGCGATCAAGGTCACCGACTTCGGGCTCGCCAAGGTGCTCGGTGGGGCGGCGACGATGATGACGCGGGCCGGCCAGGTGCTCGGCACGCCGGCGTACATCGCGCCCGAGCAAGCCCTCGGCGAGGAGCTCACGCCCGCGACCGACGTGTACTCGGTGGGCTCGATGCTCTTCGAGCTCCTCAGCGGCGACCTGCCGTTCCCGGACGACGGCAACCCCGTGACGCAGCTGCTCAGCCACATCAGCGACCAGCCGCGCTCGCTCCACCAGTTCGCGCCCGACGTGCCGCCGGCCCTCGCCGACGTGGTCATGCGCGCGATCAGTCGGGAGCCGGCGCAACGCCAGGCGAGCGCCTGGCAGCTGGCCTCCGAGCTGGCGACGGCGGCCCAGGCGGCCTGGGGTCCGGGTTGGGTGCAGGCCGGCGGGATCCCGCTCGACCTACCGGACCGCCTGCTCAGCGGCGCCGGCGAACCGCCGCGCCCGGCGGCGACGGCCCCCGCCACATCACAGCCGAGCGAGCCGCGGCGCGCCTCGCGCACGAGCACGGGACCCGACGGATCCGTGTCGCCCAACCTCTCCGTCAACCTGGTCGAGCCGGCCAACGAGATCACCATGGCCGACCTGATGCCGGTCGATCGCGCGATCGGCAGCGCCAACCCGCCGGCGTGGCACCCCGACCCGTGGCACATCGCCGAGTGGCGCTGGTGGGACGGCGAAGCCTGGACCCACCACACCGCCTAGGCCTGGGCCGGCGGCGACGGCTCAGGGGCGAACGGCCTGGGCGTCCACGACGGTGAAGTGCCCCATCATGCCCTGGTCCTCGTGGGTGAGCATGTGGCAGTGGAACATGTACGGGAACGTCGGATCGACGTAGTCCTTCAGGTCGAGGGCGATGCGCACGGTGGAGGCCGCCTCGATGCGCACGACGTCCTTGCGGCCGCGCTCGTGCTCGAGCGGCGGCGCCCCGTCGCGATCCACCACCTTGAACTGCACGTCGTGCACGTGGAAGTAGTGGACGACGTCGGTCTTGTTCTCGATCGCCCACACCTCGGTGGTGCCGAGCGCGCACTCGAACGAGGGTTCCTCCATCGCCGCGGCCGGCACACCGGGGATCGCAGCCTTGGTCGGTGCCGTCGTCGGCGCGCCGCCGCCCGGGGCGGTGGTCGGCGGCGGCGCGGCGGTGGTCGTCGGCTGCTGGAGACCCGCGCGCACGGGAGGCGCGGCGGTGGGGGCGGTGGTGCCCGGGGTCGCCGGCATGCCCGGCATGCCGGGCATCCCCGGCATGTCGGATGAGCCCGGTGATGGCGTCGCCGGGCCGCCTTCGATCCCGATCGTCAGACCCGGGCCGCCCTTCTGCAGGACGAGGCGGCGGTTGACCGTCGCCTTCGCCGGGTCGGCCAGCTCGGCGGGTGAGGGCGCCGACGGGAACGGGGTCTGGGGCACGGGCCCCTTGGGACCGCCCTCGAACTGCAGCAGCACGTCGGCGGGGACGTCGCTCAAGGTGGCCGCGGCCCCCGTCGCGGCCGTGGTGGTCGTGGTGGCGGTGCCGTTGGCGACGCCGGCATCGGGGTTCAGCGCGATCAGCCGGCCATCGGCGTGGTCGACGATGATCTCGACGCGCTCGCCCGGCCCGAGGATCACGTCCGAGACCGACACCGGGTTGTTGAGCCGCCCGCCGTCGACGCCCACGATGACGAGCGGGCGCGCGTCGTCGAACGCGAGTTGGAAGCTGCGGGAGTCGGACGCGTTCAGGAGGCGAAGGCGGGTGGGCCCCTCGGGGAGCTGCAGGCGCGGCGCGATGGCCCCGTTGACCAGCGTGACCCGAGAACCATCGGAGGTGTCGATCTGGCCCTTGTCGTTGAGCAGGGTCTCTTGGAGGATGATCGAGAAGTCGTCCACGCCGTGCTTGTCGGGCAGGCCGGCCTCGGACGGGTCGTGGATCGCGAAGACGCCCGCGAGCCCCTTCATGACGTGCTCGCGGGTCTTCCCGAAGAAGTGCGGGTGGAACCAGAGCGTGGCGGCGCTCTGGCGGATCTCCCACTCGGGCGCCCACGTCGCGCCGGCTGCGATCGGCTGGAACGGCCCGCCGTCCATCTCGGCGGGGAGGTGCATCCCGTGCCAGTGCAACGTCGTCGGCTCGCCCACCTGGTTCTCGACCAGCAGGCGCACCTTCTCGCCGCGGTTCGCATGCAGCACCGGGCCGAGGAACGCCCGGTTGATCCCCCAGGTGGTCGTCTCCTGGCCCTCGAAGAAGGAGGTCTTGCCGGGCGCCAGCTTCAGGCGGAAGGTGCGCACGCCGTTCTCGAGGGTGCCGTCGTCGCGGGGGAGCACGGGCAGCGCGACCCCCGTGACCGACGTGGCCCGCGGGGTCGTGGTCGAGTGCCGGGGCAGCGCGCTGCCCAACGTCTCCTCGTAGATCGAGTAGGTCGCGGCCACGATCGCGGTGGCCAGACCGCCGAGAAGCACGACGCGGCGCGTCGGCCCGGGGGGCTTGTGGGCGTCGCCCTCAGGAGCGCCGGAGGGGTGAGGGGGTACGTCGGACAAGAGCCGGATCCTACCGCTGCACGCTGCGGCGCGACCGTCGGGGCGGGCGGTTCCGTGGGTCAGGCAGCCGTGTCCTCGGGGTGCGCCACGACCCGGGGGATGCGGGGTGCGTCGATGCTGCGCGCCGCCATGGATCGCGACCACGGCTGAGGGCGTCGGGGCGTGCGTCGTTCGATGACGGAACGCTCGATCCGGGCTCGATCGGCGCGATCGAGCACGGTGAGCACCACGGCGACGGCGGAGAGGATCGCCACCGCGACGACGCCCCCCAGGAGCCGGATCGGGCGATCGTCGGCGGGCGCCGGGGCCGCAGGGGTCGGGTCACTTCGATGGATCAACACGCGGGCGACGGTAGGCATCGGCACGTAAAGGGTGGGGAAAGGCCGGGGCCGCCGCCGGACGGTCGGAGGAAGTGTGCGCGAGCGCACACTTCATCTGTCAACGCGGGCACGGTCCGGCGCTCCGATCCACGCGCACATGGTCGCCATGGCTCCTGTCCCCGCCAGCGCCCGTCGGTCCCTCGTCCGCCGCCCCGCCGTGGTGCTCGGTTCGGTGGTGCTCGCCACGTCGGCGATCGTCGGCCTCGGCGCGGCGGCCATGGCCGCGACCCCCCATCCGGGCACCGACCCGGCCCCCCTGATCACGGCGGGGGTGACCGTCGCGGCGCCGACCGCGGGCGGCCGCCACGTGGCGGTCGTGGGGGACTCGCTGGTCTTCACCACGCAGCCCGAGCAGCAGGCCGGGCTTGCCGCCCGCGGCTACCGCGCCTCGGTGCAGGGCAACCCGGGCAAGCCGCTCACGGATCCCTGGGTGCAGGACCGGTTGGACGAGACCGCCGGCGCCGACATCGTCGTGGTGGCCACGGCCAGCAACGACAACGTGCAGCTCGCGCAACGCACGGTCGAGGTCGGGCCGGCGCCGGCGGCCGACGAGTACGCCTCGCACCTCGACGCCACGCTGCGGCGGGTGGATGCGCCCTGCGCCGTCGTGGTCGACGTGCGCACCGAGTCGAGCGCCCTCTACCACCCCGAGACCACTGCGACGACGAACGCTCGGCTGCGACAGGTCGCCGCCGGCCACTCGGCCGTGGTGGTGCCCTGGTCGCAGGTCAGCGCCGGTCACGACCAGCGCGACTGGTTCGTCGGCGACGAGCTGCACTTCATCGCCGGCGGCCAGCGCCAGGACGCCGGCGTGCAGGCGTATGCCCGAGCCATCGCCGACGGCGTCGACCGGTGCGCCGCTCTCCTCGACGCGAAGTGAACGGAAGGCAGATCATGCGGATGCTCTTCACCCAGGACTACGCGACGTCGACGGCGATGGTCGCGGCGGCGGCGCTGGCCACGATGGTGATGTCCGTGGCCGAGGTCGGGACGAGCCTCCGGCTGGTGGTGGTGGTCGCCGCCAGCGTCGCCACGATGATCATCGGCAAGCTGGTCGGCCACTTCGTCGCCGCCCGGCGCAGCGGCACGGCGCGCTGGGACCCGAACCTGTGGGACGACGAGCCGGCGTGATCAGCGCGCCCGGAGGGTGAGCGCTTCGGCGTCGAGGACGTCGATGCGGCCGCGGCCGATCCGCAGCGCGCCCTCGGCCTCCGCGGCCTTGAGGACGCGGTTGGCCGTGGGCCGCGAGGTGCCGGCCATGCTGGCGACGTCGTCCTGCGTCAAGGGGATGACGCACGTGCCGTCCGCCTCCGTGTACGACGCCACGAGGCCGAGCACGCGCCGCAGCACCCGGGTCTCGGCCGGCACGTACAGCGCCTCTTGCAGGTGGCTGTTGAGCTGACGGACCTGCGCGACGAGCACCTCGATGAGGAACCGGTCGATCTGGGGATGGGCCTGGCGCAGCTGCTCGAACTGGTCGCGACGCAAGGTGCGCGTCTCGGCGAGCTCCACGGCGACCGCGGTGGCGCTGCGGCGATCGCCTTCGCGCAGCACGGCCTGCTCGCCGAACACGTAGCCCGGGCCGAGCACGGCGAACGTCGCGACATCGCCGAGCGGGGTGGCGGTGCGGATGGCGACGTGGCCCTTCTCGATCAGGTGCAGGGTGTCGCCCGGGTCGCCGTCGTGGAAGAGCACCTCACCACGCTTGAACCTGCGCCGCGTGGTCTGCGCGAGGAGGTGACGACGCTCGTCGGCCTCCAGGCAGTCCAGCAGCGATCCGCCCCCCTCCGACATGGGGGCAGCGTAGCGAGCGTGGGTGCGAGCGGCCTCCCACCGGCCGGGGCGGCGAGCGCTCAGGCCGGGTGGTGGATGCGCACCGAGCCCGCCCCGGAGCTGACGTCGATGACGCGCGGCGACTGGGGGTCGGTGGCGACGCCCACGGTGATGCGGGAATCGCCCTCGTCGGTGTTCACGCGGTAGGTCGCGCCGTCGCGCGGCAGCTCGATGTCGACGGAGCCGGCACCGGCCTGGGCCTTCACGCCTTGCGGGGCGGTCGCGAACTCGAGGTTGACGCTGCCGGCCCCGCTGAGCCCCGAGACGAGGGGGCTCGTGAGCCGAGTGGCGTTGATCGTGCCCGCCCCCGAGCGCATGTCGAGCGACCCGGCCATGTCGTCGACCCGCACCGAGCCGGCGCCGGACTTGATCTTGGTCTTCCCCCGGAAGCCGCGCGCGTCGATGCGGCCGGCGCCGGAGGTCAGGTCGAGCTCGACGTCATCGGGCAGGTCGAGGCTGTAGCCCACCTCGCACCACACGCTCACCACGACCGGGCACGCCGACTCGATCGTCAGCGTGTCGCCACTGATCGTCTCCTCGTACGCGGGCACCTGCATCCCGCGGGTGACCGTGCGCTCGCCCCGGATGTCGGCGCGCTCGCTGCCCCGCAGCTCGATCGAGCCGTGGTCGACGTCGATGACCACCTTGCGGACGCCCGCCGGGAACGAGACGGCCGCGGTGTCGACGGCGCGGCCCATCGTGTCGGCGATCGTGAGCGAGCCGATCGACAGCACGAGCGCCGTGAGCACCCCGCCGACGAGGATGATGAGGGCGCGGAACGGGCGCGACGGGGCCTTGTAGGGACGGCGGGTGCGTTGCGCACGCGGCGTGACGGCGGCGCGCGGCGGGGGGCCGGGCACGCGCGTCCCCGGCATCGGGGGCGGGGGCGGGGCGGGCGCGGCCGGGGGTGGCGGGGCGG
>CAYUOL010000021.1:32031-37154 GCA_964446345.1 uncultured Iamiaceae bacterium | reverse complement strand
GCCCCCGGGGCCATCGGCGACCCGAACGACCGCGCGAGCCTGGTCGACGGCCAGCGGCTGCAGCGCGCCGCCGCGACGATCACGATCCCGACGTTGCTCGTCCGGGGCCGCATGAGCGACCTGCTCAGCGAGGAGGGCGCGCAGGAGCTGCTCCGGCTCGTGCCCCACGCGCGCCTGGTCGACGTCGCCGGCGCCGGGCACATGGTCGCCGGTGATCGCAACGACCTGTTCAACGACGCCGTCGTGGCGTTCGTCGAGTCCGTCCGCACGCCCGGCCCCTGAACCACGACGTTCCGGTCGCGACGTGGCGTCGGGCGCGACGCCACGTCGCGACCAGAAGGTCGTCCTTGCGTGCGCTCAGCTCGCGGCGGCGGCCTCGCGGTCCTGCGTCACGGCGTCGAAGGTGAGGTACTCCTCGCCCGTGTCGACCCAGTCCTCGAACTGGATGACGCCGATCTCCTCGAACTTCTTGCGCAGCCAACCGCCCGAGGCGTCGAGCAGCCCGAGCTTCTTGCAGTTGGGGACGATCTTGGAGAAGAGCATCTGCTGGAAGATCATCTCCTCCGGCGGGATCTGCAGCATGAGGTTCATGACCTTGCGCTTGTCGATGCCCATGCGGTCCCACACCTCTTGCTGCAGGAAGCGGTCGCGCATGCGCACCGCCGCCTCGAACGCGAACTCCTGGCGCTCGCGCAGCTCGGCGTCCGTGAGCTCGGCGTAGTACTCCTTCAGCGAGAGCACGCCGAACGCGACGTGGCGGGCCTCGTCGGACATGACGTAGCGCAGGAGCTGGCGCAGCAGCGGATCGGGCGTGGTCTGGTACGCCATGCCGAAGGCGGCGAGCGCGAGCCCCTCGACCATGATCTGCATGCCGAGGTAGGTCATGTCCCACCGGCTGTCCTCGATGATGTCGTCGAGCAGCATCCGCAGGTGGTGGTTGATCGGGTAGTGCCCGCTCATCTTGGTGTCGAGGTACTTGGCGAACACCTCGACGTGGCGGGCCTCGTCCATCACCTGGGTCGACGCGTAGTACTTGGCATCGATCCACGGGACGGTCTCGACGATCTTCGCGGTGCACACCAGCGCGCCTTGCTCACCGTGCATGAACTGGCTGAGGCCCCAGTTCTGCGACTCGATCTGGTAGTCGAGCCACTCCTTGTTCGTCCACGAGCCGAAGGGCGTGCCGCTGAAGTCGATGCCCAGCTCGGCGAAGCCCTCCACCGTCGGGGTGAGCGGGCTCTCGGCCGCCAACTTCTCCTGGTCGACCTCGAGCTCCCACGGCAGGTCGGTCTCGCCGTTCCACATCGAGTGCTTGGCCTTCTCGTACAGCTTGTTGAGCGCCGGCCGGCGGCCCTTCTCGTAGTCCCACGTGAAGATCGCCGCGGCGTTGTCCTGCACGACGTGCAGGGCCTCGTCGACCTCGGTGTTGCTCATCGCCAGGATCGCGTCGAGATCGTCCACCTCGTTGCGTCCGAGGATGTCGGCATCCGTCCGGCTCATCGTTGCTTCCCCCAGGTGAGGCTCATGGTCGGGCCGCGCTCCCCAGCGCGGCAGGACCGACCGTGGTCGTTCGTGCCACGGTACTGGGAGGCACCGGCCCGACCATCGCCGCCGGCGCTGCAGTTTTGTCACACAGCGGTCACTGGCAGCGGTGGTGGGCGGTCCCTCGGGGGCGGATCAGGGGCGTCGCGACGCCGCCTTGCCCGCGTACATCGAGTTGTCGGCGTCGACGATGAGGTCGTCGACCACGGTGTCCGCGGTGGCGAACGCGACCCCGACCGTCATGCCGACGCGCACGATCAGGTCGCCGATCGCCATCGGTTGCTGCACGGCCTCGGCGAGGCGGCGGGCGAGGGACTCGATCTCCTCCGGCGACGAGAAGCCGGTGCACAGCACGAGGAACTCGTCGCCGCCGAAGCGGCCGACGACGTCTTCGGGCCGGGTCACCTGCCGGAGCCGTTGGGCGACGATGCGCAGCACGTCGTCGCCGACGCTGTGGCCGTGCAGGTCGTTGACGGGCTTGAAGCCGTCGAGGTCGCCGTACAGCAGCGCCACCGCGCCACCGTGGTCCGCTCGCTGCGCCAAGGCCGTGCCGAGGCGATCGAGGAAGAGCACGCGGTTGGCCAGCCCGGTGAGCGGATCGTGCGTCGCCAGGTGCCACAGCCGGTCCTGCGCGTCTGCGAGCTGCTGGCGCGCTTCGGTCTCGGCCGTGACGTCGAGCAGCGTCGCGATGAGCCCGAACGAACGGCCTTGCTCGTCGACCTGCGGCACGACGTCGACGCGCAGCCACGTCGGCGCCGCGCTCCCCGCCGGCGGCGCCTCAGGGGCCGGTCCTGCAGGGGCCTGTCCCTCAGGAGCCGGTCCCTCACGAGTCGGTCCGTCGTCTCCGTGCGGGCGCAACGAGATGACGGCGGTGCCGTAGCGCAGCTCGTCGCGCGCCTCGCCGAGCAAGGTCTGCAGCTGGGCCGCCGCGGGGGAGGGGAGCCCGGCCAGCCAGTCCTCGGGAGGCGTCTCGGCGGGCGCGCGGCGGGCGAGGCCGAGGAGCTCGCGCGCCAGGCTGTTGCGGTAGAGGATGCGACCCTCCCGGTCGGTGACGACGATGCCGACCGGGGTGACCTCGGCCAGCGACCGGAACGGCCCGGTCGTGTTGGTCAGGTCGTCGACCAGATCGACGGGCGCCGCGTCCTCGGTGCGCACGACGACGGCGCGCATGGCCGGGTCGTCGAGCAGGTTCACGCCGGTGATGCGCGAGTTGAGCCACCCGTCCTCGACGTAGGGATGGCGCATGCGCACCAGTTCGGTGGCGCGCGAGCCCGGGACCGCGATGAGGCCCGCGAAGACCTCGAGCATGTGCGGGAGCTCGTCGGGATGGATCCACTCGAGCACGGGCACGCCCAGCGCTTCCTCGTCCGCGACCGCGAAGCGGCGGGCGTTGCCGAACGGGCGCCACGTCATGTTCGCGGACGCGTCCAGGGCGACCGTTGCGTTGGCGAGCGCCGCGACGGCCGCGTCGAGGCGGTGCTGCTCGGTCACGTCGACCACGAGCGCCAGCGCGCGGCCGGGCTCGCCTGCGATCGGGCGGAGCCGGAGCTCGAAGAACGAGTCGGCGCGGGTGGTCGATCCCGAGGCGACGCTGATCGTCACCCGTCGCTCCTCGCCCGTCGTCCCCCGCTCGAGCTGCGCCAGCGCCTCCCGCAGGGCGTCGCGCTCGCCGGCCCGGCACGACGCGAGGAGGCTCGCGCCCAGCACGTCGGCGACCGGGCGGCCGAGCTCCGCCGCGGCGGCACGGTTCGCGTCGAGCACCGTCAGCCCGGACAGGACGAGCAGCGGGGCGGGAACGTCGTGCAGCCACGCAGGGCTCGGGCCGCCCGGCGCCTCGTCGCCCCTCGGCGGCTCCCCGTCGGAGCCGGACGTCGCGTCCACGCCGTCAGTATCTCATGAGGCCCGTGCGGCCCATCGACGGGGGGCCCGCCGACTCAGCGGAACTGCGGGCCGAGGTGCTCGATCAGTGCGTCCATGGCGTCGCGCTTGGCGGCGCCCCGACCAAGGACGAAGTCGGGGATGATCACGTCGGCGACCCCGGCGTCGCGCCATCCCGCGACCACCTCCGCCACGCGCGCCACCGGGCCCCCGATCGCCGGCCTCGGCGCGAGTGCCTCCTCGAACCGGCGCGCCGCGCCTTCGTCGTCGGTCAGCATGACGACGGCCTGGGTCGACCACGCGATCTCGGCCGGATCGCGGCCGATCTGCTCGCAGCGGCGGCGCAGCTCGGCGCCGCGCTCGGCGATCGTCTGCGGGGTCGACCACATGTTCCACTCGTCGGCATGGCGGGCGACGATGCCGAGCATGCGATCGCCCTTGCCGCCGATGAGCAGGGGGAGCGGCGTCTGCACGGGCTTGGGCTCGCACACGGCGTCGGTGAGCTCGTACCAGTCACCGTGGATCGTGGTCGAAGGGGTCCGCAAGAGGCCGTTGAGCACCTGCACGCCCTCGGCGAACCGATCGACGCGCTGCTTCACGGGTGGGAGCTCGATGCCGTACTGCTCGTGCTCGTTCACCTGCCAGCCCGCCCCCACCCCGAGGAGCAGGCGCCCGCCACTGATGTGGTCGACGGTGGCCGCCCAGTTGGCCACGACCGCCGGGTGGCGGTAGGTCATGCCGAGCACGAGGGTGCCGAGCCGCACCGTGCTCGTCGATGCGGCGAGGGCGGCGATGCCCGCCGTGGCCTCGAACGTCGGCGTCTCGACGGGGCCGAACCCGCCGGCGTCGCCCATGAAGTGATCGGCCAGGTAGACCCCGTCCCACCCCGTCGTGTCGGCGTGGTGCGCGATCGCCGCGACCTCTTCCCACGGTTGTTGCAGGTTGGGCCAGATCGAGAAGCGCATGGGTGCGGATGCTACCGGTGGGCCCGGTAGCCCACGCGGGGTCCGGCGGTCCTCCGATCAGCCGCATATGAGTAGCGGCTACTCAGGGCGCATCGCGGACGGCATGGCACGCTACGGGCCCTCGAGGCCCGATTCGCGGCCGTCCCGCACTCGCACACACGAAGGAAGCCCTGCATGAAGCGCATCGCCGTCCCCGTCGCCGCCCTCGCCATCGCCGTCGCCGCCCTGGCGGGATGCTCGAAGTCCGACACGACCTCGACCACCGCCACCACGGCAGCTCAGGCCAGCAGCGGCGACAAGGCGACGACGAGCGAGAAGTCCAGCGACAAGAAGGGCGCCACGACGTCGACGAAGCCGGCCGAGGACGGCGACTCGTCCAGCTCGATCACGATCCCGGGCAACGTCTCCGTCCCGGGTGGTGACATCAACAAGACCCTCGGCGACGCCCAGAAGTGCATCGACATGGCGACCGCCTACACCGGGCTCTTCACGCCCCTCATGGGCGGACAGGTCAGCAACGCCGACAAGGCCAAGATCCAGAGCGCCCTCGACGACATGAAGGCGAACGTCCCGTCGTCGATCGCGGACGACATCGAGACGATCGAGTCCGGCCTCAAGGGAGCGAACTCGGTCACCGAGGTCGCCGACTTCCTCAGCAGCGACCAGTTCACCAAGGCGAACGACGCCATCACCAACTACCTGACCGTCGAGTGCAACAAGGTCGGCAAGTAGGTCGGC
>CAYUOL010000021.1:0-31931 GCA_964446345.1 uncultured Iamiaceae bacterium | reverse complement strand
AGGTCGGCAAGTAGGTCGGCTCGCCCCTCGGCGAACCGCAGGTCCTCGGGCCCCGCGTCGCCCCCGGTAGGGGCGGCGCGGGCGCTCCGCGTCGGCGGCGGCCTACTTGACGATGGCCTCGACAGCGCCGGCGACGAACGCGGCGGTGTCTTCTTCGAGGTGGTCGCGGCGGATCGTGAGACCGCCGAGGACGTTGCCGCCCAGGTCTTCGCCGACGATCTTGGTCAGCTTCTTGATCGTGTTGCCCGGGTGGATCGCATACGTGCAGTAGACGAGGCACGGCTTGCCGTCGAGGCGGGGGAGCGCCTTCAGCTTCTTCTTGCGAGCGGGCTTCTGGCCGACGATCAGGATGCCGTCGGTCCAGGTGCCGACGATGACCAGATCCGCCGCCGCCACTGCGTCGGGATCCACGGCGTTCACGTTGAACAGCTGCGTACCGATCTGGTGGTCGTAGAAGCCGTCGCCGATCAGCTGCGCGGCCCGGTGGGTCGTGCCGGTGAGGCTCTCGTACAGGATGACTGCGTCCATTGGTGCTCCGGGCGGGTGGCGTGCGTCGCCTGGCATCGTAGAACAGGGCGCGCGCGAGCGAGAACACCCGCCACACCACGCCGCACCACGTCACGGGAGGGGAGCCGGACGGGAAACGCGACAACGGCCGGGCATCGCGCGTAGCGTTCGGCGGGAGGCGGGGAGCCCGGGCGGTCCGGGCGTTGCGACGAGAGGCAGGGGAGCGATGGACGAGGGCGACATGGCAGCGCTGGACCCGCTGGTCATCGAGCGGGCGGTGCTCAACGACTCGCAGGAGGGCAGCGTCATCGCCGCCGGCTTCGTCAAGGTGTTCGGCGACTTCGTCAGCAGCGACGTGCGCCCGATCCTGCGGCAGTACGCGATCGACGGCGGCCAGCCACAGCTGCTGGTGAACGGCCTGGCCCAGCTGCTGCGCTCCACGGCGGACTCCATCGAGTTCCCGCTGGACCACCCGCGAGCCGGCGCACCGGCGCCGGGCGCCGCCACGGCCGGTGAGGACGCGCCGGGCGAGCCTGACGCCTGACGCCTGACGCCTGACGCCTGACGCCTGACGCCGCGATTCACTTGAATGGCCCACCCCACCGGCCGATGAGGGTGGGCAGAGGGCGGCGGCACCCGAGACCGTCGGGTCGAGGCACACGAGAGGAATCGGCGTCATGGAGCGTTGGACCTTCAACATGATCGCAGGGGCGGATGGCAAGGAGAGCCAGATCCGCATGATCCTGCGGGCCGGCGTCGACGCCGCGGCGTACCCCACGCTCCAGGTCGGGGTCGACGGGGTCGAGGTGCCGGTCGACGATGCGCCGGTGGACTACGAGGCCCCCGAGTGGAAGGCCGTGCAGATCTTCTCGGCGGGTGGCGGCTCGGCGGATCTGTGGGACGACCTGAAGGACAAGCTCCGCGCCAACGCCTGACGGCACCGTTCCCGCCGCGCTCCGTGGCGCCGCGGCGGCGCACGACGGGGTGCTGACCACGCCGGACCGTCGCCGCGCACCCCCTCTGACCAGCATGGATGCTGTGGCCTAGCAGCCCCCGCGGATCTCCGGTAAAACACCCCCCGGAGTAGTGGACCGCCCCGCCTGGCGCGGCGGTCCTTCGGGAAGTGGGCGAACGCGAAAGGGCCGAAGGGCAAGGTTCCCTTGGTCGGGAATCTGGGTGCGTCGATGATATTTGGGGTCCTGATCCTGGTGGTGATCGTGGGCGGCGTCGGCTTCGCGCTCATGATGAAGTCGAAGAGCTCGGGGGGGAGCTCGGGGGGCAGCGCCGGAGGCCGGTCGGGTGGCGACGACGGCATGATGTCCGTGCCGGCGCGGCCGACGGCAACCGAGGCGCCGGCCCAGACCCTGAGCGAGCGGCTCGAGCAGCACACGAACGTCACCGCCGTCCCGGGAGCCGGCCCCGACGTCGCCGAGGCGCTCACCGTCGAGGAACCGGTCGAGGAGCCGGTCGAGGAGCCGCGCGAGCCGTCGCCGTTCGAGGCGGCGCCCGATCTCTCGGTCATCTCCGACGACCCGCTGCCTCCCTTCGCGTCCGAACCCGAACCCGAACCCGAACCCGAACGTGCTGCGGACCCCGAGCCGGTGGCGCCGGCGCCCCCGCCCGTCGCGGCGGACGACGCCCCCGAGCCCCTCGTGCGGGCGCGCGTCCAGCCTGTCAGCACCCCGGCCCCGGTGGCACGGGCGACGGACGACGACGACGATGACGACGCGGTCGTGTCCCGCCTGCGCGTGCCAGGGCAGCGGCCCGTCAAAGCGATCGACAACGGCCCCGACAATGCCCCCCACAAGGCTCCCGACAAGGCCCCCGACGTGCCGGCGCCGGCCGCGGACTCGACGGCCGACGCGCCGACACCGCTGGCGAACTTCCTGGAACCGGAGCCCGAGCCGGAACCGGTGGCCGTCGCGGAACCTGAGCCCGAACCAGAGCCCGAACCGGAGCCGGTGGTCGAGCCGGAGCCCGAACCCGTGCTCGAGGCGGCGCCCGAGGCCGAGCCGGTGCTCGAGCCCGAGCCTGCAGAGCCGGAACCGGAGCTGGAGCCGGCGCTCGAGGCCGAGACCGAGCCGGAGAGCGTCGACGCTGCGGCCATCGACGCCGACGCGGCCCCGATCGCCACGTTCGACGTCACGGCGGACGCGGCGGACGACGGGACGGCGTCGGACGACGAGAAGCCCGACGTGTTCGCGGCGCTGTACGAAGCGCAGATCTCGGGCGACCTCGGCCGCATCGAAGAAGACGACGCGCCGGCCACGACGGTCGTCGACGAACCGGCGGCGGCCAGCGCGCCGACCGAGCCGGACGCCGAAGACGAGCGCGAGGCCATCGAAGCCGAGGTCGCGAGCGGCACGACACCGCCGCCGGTGCAGTTCGTGCTCGAGCCCGAGCCCGAGGCCGATCCCGTCGATCACATCCTCAAGGCGTTGGTGAACCGCGCGAAGGCGCGGCAGGTGGGCATCGCGGAGGTCGCGGCCGAGCTGGTCGAGCAGGCGAACCTCGAAGACCGCGACATCGACGAGGTGCTGGCCGATCTGGTCGAGCGCGTGGACGAGGACGAAGAGCAGGTGAACCCGGCGGCCCGCCTCGAAGAGCTCACGTTCTTCAACGAGTCGGTGCCGCGCCGTCCGGGCCAGATCACCGACTACGACCGCCTCGACAAGGCGGCCAAGAAGAAGGTCATCATCCGGGTCCTGTGCCTGCTCGTCGCGATGCAGGAGGACAACCGGCTCAAGCCCAGCGATCCCCGATCCGAAGCCGAGACCCGGCACTGGCCACTCGCCCGTGCGGTGTGGCCCGTCCCCGTCGGGAGCAGCGCGGAAGCCGATGCGGCAGCCGAGGAAGGCGGCGGCGACGAGGCCGCCGACGGCGACAAGAAGCTGCCGGGCCGCCGATTGTTGCGCACCACCAAGCGCTGACGGCCGGTCGCGCCGTCCGGTCGGGCCGAGGTCTCGGGGGTTCTGTCGCCGACCCGCGGGTCGCAGTGAGCGTCAGTTGTTGCTGATCGGCAGATCGGTCGCCGAGGGCTCGACGACCGTGTCGCGTGCCGGCGTCACCACGGGCTCGTCGGCTTCGTCGCTGTCCTCGAGCTCGCCGTAGGCGACGATCTCGCAGAGGACGCGCACGATGAGCCGCATGCGCTCTTGCTTGCTCAGCGTGCTGAAGGGGTTGGCGTCCTTCGACACGCGCACGCGGGTGGTGCCTGCCTCGCGGAGGTCGATGACCTTGTCGGTCGGGCCGGTCTCGGCGTCGGTGCTCGCGGCGGCCGGGCCGGTCCCCGCTTCGGTGACGACGCCGGCGCCGTTGACCACGCCGGCGCCGTTCACCACGCCGGCGCCGTTGACCGCCGCGGTGCCGTTGGCGCCGCCGCTGCCGTGCGCCGAACCGAGCCCCTCGACGCGGAGTGCATCGGCGCCCGAGGCGAACGGGTCGGCACCGCCGTCGCGATGGTCGGACTGGGGCAGGGGGAGGTCAGCGGGGTCGCTCAAGAGAGGCTCCTGTGGGATTGCCGCGGGAGAGGCGTCAGCGACGCTGCGGGAGGGGAGCGATGGGGTCGCCGTTGACGACGAGCTCGGCGGGTTGCGCCGAGGTGACCATCGACGCCGGACCCGACGCGCGGTTCGTCCGCTCGTCGCCCGTGCCGAGATCGGCTGAGGTCAACAGCTGCTCCACTCGCTGGAGCGTCGTGAGATCGATGTGCTGGTACGTGTCTGCCATCGCCAGGCCTACCTTTGGTCTCCGCCCGAGAAGCCAACTGTCGGTGTTGCCAGCGTAGGAGCGCCCCACGGGCAACAGGGGGATGGTCGGATCACGAGCCGCGCTTGGGGAGCACGAGCAACCCGGCGCGGGCCGCCGCGCGCTGATCGGCCACGTAGGCGCGGTCGCGGTCCTCCTGGTGGATCGCCGCGGCGATGCGCACGATCGCGTCGAGTCGATCGTCCTGGTTGTGGAGGGTGGCGAGCTCGGCCAAGCCGGCGAGCTCGGTGGTCGGGGCCAACTGGGTGTCACCGAACTCGACCGGTGCTTCTAGCAACTGCCTCATGTGCGTGCCCTTCTCGTCTCCGCCCATCTGCCGATGGATCCCCAAGGCTACGAACGCGGCATGCGCGAGACGCGGATGGTCGCGCCTCAGGTGAGCAGGGCGTCGGCGCCGAGCTCTTCGGTGGCCGAGTCGGGGAAGTGCTCCCACTGGATCACCTGCAGGTCGACGAACTGCTCGCGCACCCGCGGCGTCATCAGGCCCAGCTTGTTGATGTTGGGGACGATCTTCGAGAACAACATCTGCCGGAAGATCACCATCAGGGGGTTGTTGCTCGCCCACGCCTTGCCGGCCTCGACGTCGATGCCGATGCGATCCCACACCTGCTCGAGCAGGAACCGCTGGTACATGAGGTCGGTGGCCTCGAGCAGGAACTCCTCGCGCTCGGCCATCTCGGCGCTCGTGAGCTGCGGGTAGAAGTCCTTCAGCGAGAGCACGCCGAAGGCCACGTGGCGGGCCTCGTCGCGCATCACGTAGTCGGTGATCTGCTTGATGATCTCGTCGCGGAAGAGGATGTTGCCCAGACCGAAGGCCGCCAACGCCAGGCCCTCGACCATGATCTGCATGCCGAGGTAGGTGATGTCCCACCGCTTCTCGGTCATGATGTCGACGAGCAGCGACTCGAGCGGCTTGCTGATCGGGTAGCTGTCCTGGAGCTTGTCGTTGAGGTAGCGCGCGTAGGCCTCGACGTGGCGCGCCTCGTCCGCGACCTGGTTCGCGGCGTAGTACTTCGAGTCGATGTCGGGCACCGTCTCGACCAGGCGGGCGGTCGCCACCAGCGCGCCCTGCTCACCGTGCATGAACTGGCTCACCATCCACGACTGGAAGTTCCAGCCGAGCATGTTCATCTCGGATTCGTTGAACTTCGCGAACGGCGACGACTCGTCGCTGAACCCCATGAACTGGTCGAGCATCTGGCGCTCGGCCTCGTCGACGTCCTCACCCATCTCGCCGAAGTTGACCTCGGGCGTCCAGTCGATGTCGGTGGTGGCGTTCCACTGCGAGACCTTGCCCTTCTCGTACAGCTTCGTGAGCGCCGGTCGCGACTGGACGTAGCTCCACGTGAAGTCGGTGATCACGTCGGCGTCGACGTTCAGGTGGCCACCGGTCGGGGCGGGGCTCGGCGCGGGATCGGTGACGGTCATCAGGTCTCCTCGGTTCGTGATGGGTTGCGTGACGGGTTGCGTGACGGGTTGCGTGATGGGTTGCGTGGTGGCTTGCGGGACGGGTCTGTCGACAGGGTGCGGTCGGCGACTGCGGTCGTCGCCCGCGTCGCCCGCGCCGGCGGCGGATCGTCGAGCCCGACGCTGCCGAGGCCGTCCCAGGCGAGCGTGATGAGGCGATCGACCAGCTCGGCCCGCGACACGGGCTTCTGCTCGCTCCACCAGTCGCCCGCGAAGTGCACCATGCCGACGAGGCCGTACGCCCACGGGCGTCCCGCCGTGCCGTCGAGCCCGGCCCGGTCGAGGCGCCGCTCGAGCACGAGGGCGACCTCCTCGGCGATCAGTCGGGTGATGACGTCGCGCTTCTCGGTGCCGGCGTTGTCGGAGAGGAACCGGTAGAGGTTCGTGTCGCGCTCGATGAGCGCGAGGTAGGCGTCCATCGTCGCGACGAGCACCTCGCGAGCCGATCGCTCGTCGGCGGTCATCGGCAGGAGCTCCGCGGCGAGCTGATCGACGAAGCGCATGGCGATCTCGAGGAGCAGGCCGTCGCGATCGCCGAAGTGGCGGTAGATGATCGGCTTCGTGATCCCGCACTCGGTGGCGATCTGCTCCATCGTGACGAACGGGCCGTCGCGGCGCACGAGCTCGACGGCGGCGTCGAGCAGCTCCCGGTGCCGGGCCTCCCGGGTCGCGGCGCGCGCCGCGGCCCGATCGGTGCCGGAGGGCGGGGGTCCTGGGCGGGAGCGGTCGGCGGGGGCAGGCACTGTTACCGACAGTAACAGTTACTGCAGGTAACGCAACCGTGGGCCGGAGGAGGGCATCTCCCGCGCGGCGCGGGGCTCAGCTCGCGGGGGCGCGCCAGAGCTGCAGCGGGGTGCGGTCGCGGGGGCCCGCGAAGGGGAGCGGCACGGGCCGGCCGCCGCGACCGGCCGAGGCGTAGGCGCCGCACACGACGTCGAGCACGTCGCGCCCGAAGGCGGCGTCCATCATCGGCTCGCGTCCGGCGGTGAGGTCGGCGCAGAGGCCCTCGAGCTGGTCGAGGTACCCCATGCGCTCGAGCTGCGGGCTGGGCAGGCCCGGGCGCAGGGCCGGGAGGGCGACGGGCTCGCCGTCGATCTCGAGCCCGAAGTTCGGGAAGAGCTCGATGCGCAGCACGCCGGTCGCGCTGGACGCCTGGATGTCGGACACGGCCTCGTCGGGCCCCTGTCGCCAGCTGACCACGAAGGTCGCCCGCAGGCCGGAGTCGAACTCGAGGGTGACGTCGGCATGGTCGTCGACCTCGATGCCCGGCGCGTCCTGAAGCTCCGCCGCGACCGACGTCGGTCGCGCCGGGGCGGCGAGCAGCAGCGCCACCGCGATCGGGTGCGGGCCGAGGTCGAACAGCACGCCGCCTCCCCAGTCGGCGCGCAGGAAGCCGCCCCAGGTCGGCCGGGTGTGCAACGTGCGCAGCGCGAGCAGCTGCAGGGGGCCCAGCTCGCCGATGCGCTGCACGGCGCGGCGCACGACAGGGGCGAACGCCAGGTTCTCGGCGTAGCCGATGCGGCCACCCGACCGTGCGGCCGCCTCGACCAGTTGGTCCGCTTCGTCCAGGGTGGTGGTCAACGGCTTCTCCACGATCGCCGCGGCGCCACCCTGCAACGCGCGCATCACGTCGTTGGCGTGCTGGGCCGGTGGGGTGGAGACGAGCACGATGTCGGCGCCCGCCGGCAGGTCGTCGTACCGACACGGTCGCGCACCGAGCTGCTCGGCCCGCTCGGCGGCGCGCGCCGGCGTGCGGGAGGCGACGTGGGTGACCGCCAGGGCGGGCAGTGCCTTCGCGGCGAGGCCGTGCACGCCACTGATGTGACCTGCCCCGCAGAAGGCGAGCGTGGTCGACGGGGGGTGCGCCCCCGGGCGGCGGCCGGTGGGGCTCACGTGCCCGTCAGGCGGGCCACGACGGGGGCGAACGCGTCGAGCGCGTCGGCCTGCACCACCACGTAGGAGATCCCGAAGCGGTCGCGCCGCTCGACCAGCTCGTCGGCGATCTGCTCGACGCTGCCGATGAGCACGTGCGGGCTCTGCATGACCTCGTCGGCGCTGACGCCGAACAGCTGACCCATGAGGTCGGCGTTGCCGGCGACGTCGTCGGTGACGATCACGGCGAACACGAGGCAGTTGAGCTCGATGTCGTCGAACCGGGCACCGGCCGCCTCCTTGATCCAGCCGATCTTGCGGGCGGTCGCCTCGTTCGTGGTGTCCTTCGCCGTCTCCGCGTCGACGTTGCCGGTCTTGGCCGCGGGCGCGATGCCGATGATGTCGGCCTCCCGGGCGGCGATGCTGAGCACGCGCTTGCCGCCGCCCCCGATCAGCAGCGGCGGGTGCGGTCGCTGGGCCGGCTTGGGCAGCCCCTCCATCCCGGTGATCGTGTAGTGGGTGCCGGTGTGGGTGAAGGGCCCGTCGGCGAACAGGCCCTTCATGACCTTGATGCCCTCCTCCATGCGATCGATGCGCACCTTGGCGCTGTCGTGGGGGATGCCCGACTGCGCGTAGTCCGTGTTCATCCACCCCGCGCCGACGCCCAGCTCGACGCGACCGCCCGAGAGCACGTCGACGGTGGCGATCTCCTTCGCGAACACGACGGGGTGCTTGTAGTCGTTGTCGAACACCAGCGCACCGACGCGCAGGTCGGTGGTGGCGTCGGCCGCGGCCATGATGGCGGGCATCGGCGCGAGCTGGTCCCCGAAGTGGTCGGGCATGTGGAGCGTGGAGTAGCCGAGCTCCTCGACCTTGCGGGCGAGCGCAGCCCAGGAGGGCCCGTCCGCCGCGTTGCTGACCTGGATCCCGAACCGAAACGTGCGTGGTTGCGCCATTGGTGGTGTCGTCCCCCTCGTGAGGCCCGGCGCGGTGCCAGCCGGGCGCAGGCAACCTATCGCCGGCCTGCGGCGTTCGGGTCGGCCGCCGGTGGCGGGGGCTGACTCGGAGTCCTGCGGTGCGACCTGTAGATTCGTGGAGCTGTGCGAAGCCTGCTCCGACTCATCCTCGTCATCGCCGTCGCCGGCTGCCTGATCGCCGGCACGGTCGTGCTGGTCGCGCCCTACGGGCACGACATCGCGACGGCGAACCGGTCCGTCGACGACGACATCGATCTCAACGCCCTCGACTCCTACGCGGTGCGCTCGTACATCTACGCCAGCGACGGCTCGACGATCTCGACGCTGCACGGCAAGGAGAACCGCATGCCGGTGACCCTCGACGTCGTGCCGCCGCCGGTGATCGAGTCCGTGCTCGCCATCGAGGACGCCGACTTCTACAACCACGGCGGCGTCAACGTGAAGGCGAACTTCCGGGCGTTGGTCGAGAACGTGTCCGCGGGCGCGATCGAGCAGGGTGCATCGACCATCACCCAGCAGCTGGTGAAGAACGCGATCCTGAACTCGAACCAGGACTTCGACCGCAAGTCGAAGGAGGCGTCGATCGCGATCCGCCTCGAGCAGAAGCTGGCCGACATCGCCGAGAAGAACGGTGCGCCCGATCCGACCAAGGTCGCCAAGGACGTCATCCTCAACAAGTACCTGAACACGGTGTACTTCGGCTCGGGCGCCTACGGCGTGCAGGCGGCCGCCGAGACGTACTGGGGCAAGCCCGTCAACGAGCTGAGCTGGGCCGAGGGCTCGATGCTCGCCGGGCTCATCTCCAACCCGGTCGGCAACGACCCGACCCTGCACCCCGAAGCGGCGCGCAAGCGGCGCCAGACCGTGCTCGACCGCCTCGTCCACCTGAACAAGATCACGCTCGCCGAGAGCCGCACGCTCTCCAACGCGCCGCTCCCGACGTCGACGTGCCAGGTGTCCGACGCGAACTCCACCGGGTGCGGCAACCTGCAGCTGCCCGAGGAGCAGGGGTACTTCGCCGAGGAGGTCAAGCAGCAGCTGCTGAACGACCCGAAGTTCAACCTCGGCGCCGACTACCAGACCCGCTACAACAACGTGTTCGGCGGGGGCCTCAAGGTGACCACCACGCTCGATCCGCAGGCCCAGCGCGTGGCGGAGAACGCGGTGGCGTCGATCGTGCCGCCCAACGACAAGGGCGTGGTCGGGGCGATGGTGGCGGTCGAGCCGCAGACCGGTGCCGTGCGCGTCATCGTGGGCGGCCCGGGCTTCGACAAGTTCAAGTACGACATCGCCACGCACCAGCCCGGGCGCCAGACGGGGTCGTCGTTCAAGACCTACACGCTGCTGACGGCGCTCGAGCAGGGCAACGTCCCGCAGGACAGCATCGGCGGCGGCGGCACGTTCCCGAACCCGGGCGGGCAGCCGTACAAGATCGACGGGGTCGGCGGCAACCTCACGAGCGTCACCACCGCCTCGTCGAACGGCGCCTTCGTGCGACTGAACCTGGTGGTGGGGCCCCAGAACGTCATCGAGACCGCCCGCAAGGTCGGCATCACCTCCGACCTGCTGGCCGTGCCGTCGCTGACGCTGGGCACGTTCAACACCACACCGATCGAGATGGCGTCGGCGTACTCGACCATCCCCAACGGCGGCGTGCACGAGCCGTACCACCTCGTCACGAAGATCGAGGACCGCTACGGCCAGATCATCTACCAGCACACGCCGTCGGGCACCCGGGCCGTGTCGCAGCAGACGGCCTGCCTGGCGACGCAGATCCTGAACGAGAACACCAAGTCGGGCACCGGCACCCGCGCCCGGTTGAACCGCCAAGAGGCGGCGGGCAAGACCGGCACGACCGACGCCGGCGCCGACACGTGGTTCGTCGGCTTCACGCCGTACCTCACGACCGCGGTGTGGATGGGCAACCCCGAGAACGAGACCGACAACATCGAGTACCTCGGCGGCGCCGAGAACTTCGGTGGCGTCTTCCCGGCGCGCATCTGGCAGCAGTTCAACCAGACGTACCACGAGAACCGCACGCCGATCCCGTTCCCGAAGTGCGCCAACACGCGTGCGCCGCGCAATGCCCGGGGCCTCGGCGACAACAGCCAGAACGGCGGCGGCGCCGTCGGGAACAACGGCAACGGCAACAACGGCAACGGGAACAACAACGGCAACGGGAACAACAACGGCAACCGGGGAGGCAACGGTGGTCGCTGAGCGACGCCCGTCGGCAGAGAGCACGACGATCGCCGGAGCCCGCGCATGAGCGGCTTCGATGCGCTGCTGCACCTGCAGGAGATCGACATCCAGATCGACCAGCTCGAGCACCGCTACGCGCACCTGCCCGAGCGCGACGCCGTCGCCGCCAACGGCGCGGCGCAGGCGGCGAACCGCAAGGAGCTCGACGCGGTGCAAGCCGAGCGTGACGCGCTCGCGCGGGAGCAGAAGCGGATCGAGGACGAGGTGGCGACGGTCGAGGACCACGCCACCGACGTGAACAAGAAGCTCTACTCCGGCAGCGTCACGGCACCCAAGGAGCTGCAGGCGCTGCAAGACGACTACGACTCGTTGAAGCGGCGCCAGACCGTGCTCGAGGACCAGGTCATCGAGCTGATGGAGCAGGCCGAGCCGCTCGACGAGCGGCTCGCGGCGCTGGCCGCGCGGCAGGGCGAGCTCGAGCGCGAGGGTGAGGCGGCCACGGTCGCCCTCGCCGAGGTCGAGGCCGAGGTCAGCGCCGAGCAGGAGAAGGTGCGGGCCGAGCGCGTGGAGGCCCTGCCCGCCGTGCCGGCCGACCTGGTGGCCGAGTACGACCGCCTGCGCCCGCAGTTCGCCGGCATCGCCGTCGCTCGCCTGGTCGGCACGAACTGCCACGGCTGCCACCTGTCGCTGTCGTCGATGGCGCTCGACCGCATCCGCAAGATGCCCCCCGATGCGCTCGTGCTGTGCGACGAGTGCGGTCGCATCCTGATCCACTGAGCGCGACGGAACGAGACCGGGGTGTTCCTGTGGTTCGCCGGCGTCAGCGTCGTGTTCGTGTGGTTCGTGTTCCGCAGCCCGGCACTGGACTACCGGCTCATCATGGTCGGGTCGGTGCTGCCGCTGGGTGAGGTCGTGCTCGGCGGGCCTCGGGTGCTGCACACCCTGCTGTTCGCCGTCGCGCTGCTGGCGGTGGTGATGCTGGCGACGCAGAAGCGGCGGCTGGTGCGGCGGCGGTGGATCAGCCTGCCGATCGGGGTGATGATGCACCTCGTGCTCGACGGGGTGTGGACCCAGACCGAGGTGTTCTGGTGGCCGTTCTTCGGTCTTGCCTTCACCAGCGGGGCGCTGCCCGAGCTCGATCGGGGGCTCGCGGTGACGCTGGTGCTCGAGGCCATCGGGGCGGCGTGCCTCGTGTGGTCGTACGTGACCTTCGGCCTCGCCGACCCCGAGCACCGCAAGGTGTTCCTCGAGACCGGCCACCTTCCTCGCGAGCCTGCGCCGTGAGCCCGTCGACGGGAGCCCGCCCATGTTGATCCTGGTCCGCCACGGGCGCACGGCGGCGAACGCGTCGGGCTTGTTGCTCGGCCGGCTCGACCCCGAGCTCGACGAGCTCGGGGTGCAGCAGGCGGAGGCGGTCGCGGCGGCGCTGGCCGACGGTCATCCAGGGCGCGACGGCATCGGGGGCATCGGGCGGATCGTGGCGAGCCCGCTGGGACGGACGCGGGCGACCGCCGAGGCGATCGGCCGGCGCTGCGGGGTGGCGGTCGAGCTCGACGAGCAGTGGCTCGAGCTCGACTACGGGGACTACGACGGTCTGCCCCTGGCGGACGTGCCGTCCTCGATCTGGAAGAGCTGGCGGGTCGACTCGTCGTTCGCGCCGCCGAACGGTGAGTCGATCGCGGCCTTGGGGGCGCGCGTCCGCGCCGCGCTCGATGCGCTCGCCCCCGTCGCCCACGACGAGAACGTGGTGGTGGTGTCGCACGTGTCGCCCATCAAGGCCGCCGTCGCGTGGGCGCTCGGCGTCGGTGACGAGGTCGCCTGGCGCATGTTCCTGGCCCCGGCGTCGATCACGCGGGTGGCGGTCTCCGAGCGGGGCCCGTCGCTGACGTCGTTCAACGACACGGCGCACCTCGGGTAGGCATCACGGCGCGGGTGCCCGGCGGCGTCGGCGCCGCCGCGTGCGGAGCCCGATCAGCAGGACGACGAGGACGCCGGCCGCGCCGGCCGCGACCGCGAAGCGGTGCCGCCACGCCCAGCCGTAGAGGCCGGTGCGCGTGGCGACGTCGGGGATGGCGGGGACAGGGAGCTTCCCGTCGGGACCGACCGGCGGCAGGGGCACGGAGCCGGCCACCAGCGTCGGCGGCGTCCCGGGGGCGACGTGCGGATCGGCGCCGGCGATCAGGTACTTCGTGAAGAAGTCGAACGTGGGCTGCAGCGCGACGCCGCGCATCGAGTCCGCGTGCTGCGTCCCGGCGACCTGTTGGATCTCCGACGCGATGCCGTTCGTGCTCAAGGCGTTGGCCATCTCGAAGGCCTGCTCCCGCGGGACGAGGTCCACCACGCCGGTGGCGAGGTACATCGGCGGGGTCGACGGCGTGACCTGCAGGGCGGGGGAGGCGTCGCGGTACTGATCGGGGCACTCGTTGATCGTGCAGCCCATGAACAGCTGCAGGTAGTTCGGGCTGATGACCCCGATGCATGCGTT
Source organism: uncultured Iamiaceae bacterium (assembly GCA_964446345.1). GTDB lineage: Bacteria > Actinomycetota > Acidimicrobiia > Acidimicrobiales > Acidimicrobilacustridaceae > CAYUOL01. The sequence goes on along the minus strand of CAYUOL010000021.1, from coordinate 18,653 downwards.
CCCGTCGTCGACGCAACCGACCGGTGTCTCCGCACCGGGGATCGGGACGGTCGACGGGGTCGCCAGCTCGTCGCCGGGGATGTTCGTGACCGCGATCGTCGTGAGGTCGGAGGGCCCGGACCAGGCCGAGACGGCCTTGACCGCCGGGTGCCCCTCCCCGGTGCCGTTCGTGCCCACGAGCATCGCCAGGTTGCCGCCGGCCGAGCTGCCGAACACGCCGACCTTCTGCGGGTCGATGCCGTAGGTCGCGGCGTTGTCCTGCACGAAGCGCACGGCGCGCTGCGCGTCCTCGAGCTGCGTCGGCCACCGGTTCGGCCCGTTGACGCTGTACGAGATCGAGAACGCCGCGATGCCGTGGGCGGCGAAGAAGAGCGCGTCCGGGGCCTGCATGGCCTTGATCCCACCCACCCAGCCGCCGCCGTGGATCATGATCACCGCCGCCCGGCCCGTCTTGCCGTCCTGGGGGATGTACGCGTCGAGGGTGTTGTCGGTGTTGCCCGGCGCGCCGTACTCGACGTCGGCGGTCACCTTCGGCGTCGACGTCGCGGGTGCGGTCGTCGGCGGCGCCCCTTGGGCGCGGGCGACGGACGGCGACGCCGCGAACGCGGCCGCGACGACCAGCACGGCCGCCACGATGGCCCGAACCCCGCGCTTCTGGTCGCGGCATGGCTTCGTGACCGACGCCATGCCGCGACCAGAACGTCGGGGTGGGGCCATGCGCTCGCTCCGTCGGTCGATGGCCGGTCATCCTGCCACCTCCCTGATGTTCCCCCGGCGCGGCGGGCCGAGACCCGTGCGTGGCGGCGCGGAGCGCTGCGAGCGGCCGGGCCGGATTCGCGCCGGCCTGTAGCCTGCGGCGTCGAACCGACTACGCGTTCGTCGCCCGAGAGAGGACCTTGCGTGGGCGTCACCACGATCGACGAGCTCACCACGTACCTCCGCTCCTCGCGGGGCTTCGACGGTCCCGCCGTGCTCGACGTGAAGGTCGATCGGGTCGCGGCATGGTTCGCGGAGGAGGGCATCGACGCCGCGGTGGTCGGGGTCAGCGGCGGCATCGACTCCGCCGTGGTGCTCGCCCTGCTGCGCCGCGTGGCGGTGCGGCCGGACACCGCGCTGCGCCGGGTGATCGGCCTCGTGGCCCCGATCGAGCGACCAGGCGCGACGGGCCAGGCACGGGCGGCGCAGCGCGGCATGGAGGTGGTCGAAGCGGTCGGGGCCGAGCTGTGGCACACGCCGCTCGGCGCGGTGCAGGACGCCGCCGTGACCGCGCTGGCCGACGCCGCCGGCACCTCCTTGGACGACTGGACGGCCGGGCAGCTGCTCAGCGTCGTGCGCACGCCGGTGCTCTACGGAGCCGCGGCGGTGCTGCAGGCGGCGGGGCACCGGTCGGTGGTGGTCGGCACCACGAACCGCGACGAGGGCGCGTACCTCGGGTTCTTCGGCAAGGCGTCGGACGGCATGGTCGACCTGCAGCCCATCTCCGACCTGCACAAGTCCGAGGTGCGCGCGCTGGCGGCGCTGCTCGGCGTGCCGAGGTCCGTCATCGATGCCGCCCCGCGCGGTGACGTGTGGGACGGCCGCGACGACGCCGAGATGATCGGCGCGTCGTACGACGAGGTGGAGATCGTCCTTCGCCTGCGCGAGCTCGGCCACGACCCGGTGCGCATCGCCCGCGGCCTCGTGGACGGCGACCGCCTGGTCGCGGCATCTGCGGCGGTCGATCGGCTGCACGCCCAGAACGCGCACAAGTACCGCGTGGGCTCGCCGGCGGTGCACCTGGACGTGCTGCCGCGCGGCGTGCCCGGCGGCTGGCCCGACACCGTGCTCGCAGGCCGGGACGAACGGCGGCCGCCGCCCGGCCAGCTCCCGGGGGAGTGGGAGCCCGCCGGCGTCACCCTGACCACGCCGCCGCGCCTGCCCGAGACCGAGGCGGTGCGCGACCCCACGGGCGCCTGCGCCGGGCCCGTCGCCTCGTTCGTGCCCACCGTCCTCGATGCCCGTGACTGCGACCGGCTCGTGCAGGCCCTGCTGCACCAGGCACCGCTCGTGCCCGTGAGCGTGACCGGCCACCGAGGCGTCGGCACGCAGCGCCCGGGCGCCGGCGGGGCGCGGCGGCCGCCGGCGGGCGTGCTCCTCGCCGAGACGGCGGCCGCCACCGGCAGCGAGCGGGGCACCGCGTGGGCGCCGGCGCTGGCAGCCGAGCTGTGGCGCCGCCTGCGGCCGGTGGTGCCGAGCCTGCGCGTCCTGGGTCCGCTCGACGCGACCGACGGATTCGGCACGGACGAGAGGGCCGGGCACCGCGCGTGGCGGGTGGTCGGGCTCGGGCCGGTGCTGCGGTTCATGCGCTACCGACCCGGGGGCCGCCACCTGTGCCACTACGACGCCGGGTTCGACTACGGCGACGGTCGGCGATCGCTGCTGTCGATGGTCCTCTTCCTCACCGACGCCGACCCGGCGGCGGGGGGCGCCACCCGCTTCATCCGTGACGGGCAGGAGCACCTCCCGGTGTGGCAGCGCGTGCACGACGACTGGGCCCGCGACGCCGAGCCGCACGACGTGCTCGCGGCCGTGACGCCGAGCCGGGGCGGCGTGCTGCTGTTCGATCATCGCCGTGGCCATGACGTGGAGCCGTGGCGCGGTCCGGGCGACCGCGTGATCGTCCGCGGCGACGTGGTCTACGAAGCGGTGCCCGACGGGCGCGCCTTCCCGTGAGCCGGGCCGTGGACGCGCGCCAGGGGAAAGCGGTGAGCTGGAAGATCGGGCGTGACCCGTTCCTCCGCGCGGTGTGCGCTCGGTGGGGGCCCGGAGCGGTCGACGAAGCCGGCTTCTTCGTCGACCGGGATCCCGACGATGCGCCGCTCGACGACGTCGGTTGGCTGTGCACGCCGACCGAGACCGTGCGGCGCGGCGTCGACGCCGTGCGCCGCCGCGGCGAGGTCGCGACGGACGACGATCGCCCCGGACCACGGGTCGTGCTGCTCAGCACGGGGGGCTTCTTCCCCGTGCACCGCGGCCACCTCGAGATGATGGAACGAGCCCGCCGCGCGGCGAGCGCAGCGGGTTGGTCCGTCGTCGGTGGGTACCTCTCGCCGGCCCACGACGACTACATCCGCCTGAAGTGCGGGTCGGTGCCGGTGGGGGTCTCCCAACGGTTGGCGCGGGCCGAGGCGGCGGTGGCGGCGACCGGATGGCTGTCGATCGACCCCTGGGAGGCCCTGGCCCGGCGCGTGGCGGTCAACTACACGGACGTCGCCGCCCGGCTGCAGGCCTACCTGCGCGCGCACGTCGACGACGAGCTCGAGGTCGTGTACGTGTGCGGCGGCGACAACGCGCGGTTCGCGTTGGCGTTCGCACCCCACGGGCGCGCGGTCGTCGTCGGTCGGCCGGGCGGCGAGGCCGAGGTGGCACGGTGGCGCCGCGACCCGCGGGTGGCGACGAACCCCGACATCCTCTGGGTCGACGGCATCGAGACCGCCGCGTCCCGCCACCTTCGCCCCGTGACCTGGCCGGCCGAGCACGCGACGCAACTGACGTTGCGGCTCGAGGACGAGCGCGCCGTCGCCACGTTGGGCCTCGCGAGCGAGGCGTGGCGCTCGTTCCAGCGCGCCGCGCAGCGAGAGCTCGGTGCGCTGATGCCGGTCGCACCCGTGACCATCGAGGCGCAGGCCGTGGCCGACGAGACGAGGACGATCAGCCTCGACCCCATGCTGCCGGGCACGATCGACCTCGGGGTCAGCCGGCTCTTCGACCTCGGAGGACTCCGGGCGCTCGGCCACGTCGCTCGCCCCGGTGGCGACGCGCTCGACGTCCAGTGCGCCCGCATACCCGCGGGCGAGTGGACGTTGCGCGACGACGACCGAGCCACGGGATCCACGGCCGCCTTCGTGCGTTCGCAGTTGCCGCCCGACGTCGTGGTGACCGCGACGACCTTCGCGGTCGATGCACAGGAACCGGTCCCGTCTCCCGGGGGTCCGAGTGCCCGCGCCGAGCTGGCCGACAGTCGCGACCTGCTCCTCGGGGCCGATCACGGCGGGCTCGTGATCGCGCTGCCGGACGGCACGGCGGGGCGGGCCCCGTACCTGCTGCCGTACGTCGATCCCGCCGTACGCTGCGGCCTGCCCGCCGACGCCGCCCGGGCGTTCTCCCTCACGATGTGGCGGGTGCAGGCCGAGGTCTTCGCCGGCACGGCCCTGTGCGTGCGCGACCTGCCCGCGCCGGCGCAGCGCACGATGCTCGTCGCCGGCTACGCGCCCGCCACGAGGCTCGAGGACGTGTGCCGCGCCCACGCCGCGACGCTGGCGCACCTCGCCCCGCTCGGCGAAGACGACGTTCCGGTCGCGCCAGGGCGTCGTCCGCGACGCTCCTTCGCGACCAGGACGTCGGGGGCGGGCGACTGAGCGCGGTCCGGATCGACGACGCGGCCCCAGGGCGCTCGCGGCGCGGGATCAGGGGTCGGTGCGGTCGCTCGAGTACATGACGGTCTCGGGATCGTCGTCGATGCGGTGGGTGGTGACGGCCACGGGCCCGAACAGCTCGAGCAGCGCCGCCACGAACGCCGCCTCGTCCGGCACGCCGGTGGCGTCGAGGCCGAGGGCGAGCGAGCGATCCGCGCGCTGGTGGACCGTGTAGCGGCCGGCGGAGAAGCGGCGCAGCGCGACGGTGACGTCGATGGTGTTCACCGCGCGTCCGTCGGCGGTGACGAACGGAACGGGGGCACGTCCGGCCAGGCCCACCAGCACCGGCCGGTCACCGCGGCGTTCGAGCGCCGCGTGATCGCCGGTGCGGTAGCGCAGCAGGGGGAGGGCCGGGTTGAAGCCGCCGGTCAGGGTGATCTCGCCGCGCGCGCCGGGAGCCACCGGGCTCCCGTCGGCGCCCAGCACCTCGACGTGCAACCGGGGTTGGAGGAGCACGTGCCCCGACCCGTCCGGCAGGGCGGCGGCGATCGGGCCGGACTCGTTCATGCCGTAGATGTCGATCACGGGACACGCGAAGCGCTCCTCGAGCGACGTGCGCAGGCCGTCGGACAGCGCCATCGCGGTCGACAGCAGCGCCTTGGGGCGGATGGTGACGGGCAGCGTCGCGAGCTTGGCGAAGGCCACCGGGTCGCCGGTGAGGATCTCCGCGTCGATGGCGTCGAGGAACGCGACGCGATCGTCCGGGTGCCGCCAGTCGTCCGGGTTGAGGTTGAGCTTCAGCAGCGCCGCCTGGCCCAGGAACGTCGAGATGCTGGCGTAGGTGTAGGTGCGCTTCTGCCAGCAGATCTGCGCCACGGCGACCCGGCCGGAGCCCCCGTCGAGCGACAGCCCTCGCGTAAGCAGCGCCGCCCGCAGCAGCACGGCGTAGGAGGCGGTGGCCTCCGGCGTCGACGGGATGTAGGCGACGCGGCCGTCGGTCGTGCCGGTCGTCGTGAAGACCACCATGTCGTCGAGGGGGTGGTCGTCGGGCACGAACGACCAGGGCGCGCGCACGAGATCTTCCCGGCCCGTCGTCGGGACCTGCTCGAAGCGGGGCGGGACGGGGCCGAGGGACCGGTACCGCGGCACCGTGGTCATGACCTCGGCGACGAAGGGCATGAGCCAGGCCGGCGTCTGATCCGGGCGCGGGGGAGCGGTCGTGGACGCCTCGACGTCGAACGCCCGCACGGCGGCGAGCCCGGCGGCCGACAAACGGTCCCCGCAGGTGTGGTTGTACTTCGGGGCCCGCTCGTGCTCGAGGAGCGACGCGAGGAGGCGCCGGCCGTCCGCGTCGATGAGCGGGCGCCGCTCCTCTTCGGTCAGGGGCTCACCCGGGCGCGGCGTCATTCTCGCGACGCCTTCGCGGCGGCTTCCGCGGCCGCCTTGTCGTGCATCGCCTGTCGGACCGCTTCGGCGCGACGCTCGGCCTCGGCGGTGGCCGCCACGACCCGCGCCCGCTCGACGGAGTCGAGCGTCGCCAGGCGATCGGCGGCGACGGCGGCGGTCTCTCCGTCGGGGACGAGGCCGAGTGCCGCGAGCGCCAGACGAGCGAGCTCTTCGCGGCGCGCCGGGTCCGAGACGAGCAACGGTGCGGGCACGTGCGCCGCCAGGGCCTGGAGGCCGGTGGCCAGGAACCGGTAGACGTCGCTGGTGGAGGCGTGCACGACGAACCACGGGTCGTGCAGCAGCCACGCGGCCACGAGCACGCAGCGCAGCTCGTTGCGGGCCGTCGGGCTCGCGCCAGGACGGAACGGCTGGGCGGTGGTGGTGTCGAAGCTCGGGCCGCCGTACGCCATGAGCAGGTCGCTGACGACGGCCGCGACGTTGACCGAGCCCCGCTGCTCGACGAAGGGCTCCTCGAGGAAGTCCCCGGGCGTGTCGAGGAGGCGTCGGGTCAGGGCCTCGACGGGGGGTCCGGGCGCGATGCCCGTGCCCGGTGCATCGCTCACGTCGGTGCGCCCGGGCGCGGGCTCGGTTCGTCGTACTGCCTGCGGCTGAACGCGCGGGCGAAGGCCACGAGGTCGGCCCACTCCCGCACGACGTGGATGTCCCAGCCCTCCGCCTGGGCCTGCAGGAGCTGCGCGTCGTCCTCGAGCCGACCCCAGAGGTTGAGCACCATCGTGGCGCCGCCCCCGGCGCGCTCGATCGAGCGTCGCATCACCTCGCCGCCGTCACGCCCGGCGCCGTCCCGTCCGTACATCGTGGTCACCCCGTCGTCCGACACGATGAGCACGTGGGCCGGCGGGTCGTTCGGCCGCCGGGCCGCGTACGTGTCGCGCACGACGTGGATCGGGAAGGCGGTGGCGCCGCCGAAGAACCCCGTCATCACGCGCAGCACCGCCTGCTCGTCGCGCACGAAGCCCCTGGTGGTCACGAACTGGTTCGTCCCGCTCCACAGCGTCGCTTGCACGTTGGCACCGGCGCGCAGCGCGGACAACGCGACGATGGCGCCGGCCAGGGTGAGGTAGCTGACGGTGATCCGCGGGTCGGGCATCGATCCCGAGGAGTCGATGTAGAGGTCGAGGTCGACCGGCACCCGGTCGGGTTCGTTGCCGGCGCTCGTGCCCCACTCCCGCCGCACGGTCGTGACACCGGGGACGACGATCGGGCTGCGCGTGACGGTCTCGATCCAGTCGATGTCGTTCACGGGCTCGCCCACGTCCCAGGTCTCGACGCCCTCGGGGAGCGGATCGGTGGCGATCGGCACGCGACGGCTCGGGAACGGGATCAGATGGCCCATGGCCCGCTCCCGGTAGTACCGCATCGCGACCTCGTGGTCCGTGAGATCGAGCCCGCTGGCGCGCAGGATCTCGCCGTACTGGAACGGCTCGCGGTAGTTGCCCGGAGAGCCCTGCTCGGTCCCTTCCTTCGGGGGTTCCTCGGCCGGCGGCCGGCCCTCCGCGGTGCGGGTTCCGTCGAGGTCGCCGTTGAGCTCGGGATCGAGGGCGGGGTGCACCGCGCCGGCCGCCTCGTCCGCCTCGATCTCGGTGAGCCCGTCCGGGAAGCCGCCGGCGCCCGCTGCCGTGGCGTCCTGCCACACCCGCCAGAGCCGTTCGCTCTCCGGGTCACCCTCCTCGAGCAGGTACGGCAGGCAGAGGGCGCCGTACCGACCCGCGCCGTCGAGCCACCGGCCGGCGAACGAGCGGATGAGACGGGCGCCGAGCTGCGCGTCCCCCTCGATGCGATCGTCGATCACGCCGGTGACGAGGCGGCGGGTGGGGAGCGCCCAGAGGATCTCGTACGTGCGCAGGTAGAAGCTCCAGAGGCGATCGGTGCCGCCCCCCAGCGCTGCGTAGACCCCGGCCATGTCGAGCGAGCGCGCACGCTGCAGCCGATCGTTGATGAGCGCGTCGGCGAAGAGGTTGCCGATCATCGCCGCCCGGTGCTCGATGCTGGGCAGCGCCCGTCGGATGCGCGCCAGCATCCGCGCGTTGTCGGCGAGGTCGGCGGGGCACAGGATGTGGTGCCCGATCTCGTGGCCGAGGATCTCCCGCGGGAACGCCGTGAGGCCGGCCGCGGCGATCTGGCGCAGGCTCACCACGACGGTCTGGTCGACGAGACGGATCATGGCGAAGCTGCCCGTGAGGCCTTCGCGCCGCTCGTCTTCCTCGGTCAGGCACCAGACGGGGGCGCGCAGACGGGTGAAGGGGCTCCACAGCGCGAGCGCCTCCGGCCACGTCGCGCGCCACGCGTCCCGCAGCTGCTCGAGGTCGGGTGCCGTCGTGGCCACGGCCTCGCCGCTCACGGCCGGACCTTGGTGAAGATGACCGCGTGGCTCAGCGCGGAGGTCACGACGAGCCCGCACGGGGCGAGCACCCAGGTCAGGATCTCGGGGATGTCGGCGGGGACGACCGGCGGCGCACCCTGGTTCGCGGCGGCGCGGCCTGCCGCGCCGCCGGCGCGCACCACGGCCGACCCGAAGGCGTCGGCGAACACGAACCACTCGCCGTCGCCGTCCATCGCGACGACCTGGTCGTCGAGCAGGGACAGCAGCGGCGGGCGCATGAACGGGCCTCCGAAGCCACGGAACGACCCCACGCGCACGAAGTCGTCGCCGTCGTGGGCCGCGCCGGACGCGCTCGGGGCGAACCACGGATCCGCCGCCATCTGCTCGAGCTCGGCAGGCGTCGCCCCGGCCGCGAGCTGCAGCGCCGCCGGATCCAGGGTGCGGGCGAGCGCCAGGGCGTCCGCGCGGTACGCGGCCATGCCGGCGGTCCAAGCGGCGACCTGCCCGGCGGCGAGGAAGGTCGCCGCGTCCGTCCGCGGGGCCAGTGCCGTCATGGTGGCGAGCCACTGCGCCGGCCGAGCCCCGGGGGTGCGTTGCAGGTTCGCCAGCGCGTTCGACACCGCCGCAACGATGCGCCGCGGCTCTTGGGCCAGCTGGCCCCCGAGCTGGGGCAGCAGCGACGACCACGCGTCGCGGATCGGGCCCTGGAGGAGCCCCGAGGCTGAGAGCTCGAGCGCCGCATCGACGAGGGACTGCGCCACGATCGACCCGAAGCCGTCCCCGCCCGCTTCGACGGCGGCGAGGATCGGCGGCACGAGCTCGGCGATCGCGGCGGCGAAGTCGTCCGCGTCGAAGCCGGTCGAGGAGCGCTGCAGCTCGAGGACCCGCTGGTTCAGGGTCTCCCGGTTCGCCTCGAGGTGGCTGGCGAGGGTGCCGGTGATCAGCCCTGCCATCGCAACCACGCGAGGTAGTTCGTGTAGCGCTGGTGCAGGTACTTGAGCACGAGGATGTCGTCGTAGACCGTCCCGTAGAGCTTGCGACCGCTGCTCCACGTCGTCAGCAGCCGCTCGATGCGCTCGAGGCGCAGGCGGGCCTCGGCGTCGCTCACACCGGCGAGCCCGGCCCCGAACTCGGCGAGCATCGCACCGACGGGATCGTCCCGGTCGAGGTCACCGCGGTCGTAGTCCGCGCACGAGAGGTCGAACAGGCGTCGCAGCCAGCCGATGCGGTCGACCCGTAGCGGCTGGTTGCCGGCGCCCTCGAAGAACGGCGCGTCGAGGTCGGGGACGAGCTTGTCGTGCAGCACGAACGGCAGCACCTGGCGCAGGTCGTCGAGGCCGACGGCGTGCTGCCCGCGGAAGAACGCCAGCGCCTTGGCGTACACGATCAACGTCTGGAGCGCCCGCACCGAGAGCCCGTTGCGGGTCTGCGCACCGACGTCGGCGAGCCGGTCCCGCCCGGACTCGGCCGACGAGAGCAGGTGCAGGTCGACACCGGCGAGGCGCGCGGTGTCCTTGGTCATGTACTCGAGCTGCACCGCCGCGGGCTCGAAGAACTCGAACTGCGAGGCGAAGAACTCGAGGCGGCGGCGCACCGGCGGGGGGAGCTCGATCGCCAGGATCGCGGCGTGCATGCGGTCGAGCTCGTCGGGGGTGAAGACGAGTTGCGCCGGGACGACCTCTTCCGGCCGGTAGCCCTGCTCGACCCGGTCGACGAGCTCGTGGAGGAAGCGGTTGTTGAACGACAGCGCTTGCACGACGACGTCGATGCGGTCCCGCAACGCCTCGATCACGGGGTACGTGCCGCCGCCGGCGTCGTCGTTCGCGGTCAGGAACCACGCCGCGTCGGGGCACTCCAGGATCTGGTCGAACATCTCGGCGTAGTTGTCGCCGAGCACGGTGAGCAGGGCCGACTGCGTGCGGGTGGGGATGCGGTTGTACTCGTCGATGATGCGCACCCGCATGGTCAGCCACGTCCGCCACGCGATGCGGATCTGCTCGCTCGACTCGGCCTTGAGCAGATCGGCCGGCAGCGGGCTGCCGAGCAGATCGGCGACCGTCATCTGCGGGTGGCCGTGCTGCATCGAGCGGCGCACGTCGCGCACCGAGTACCCCGCCAGCACTCCCATGAGCACCGCACTGGCGGTCTTGCCCCGCCCGGGTCCGCCCACGAAGAGGCACCGGCGTCGCGTGGCGAACGTGAGCAGGGGGAGCAGCACGAAGCTCGAGTAGCTCTGGCCCGAGGGCAGCTCGACCGTGGCCTTGGAGTCACCGAACACGAAGGACGGGCTCGGGCCCTGGTGGTACTCGATGTCGTAGTGCGTGCTGATGATCGCCTGGTTGACGATCCAGAAGTACGCCTGGCGCAGCTTCTCGTCGAGCGGGACGGCATCGACGTCGACCGGTTGGGACACCGGTCCGCGGTAGAGGTCGGCGATGTCGAAGGCGCGCGTCGTGGTCGGCTCGGGTGGCAGCGTCGGCGCTTCGGGGACGTGCGCGACCCGGCGCTTCATCGAGACCTGCCGCTCATCGGCGAGGACTCTACCGGTCGAGGCCGCAGCCGCCGGGGCTCGCCGCGGTGATCACCCGATGCGGGTGATGCACGGAGCGCGCCGTTCGCGTACCGTCCGGCCCACGGCACCCGCCGCAGGATGGGCCCGCACCGACGCCGGTCGGGGCGGACGGGCGGGGATCCGACCGATCGAAAGGGATGGCACCATGGGGTTTCTCCACCGGGACGAGGGTCCGCCGAAGCGTCGCTTCCAGATGCGGGAGGACCTCATCTCCATCGGTGACGACTACTGGATCGAGGACGAGACCGGGGCGCGCGCGTTCCACGTCGACGGCAAGGCCCTGCGCGTGCGCGACACGTGGAAGCTCGACGACATGAACGGCAACCAGGTCGCGCTGATCCGCGAGAAGAAGCTCAGCGTCCGCGACAAGATCGCCATCGAGCTCACCTCGGGCCAGGGCCCCTCGGGCGCCACGGTGCACAAGGCCCTGGTCGGCATCCGTGATCGCTTCGCCATCGACGTCGACGGCGGCGACGACATGAAGGCCAAGGGCAACGTGGTCGACCACGAGTACGAGATCGAGCGCAACGGCGACAAGGTCGCCGAGATCTCGAAGAAGTGGTTCCGCGTCCGCGAGACCTACGGCGTCGAGATCGAGCCCGGCGTCGACCCTGTGCTCATCCTCGCGATCACCGTCGCGATCGACGGCATGACCCGCCCCGGCTGAGGCCCCGCTCGGCTGGCCGTGCCCGGTGCGGGCGCCGGCCAGCCGCGAGGCGTCAGAACGCGGATCAGATGCCCAGGAGCTTCGCCTTGGCGGCGGCGTACTCCTCGTCGGTGAGGGCGCCGCTGCCGTGCATCGTGGCGAGCTTCTCGAGCTTCTCCATGGTGTCGTCGCCCGCGGGAGCCGGAGCGGCGGCGGGCGGGGGCGGCGGCGGGGGAGCCTGCTGCACCTGCTGCTCGGCTTCGAGCTGCGAGATCCGGGCGTCCTGCTCGGCTTCGGCCTGCGCTGCGGCGTTGGCCTTGTTCGCCGAGTGCTTGCCGACGGCGTAGGCGCCTCCGGCCACCATGGCCCCCCGCATCAGCGGGCGGCGGCGTCGCATCATCATGATCGTTCTCCTCGTTCGTTCTCTTGGTCGCGTTCTCGGGTCGCGTTGTCGGGTCGCGTTCTCTGGTCGCGTGCTCTGGGGGTTGCGTTGCGGGCTGGGGGATGGGTCAGTCGGCGGCGCTCTCGGCGCCGATGGCGACCAGGTCGAGCGGGTGCACCCACATGTCGACGACCGGGGTGCCGTTGGCCTCGACGATGGCGTCGCGCAGCGGCGCCGCCCAGAGGTGCTCGATCAGGGCGATGGCGGCCGCGCTGCCGGAGGGGATCTCGTCGACGACGTCGACGAGGTCGAGGTCGTCGAGCAGGAAGCCGTCCGAGGCGGCCTCGGCGCCGAGCTCGGCACCCACCTCCGCGCCTTCGATGCCGGCGGCGCCGAGACCGATCAGCGCACCGATCTTGGCGCCCACCTCTTCGATCTCGGGAGTGGACAGGTCGCTGAACTCGACGGTGGTGACCTCGCCGTCCTCGTCCTTGTTCACGACGATCGCATCGAGCACCCGCACCAGGTGCGCATCGGACAGCTTCGCCAGCTCGGCCGCGATCTGACCGTGGAAGTCGGGGTGATCGAAGCTGACCACGAGCAGTTGTACCGGTCCTAGATCCATCAGTTCTCCCTCGTCGCAGATGTGGTCACGGGCTGGTCAGCCATGACGTCGCTCCCTCGCCACCCGGGGCTGCCCGATCGTAGGTGATCGTCGCACCCGAGGGATCCTCAGCTCAGGCGCCCTCGGGGGCGGGGGCCGCGACGGACGCCGACGCGTCGGCGGGCGCCGGCCCGGACCGCCGCAGCAGCGTGAAGCCCAGGAGCGGGTACAGCAGCACCGAGAGCATGCCCGCGCCGACGAGCGCCGCCGCGTTGGCGGGCAGCATGCGGCCGCGGTCGAGGCCGATGCTCGTGATCACCACCACGAGCGGCAGTGCGGTCGACGAGAACAGCGCGAGGGGGAGGAGCTGGTTGCGCGGCACCTCGCGGCGGTAGAGCAGGAAGGCGGGCGCGCCGCGCACGAACAGGAACAGCAGGAGGAAGATCGGGACGCGCAGCATCGTCGCGGGATCGCTGGTGAGCGCGTTCAGGTCGAACTTCATGCCGCTCACGATGAAGAAGATCGGGATGAGGAACCCGAAGCCGATCGCCTCGAGCTTGACGCGGATGACCTCTTCGTCATCACCGGCCGTGAAGAGGCGCACGACGATGCCGGCGGCGAACGCACCCAGCAGCACGTCGAGACCGAGCTCGGACGCCACCCACACCAGCAGCACGATGAGCAGGACCGAGATGCGCACGGGCAGCTGCGCGCTCGAGTGCAGGTGCCGGCTGAGCATGCTGACGAACCGCGGCTGGTGGGTGCGCGCGGCCAGGAGCGCCGCCGCCGACGCGATGACCACGAAGACGACCAGCAGGACGGCGGTACCGACCGGGTTGGCCCCCGTCAGCAGCAACGCCACGGCGACGATCGGGCCGAACTCGCCGACGGTCCCGATCGCCAGCACGAACCCACCGAAGCGCGTCTCGAGCGCGCCGGCGTCGCGCAGCATCGGCAGCAGGGTGCCGAGGGCCGTGGAGGTGAGGGCGAGCCCGAGGATGAGGGTGTTGAGCCCGAAGCCGGTCGTGACCATCACCGCGCCACAGGCGAAGGCGAGCACCAGCGAGATGAACCACCCCCCCGACGGCCTTGTTCAGCGGCGTGCCCCGGATCTGGCCGAAGTCGATCTCGTAGCCGGCGAGGAACATCAGGAAGGTGAGGCCGAGCTCGCTGAACGCCGAGACCACGTCGGAGATCTGGGCGAGGCCGAGCACCTGCGGGCCGATGACGATCCCGAGGCCGATCTCGATGACCACGCCGGGGATGCGGAAGCGGTGCAGCAGCTCGGCCAGGAGCGGCGCGCAGACCGCGACCGCGGCGATGACGGCGAGCGTCGAGATGGTCGAAGACTCCACTCGGAACCCTTCTTGCTCGGAAGGCGGTAGGGGCGTGCTCGGAAAACGGCAGGGGGCCGGGCTGCGAGGCCCGACCCCCTCTCAGATCGTTCTGGTCAACCCGTGCGGAGGACCATCAGGTCCGGCGAATCACTCGGCGTTGCCGTGAAGCTCCTTCTGCAGCTCGGCCTCCGCCTCCTTGCTGAGGGAGGTCTTGATGACCGTGCCGCCGTACTGCGCGAGGGCCTCGAGGGCCTTGTCCTCGGTCATCTGCTCGATGATGAGGAACAGCGCCGAGGTGCCGGGCGCGACCTGCGAGCGGACCTGCTCCTGGAACTCGGCGTCGATCGTGTTCTTGGCGAGCTTGCCGCCGAACGCCCCGAACGCCGCGCCCAGGGCCATGCCGAAGATCGGCACGAAGAACAGCATGCCGAACAGCAAGCCCCAGAACATGCCCCACGTCGCACCGGCACCCACCGCGTGCTGGTTGGTGATGGTGCGGAACTTGCCCTGCTTGTTGCGGATGATCACGGCCACCGCGTCGGGCTGGAGGATGAGGTCCTGCGCGAGGCGCTCCACCTCGTCCATGGCGCTCAGCGCGGTGGTCTCGTCGTCGTAGCCGATGGCGATCAGGTCTGGCATGGCGGTGTGCTCCTTGGTTGCGGATGGGTGCGACAGGTCTGGTTCAGGAGACCGTGGGGAGGTGGTTCCAGCTGCAGTGGATCTCGGCTCGGGCCACGCTACGAGACCGTGCCCCAGCCGTCATCACCCCGACGGGGTGAGGTGAACCGCCGGGTAGCTTCGCACACCCCGCGCCCCCAGGCGTGACCGGGCCGGGGTCCGCCCGAAGCCCGGGCACAGGCCGTCAGCCGGACCGTCAGCTCGACGTCAGCGGGCCCGGGGCCGGCGCCGCTTCGTCGTGGGCCTCCTCCTCGTCCTCCTTGATCAGCAGGCGCGCGGCCCAGAAGAAGCACACGGCGCCGAAGAAGGTGCCGGAGTTGGCCTTCGCCGCGTCGAGCAACGAGCTGGTGGAGGGCACGACGAACGCCGCCGTGGCGGAGATCATGAACCAGATCGATCCCACCATGTTGATGATGGCGATCCACCAATCCGTGTCGCCGCGGCAGACGCACACGGGCCGTCCGCACGCCTCCCAGAGCGCGAGCTCGCTGGCGAAGAGGAAGCAGAGCGAACCGATGTAGTCCGGCGCCCAGATGTGGACGTTCTGCTGCTGCACGGTCAGCCCTTCGTGCATGGCCGCGAACGTGTTGATGTTGAACCACAGGGTGCCGAGCGACTGCACGACGCACGCCCACCAGTCGACGCGATGAGGCTGCAGCGCGAAGAGGCGCAGGCGGGGCGAGGGTGCGCCGGGGGCGGCGCGGCGCTCGGCAAGGGCTTCCTTGTTGATCGACTGGACGAACTGCGAGTACCCGGCCGCGGTGAAGAACAGCGATCCGACGAAGAACACGACGCCGACGACGGCGGTGGGCACCCAGGCGGTGAACGGCGGGAACGCGCCGAGGGCGAAGCAGGCCGAGCCGATCATGAAGAGCATGGCCGTGCGCCAGCCGATGTCTCCCGGCGACCACGTCAGGCGGCCCCGCCGGCGCCAGGTGGGCCGGCGGCGGTGCTCAGCGGTCCACGCCATGCCGAGCGCCACCGGCGGTGGGGGGAACCGCAGTGATCGACGTTGCGTGCACGCCGAGACCGTAGACGCGCCGGTCGGCCCACCGGTGCCCGCGAAGCACCGCGGCGGCGCCGGCGCGTGCCACCATGCACCCCGACGGCGCCCCCGCCGTCCGCGCGACGACGCCACCGATCCGCATCCCGCCATCGCACGACAGGATGACCGCGTGCCCCCTTCCGATCCCCGCTCCGATCCCCCTTCCGATCCCCGGTCCGATCAAGTGGCCCAGGCCGCGGCTGCGCCCGGACCCTCTGAAGCCGTCGACGCCTCCGTCCTCGATGCGGGGACGGCGGACCTGCAGCCGGCCGTCGCGAAGCTCCACGACCTCACCCGTCGCCAGCGCGTCCTGATCGTGGGGCGCCTCCTGCTGCGCATCACCGTGACCACGTCGCTGCTCCTCTTCGTCTACTACCGCGCGCCGATCGACCGGAACGACGAGGTCACCGGCGAGGCGGGCACGCTGGTGGCGCTCGGCGTCGGGCTGGTGCTGCTCGTCGGGATGATCGCCTGGCAGACGAAGCTGATCGTCAACGCGGACTACCCGGGCCTCCGCGCCGTCGAGGCGCTCGCGGTGACGACGCCCTTCTACCTGATCGTGTTCGCGGCGTCGTACGTCCTCATGGCGGGCGCAGATCCGCATGCCTTCACCGAACCGCTGGATCGAACCGGTTCCCTGTACTTCACGATCACAGTGTTCGCGACGGTCGGCTTCGGCGACATCGCGGCCAAGACCCAGCTCGCGCGCGTCGTGGTGATGATCCAGATGGTGCTCGACCTCTTGATCCTCGGGTTGGGCCTGCGGCTGTTCCTGGGGGCCGTGAAGGTGGGCCAGCGACGCCGGGACAGCCGGACCGGCGGCAGCTCGTCCTAGGACCCACGGCCGGAGGCCAGGGCGCATCACCCGGACTGGGCGATGGCACGGCTCGGTGGAGCTGCTTGAATCTCGGCTTGGCGCGCGCCGACGCGCCGGACCGAGGAGGGGTCGGACATGGTCGAGCACCTGAGCGTTGCGGAACGAGTGGCGAAGGGGAAGCAGGCCCGGGCGGCGGTGCCGCGGTCGTCCCACGCCGTGGTGGCGAGCCCGTCGCCGCGGCCGAGCGCCGTCGGCATCTTGGAGCAGCAGGCGGTCGAGCGCCTGACCGAGCTCATCCCGATCCGGTACGGCCGCATGGCCGCGTCGCCGTTCGCCTTCTACCGGGGCGCGGCGGCGGTGATGGCGTCGGACCTCGCCGCCGGTCCCCACACCGGCCTGACGGTGCAGCTGTGCGGTGACGCCCACGTCGCCAACTTCGGCGGCTTCGCGTCGCCCGACCGCGAGATGGTGTTCGACCTGAACGACTTCGACGAGACGCTGCCCGGCCCGTTCGAGTGGGACGTCAAGCGCCTCGCGGCGAGCCTGGAGATCGCCGGACGGCAACGCGAGTTCTCCGCGAAGGACCGCTCGCTCGCAGTGCTGGGCGCGGTCAACGCGTACCGCACGGCGATGCACGAGTTCGCGGCGATGCAGAACCTCGCGCTGTGGTACGTGCGGCTCGACGTCCGCGGGATGTACGACAAGTGGGGCAGCGAGAGCGACAAGGCCTCCCACCGCAGCTTCCGCAAGGAGGTCGAGCACGCCCAGAAGAAGGACCGGCTCAAGGCGCTGGACAAGCTGACCCACGTGGTCGACGGCAAGATCCGCATCATCAGCAACCCGCCGCTGCTCGTGCCCGTCGAGGAGCTCTACGGCGACTTCGAGGCGGGAGCGATCGCCACGATGATCGACGAGGCGCTCCAGCGGTACATCGCGACGCTGCCGCGCGATCGCCAGGTGCTGGCGAACACCTACCGGTTCACGCACCTCGCGCGGAAGGTCGTGGGCGTCGGCAGCGTCGGCACCGCCGCGTGGGTAGCGCTGCTGCTCGGGCGGGACGACTCGGACCCGCTGTTCATGCAGGTGAAGGAGGCCAAGGCGTCGGTGCTCGAGCCCTACCTGGGCGCCAGCGCGTTCGAGAACCACGGCGAGCGCGTCGTCGAGGGGCAGCGCCTCACCCAGGCCGCCAGCGACATCTTCCTCGGGTGGGAGCGCAACCTGAGCCCTGAGGGGATCCAGCGGGACTTCTACTTCCGCCAGCTGTGGGACTGGAAGATGTCGACCGACCTCGACACCATCCGCGTGGAGCCGTTCAAGGTCTACGGCAAGATGTGCGGCTGGACCTTGGCGCGGGCGCACGCCCGCTCCGGCGATCGCATCGCCATCGCGTCGTACCTCGGGCAGGGCGATCTGTTCGACCGCGCCGTGACCGAGTACGCCACGCACTACGCCGACCTGAACGAGGGCGACCACGCCGAGCTCGAGCAGGCGATCGCGTCGGGCGCGGTGCAGGCCGAGCGCGGCATCTGAGCCGCGCCCGGCCGCCGGGCGCTACGAATCCGCCGCCGCGTCCTTCTCGATCTCGGCCACATCGGCCTTGAGCTCCTTCGCTTCGCGCTTCTTCGCCCGCTTCATCGCCGCTTCGATCTTCGCCTGCATGTCGGACACCCCGACCACGACGAGACCCGCGGTGCCCTCGTCGAGGCTCTCGCCGAGCTCCTTGAGGTCGTTGCGGTGCATGCCCGCCGCCGCGTGCCCGGCCAGCGAGCCGAGCAGTGCCCCGCCGGCGGTGGTGCCCACGAGGAGGCCGGTGCCGATGGCGGCCGCGGGGAACAGGGCGATCACCAGGCCCGTCGCCAGGCCGGCGCCTCCGCCGAGCACGCCACCGACGCGCGTCGGCGTCTCGTGCTTCTTCACGATCTTGACCTTGCCGTCCTCACGGTGCTCGACGACGGCGGCGTCGTAGGCATCGATCAGCCCGAGCTCGGTGTGCAGGTCCTTGATCGCCTCGTAGTCGGCGAGCGCGTCGTCCTTGGCGTCGTACACGCCGATGAACGCGAAGAAGGTGTCAACTGCCATGGAAGGGTCCTCTCGTCGTCGCCCGGAGGCGGTGGATCACGTGCGGTGGGTCAGGTCAGGGTGCGGCGGCCCATCGGAGCTGCGGCGGCGATGCACCCCCTGCCGCGCTCGCGGAGGCTACCGAGCCCGCCACGACGGTGCTCGCGGTCGCGGGTGCGCCGCGGGATGCCGGAACGCTCAGGCCGCGGGACCGGTGCGAACCGAGCTGCCCGGCGTGGAGCCGGGGGTCGACCCGGGCGTCGAGCCCGGCGTGGAACCGGGTGTCGAGCCGGGGGTCGAGCCGGGTGTGGTGCCGCTCGTCGACACGCCCTT
>CAYUOL010000020.1:19146-37594 GCA_964446345.1 uncultured Iamiaceae bacterium | reverse complement strand
TGCTGGGCGGCACGCAGAGCCTGCACACCAACGCCTTCGACGAGGCGCAGGGCCTGCCGACCGACTTCTCGGCCCGCATCGCCCGCAACACGCAGCTCATCGTCGCGGAGGAGACCGGCATCCCGAACGTCGTCGACCCGCTCGGCGGCAGCTACTACATCGAGGCCCTCACCAACGACCTGGCGGAGAAGGCCTGGGCCTTGATCCAGGAGGTCGAGGAGCTCGGTGGCATGACGAAGGCCGTCGAGTCCGGCATGCCGAAGCTGCGCATCGAGGAGTCGGCCGCCCGCCGGCAGGCCCGGGTCGATCGCGGCGACGAGGTCGTCGTCGGCGTCAACAAGTACGTCGTCGAGAACCCCGAGATGGTCGACGTGCTCAGCATCGACAACACCGAGGTCCGACTCGGCCAGGTCGCCAAGCTCGAGAAGATCCGCGCCGAGCGCGACGAGGCGGCGACCACGGCGGCGCTCGCCGCGTTGACCGAAGGCGCCAAGGGCAGCGGCAACCTGCTCGAGCTCGCCGTCGAAGCCGCTCGTGCCCGAGCGACCGTCGGCGAGATCAGCGATGCGATGGAGGCCGTGTTCGGACGGCACCGGGCGGAGATCCGTACGATCAGTGGCGTGTACGGCGCGGCGTACGAAGGTGACGAGGCCTACGAGTCCATCGAGAAGGACATCGCCGCGTTCGCCGAGGCGGAAGGGCGCCGGCCGCGCATGATGGTCGCCAAGCTGGGCCAGGACGGGCACGACCGCGGCGCGCACATCGTGGCGACCGGCTTCGCCGACCTCGGCTTCGACGTCGACGTCGGCCCGCTGTTCCAAACCCCGGCCGAGGCGGCGCGCGACGCCGTCGAGAACGACGTCCACGTCGTGGGCGTCTCGAGCCAGGCAGCGGGGCACAAGACCTTGATCCCCCAGCTCATCGAGGAGCTGCGCAAGGCGGGCGCCGGCGACGTGGTCGTGGTTGCGGGCGGCGTCATCCCCCCGCAGGACTACGACGAGCTGTACGAGCAGGGCGTCGCCGCGATCTTCGGTCCGGGCACCAACCTCGTGAAGGCCGCCCCGAAGGTGCTCGCCCTCATCCGCGAGCGTCGCACCGCCGCCTGACCCCCTGCCTGACGAAACGCCGCCCCGTGACCAAGCTCGCCGAGCCCGCCGGCGCCCGTCCCACACCCGGCCCCTGAGCCCGATGCTGGTCGATCTCGAATCGGCGAAGGCCACCTACGACGAGCAGGGCCACTGGTCGTCGCCGGTCCTCTTCGGCGAGGACGCGGTCGCGCGGTTCCTGGCGGCCGGCGAGCGGGTGGTCGCCGGCGAGCACCGCGGCGCTCGTGCGCCGGCCCTCGTTCTCCCCTTCGACCCGTCCCCGAACGACCTGCGCAAGATCGACGACGCGTGGTGGGCCGACCCCGACCTCGCCGCGCTGGCCACCGATCCCGCGCTCGGCGAGATCGCCGCGGCCCTGCTCGGCGCCCGCTCGGTGCGGTTGTGGCAGGACCAGCTGCTGTGGAAGCCCCCGGGCGGTCCCGCGGAGACGACGATCGGGTGGCACCAGGACTGGGCGAGCTGGGACACCGTCGCGTCGCACCCGGCCTTCGTCACCGCGTGGGTCGCGTTCGACGACGTCGACGACGCCAACGGCGCCATGCAGATGCTGCCGGGGAGCCAGCGGTGGGGCCTGGTCGAGGGCGGCAGCAACTTCTTCGCGACGGACCGCGACGCCCAGCTCGTGGGTCTCGGCCCAGAGCGCGCGGTCGAGCCGGTGACGGTCGCCCTCCCGGCCGGCGCCGTCAGCTTCCACCACCCGCTGACGTTCCACGGCAGCGGACCGAACACGTCGAACCGGATGCGCCGGTCCGTCGCGATCCACTTCATGGACGCCGAGGTCACCGCCGTCTCGCGCCCGGGCTTCTGGCAGCACTACAACCTGGCCCTCTTCCGCGAGCGCGGCGGCGAGCTCGGCGAGCGCTACCGCTTCGACGACCTCTGCCCGCAGGTCCACGGTCCCTGAGCGCACCGACCGGAGCGACCTCCCGGGGGCGCGAACGCCGAGGTGCTACGCCAGGGCTTCGTACGTCGCCTCGATGAGGGCGGCGCTGCGGGGCGAGCCGATGATGCCGCCGTGCATCTTGTTCATCATGTACGAGACCGTCATGTTGCGCTCGGTGTCGACGATGATCATCGACCCTCCGTAGCCGCCCCAGAAGCAGATGCCCGGGTCGGTCGGCAGGTAGGGCAGCGTCTCGGCCTCGGGGAGGCCGTAGCCGATGCCGAACCGCAGCGGCAGACCCAGCACCAGGTCGATGCCGTGCGCCTGCTCGTCGAAGATCACCTCGATCGTCTCGGGTGAGAGCAGGCGCACGCCGTCGACCTCGCCCCCGTTCGCCACGATCGACTGGATGCGGGCGACCGACCGGGCGTTGCCCTGGCCGTTCGCCGCGCCGATGTCCGCCCGCCGCCAGCCTTCGGCGTTCGCGTACGCGGCGTCGACGAAGGGCCCCGTCAGCGTCTTCACCGCGACGCTCTCCATGTCGAGCGACTCGAGGTCGATCGGCAACGGTGGCGGCGGGATGACAGGCGAGATGCGGTCGAACTGCGACGGATCGATGCCGATGTGGAAGTCCGCGCCCAAGGGGCCGGCGACCTCCTCCGCGAAGAACTGACCCAGCATGCGGCCGTCGATCCGGCGGATGACCTCGCCGACGAGGTGGCCCTGGTTCAACGCGTGGTAGCCGTTCGCGGTGCCGGGTTCCCACCAGGGCTCCTGCGCCGCGAGCATCGAGGTCGACTTCTCCCAGTCGTACAGGTCCTCGATCGCGACGGGTTGCGCCCACGCCGACACGCCGGAGGTGTGGGACATGAGGTGGCGCACCTCGATGTCCTCCTTGCCGTTGGCCGCGAACTCGGGCCAGTACGTCGCGACCTTCTCGTACGGGTCGAGCTGCCCGCGGTCGACGAGCACGAGCGCGCACAGGCTCGTCATCGTCTTCGTGGTCGACCACACGTTGACGAGCGTGTCCTGCTCCCACGGCTTCGTCTGCGCCTCGTCGAACCAGCCGCCCCACAGGTCGACGAGCGGCGCACCGTCGATCGTCAGCGCCAGCGACGCGCCGAGGTCCTCCCCCGACTCGAGCTGGGCGGCGAACACGTCGCGCAGGCCCTTGAACCGGTCGTCACACACACCCTGGACCTCGGCCATGGCGCAGCCCCCTTCTGTTGTCGCCGCACGGAGCGGCTCCCCTTCGGCACTGTACGCCCGAGCGCGTCCGCCCGCACCGGCCCGGCGCGGCGCGGCGCGCGGAGGCAGAGCACGGCCGACGCCCCGGGCGCCTCGCGGTCACGGTGCCTCGGGTGGATTCTCTAGGGTGGGCCGGTGGCCGACGGGACGACTGCTCTGATCGATGGCATCGCCGCCGGTGACCGGCGGGCGCTCGCCCGGGCGATCACGATGGTCGAGTCGACCCGCCCCGACCACCGCGCGGCCGCCGTGGCGCTGCTCGACGCCCTGCTCCCGCGCACCGGCCGCGCGATCCGCATCGGCATCAGCGGCCCGCCGGGCGTCGGCAAGTCCACCTTCATCGAGGCGTTCGGCCTGCACGTGCTCGGCCAGG
Source organism: uncultured Iamiaceae bacterium (assembly GCA_964446345.1). Classification (GTDB taxonomy): domain Bacteria; phylum Actinomycetota; class Acidimicrobiia; order Acidimicrobiales; family Acidimicrobilacustridaceae; genus CAYUOL01. Next base: position 33,984 of record CAYUOL010000020.1, on the reverse strand, counting down.
GCCACCGGCTCGCGGTGCTCGCGGTCGACCCGTCGTCGTCGCGCAGCGGCGGATCCATCCTCGGCGACAAGACCCGCATGACCGAGCTCTCGCGGCATCCCGAGGCGTTCATCCGTCCCACCCCCGGCGGCGAGCAGCTCGGCGGCGTCGCCCGCCGCACGCGTGAGGCGATGCTGCTCTGCGAGGCGTTCGGGTTCGACGTCGTGCTGGTCGAGACGATCGGTGTCGGGCAATCCGAGATCGCGGTGGCGGACATGGTCGACCTGTTCCTGCTGCTCGTGAACCCGGGGGGCGGGGACGAGCTGCAGGGCATCAAGCGGGGGATCATGGAGCTCGCCGATCTCGTGCTGGTGAACAAGGCCGACGGCGACCTCGCCCCCGCGGCGGGCCGCACGTGCGCCGACTACCGCAACGCGCTCCACCTGATCCGCCCCAAGTGGGCGGCCTGGACGGCGCGCGCGCAGCAGTGCTCGGCGCGCGACGGCACGGGCATCGCCGAGGCGTGGGACGCCGTCGAGGAGTTCCGCGCCGCCACCGACGACGCCGGCGAGCTCGAGCGGCAGCGCTCGCGCCAGGCCTTGGCCTGGATGTGGTCCGAGATCCACGACACGTTGCTCGACGACTTCAAGGCGAACGCCGGGGTGCAGGCGCAGCTCGGCGAGGTCCAGGAAGAGGTCCGGGCAGGTCGCACCTCACCGTCGGCGGCGGCGCGGCGCTTGCTCGACCAGTTCGAGCGCTGACCTCGATCGCGCGCGGACCCCGACCGCAGGGTGCCCGCCGGGGCGGCGCTCCTCGACCCGTGCGGAGCCCCGACCCCGAACCGTGTGACCGCGGCGGGGCGGCGCCGGATGCGGCCGCCGGTCGCCTACCTTTTGCGCCGTGAACGCCACCGCTGACCCGCCTCCCCCCGCCCCGCCCTCCGCTCGCGGACGAGGCGCGCGGGCGGTGGCCGCGACCGTCGTGGCCGCCGCGGCGCTCCTGCTCGGTGCCTGCGGATCCAACGACACGACCGCCACGGGCGCCGCGCCGACGACCGCGCCCGGCGACACGGCGGCGGGCGCGCCGGCCACGACCGCCGGGACCGTCGCCACGACCACGCCGCCCACCACCGACCCGGGCGCGCTGCCGCAGACCGATGCCAAGCCCACGGCCTCCGGTGCGCAGTGGGACCGCGACGTCGCCGGGTTGTGGGACGCGATCGTCACCGACGACGTGCAGAAGGCACGGCCCTTCTTCTTCCCGTTGGCGGCCTACAAGCAGGTCAAGCAGATCAGCGACCCCGCCGGCGACTACGACAAGCGGCTGATCACCTACTACGACCAGGACATCCACGCCCTGCACAAGCAGCTCGGGGCCAACGCGGCCAAGGCGAAGTTCGTGAAGCTCGACGTGCCGTCCGCCAACGCCCAGTGGATCAAACCGGGTGTCGAGTACAACAAGGGCGCGTACTGGCGGGTCTTCGACTCGAAGCTGCTCTACACCGTCGACGGCAAGCAGAGCTCGATGCTGGTGAAGTCGATGATCTCGTGGCGCGGCGAGTGGTACGTCGTGCACCTCTCGTCCATCCGCTGAGGGCGATCCGCCGACGAGGGCGCGCTAGGAGATGACCGGCTTGGTCACCTTGCGGAGCTTGAGCATCGTGGGGAAGCCGACGATCAGCGCGTGCGTGCCCCACCGCACCGCGCTCTTGTCCATGCCCCGTCGCTTCGCCATGCCGTAGGCGACCTTGCTCTCGACGACGTGCAGCAGCAGCGTGCCGACGAGCAACGCCTGCAACGCCTTGCGCGACGGCACGGGGACCGGCGCCGCCTCCGACACCGTGTCGTAGGCCTTCTGGTTGGCTGCCATCGCGGCCATCGTGACGAGGCCGCCGTCGAAGGCCAGGTACCAGAGCAGCGACGGCCGCACGAAGCGGTCGATCGGCGGGCCGGACACGACAACAGCGGGTACGAGGGTCTCGGTCGACATGGGCCCGCACCGTACCCGCGCCGCACCTGCCCTGGTGGCCCCCACGGGATCGTCAGTCAGAGCAGGGACGCGACCGCGACGACCTGGCCCAGCACCAGCATCGCCCCGATCAGTGCGGCGCCGGCCCGCACGCGGCGCGACAGCAGCACCAGGAGGCCCCCACCGCCGAGCGCCGCGGCGAGCGCGTACCCGGGAGCCACCCAGGCCGCCGACGGGGTCCGGGCGGCATGGGCCGAGAGCGCCACGAAGAGCATCCCGAACCACACGACGACCCCGCCGGCGCCGGCGCGCGTGGCCGCTTCGGGGCGGCGCAGCCGCGGCGGGAGGCGGCGATACAGGCGCAGGCCGTCAGCCAGCTGAGCGGGCCTCGACAACCACGCCGCGAGCGGAGCGGGACGGGGAACGATGAGCGCCATGACGGCCTCCTCCGTGCAGAACGAAGCGCCGCCCGGTGCCCCTCGCGCAGGAAGAGCCGATGGTAGTGCGGGTGATGGTGCGCCGGCGCTCCGACGAGCGCGGCACGGGGCGACCGGACGGTCGCGAGGGGGCCCGGCGCGAGGGCCCGGGCGGTCAGCCGGGTCGGGAGCCGGCCGCCTCGAGCACGCGCTGGGCCAGGCGCAGCGCCTCGACCCCGTCCTCGCCCGGGACGCGAGGGCGCTCGCCGGTGGTGAGGGCCCGCACGAACTCGACCTGCTCGAGCCACAGCGGCTCGCCGCGCACCTCGAGGAAGGGGATCTCGACCATGCCGGTCTGCCGGTAGCGCGACCCCTCGGCCGACACGTACTCGGAGTGATCGACGCGGTTGATCGTGACGTCTTGGCGGAGCAGGTCGACGTTGACGTAGCTGTCGTCCTGGGTGATGCCGATCGTGCGGATCTTCTGCTGGCCCACGCGGCTCGTCGAGAGATCGGCGGTGACGCCGTTCTCGAACGTGAGCAGCGCGCTGGCGAGGTCTTCGCTGGCGGAGCGCACGCACCGGGTGACCGCCTGGACGTCGCGCACGGGCGACCGCACGATCGAGCGCACGAGATCGAGGTCGTGGATGAGGAGGTCGAGCACGACGCCGACGGCGATGCGCGGGGAGTACGGGCTGATGCGGGCGGTGCTCACGTGCACGACGTCGGCGGGACGCACCACGTTGTCGAGCTCGAGCACGGCCGGGTTGAAGCGCTCGACGTGGCCCGCCATGAGCGTGACCCCCTGCGTCGCGGCGGCGTCGACGAGTCGCTGGGCGTCGTCGACGCTCGTGGCCAGTGGCTTCTCGATCATGACGTGCTTGCCGGCCGCGATGAGCTGCAGCCCCAGCTCGCTGTGCAGCTCGCTCGGGGCGGCCACGATCGCCGCGTCGATGTCGTCGAGCACGTCGTCGAGCTGCGGGGCCGCCTTGATGCCGAAGGTGCTCGCCAGCGCATCGGCGCGGGCGCGATCGGGATCGACCACGTAGGCCAGCTCGGCATCGCGCAGCCCGCTCGCGAGGCGAACGTGGTTCGCCCCCATGATCCCTGCGCCGACGACGGCGAGGCGCGGGCCCGACCGCGAGCCCGATCCCCCTGCCGGTGGTGACGCCGGTCGTGACGCCGGGGTCGAGGTCATCGGCGGCACCGACGGGCGGCCGGCAGAGCGGTGGTCAGGATCACGGGTTCTCGCAGGTCGCAGGGCCGCGCCGGAGGCGATCGGCGAATCGGGCTGGCCGAGGATAGTGGATGCCGGTCCCCCCGCCAGGATCGGCCACGGCCACGGCGAGATCCGGTGCCTCCGGCCCTCACGAGGGTTTGTCGCTCAGGGACGCCACTGCCGTACGATGTCCCTTCGGTCCTGTGAGGGCCGCTCCCCCCATGCGGAAAGACTCATGTCCATCACGACCGACCAACGCCGTTCGGCCGCACCGGAACCCGAGCTCGTCGATCCCCGGCGGCGCACCCCTGGCCGGTTCAACCGCCTCGGGAGGCTCGGCGTGGTGACCGCCGTCAACCAGCTCTGGACCTTCCGGTTCCTCATCTGGAACCTGGCCCAGCGCGACCTGCGCTCCCGCTACAAGAAGAGCGTGCTGGGCTGGCTGTGGTCGATGATCAACCCGGCCATGAACCTGCTGGTGCTCTCGATCGTGTTCGGGGTGTTCTTCGGCTCGAAGCCCCCGGCGACCGCGGCCAACGGCACCACCGACTCGTTCGCGCTCTACCTCTTCGCCGGCCTCGTGGTGTGGAACTTCTTCGCCGCCACCGTGAACGGCTCGATCGCGGCACTGCAGGCCTCGGGCGGCATGCTCAACAAGGTCTACTTCCCGCCGGTGTGCCCGGCGATCGCCAACATGATCACGGTCATGCTGCAGACCGTCATCGAGTTCAGCATCCTCGCGTTCGCCATGATCCTGGTGCGCAACGCCGACTGGCACATCCTGTTCGTGCCCTTGCTGATCCTGATGCTGGGCATCTTCTCGCTGGGCGTCGGCCTGCTCGTCAGCATCTTCAACGTCTTCTACCGCGACATCGGCTACCTGGTCGCGATCGTGATGAACATCCTGTTCTACGCGACGCCGATCATCTACTCGATCGACCTGCAGGTGCGACCGAAGCTCGAGGGCACCTCCTACGCCTGGCTGCTCTGGTTCTTCGAGCTCAACCCGCTGACGCACTTCGTCGGCTGGAGCCGCGACCTGTTCTGGTACCAGCGGTTCCCCGGGTGGGGCAGCATCGTCGGCGTCACCGCCGTGTCGTTCGGCATGTTCTTCCTGGGCTGGTGGTTCTTCAACCGCAAGGCCCAGACCGCTGCGGAGGAGCTCTAGTGGCCGACACCCCCGCCATCCGGGTCGACGACGTCTCGAAGATGTACCGCAAGTACACCGAGCGCTCGACGAGCCTGAAGGAGCGCATCACGAAGGTCAAAGGTGACCGCTACGAGGAGTTCTGGGCCCTCACCGACGTGTCGCTCGAGATCCAGCACGGCGAGTTCTACGGCCTCATCGGGCACAACGGGTCCGGCAAGTCGACGCTGCTGCGGATGATGGCCGGGGTGCACAAGCCGACGAAGGGCCGCATCAGCGTCGACGGGCGCATCACGGCGCTGCTCGAGCTCGGCGCCGGCTTCCACCCCGACCTGTCGGGGCGCGAGAACATCTACCTGAACGCCTCGATCCTGGGCCTGCGGCGCAACGACGTCGACAAGATCCTCGACGACATCATCGACTTCTCCCAGATCGAGGAGCTGGCCGACGGCAACCCGATCGACGCCCCGGTCAAGACGTACTCCAGTGGCATGTTCGTGCGCCTCGGCTTCTCCGTCGCCGTGCACATGAAGCCCGAGATCCTGCTGATCGACGAGGTCATCGCCGTCGGCGACGAGGAGTTCCAGCGGCGCTGCTTCGAGCACCTCTTCAAGCTGCGCTCCGAGGGCGTCACGATCGTGTTCGTCACGCACGCCCTGCCGATCGTGCAGAACGTCTGCAGCGGCGCCGCGTGGTTCGACCACGGCGTGATGCAGCTCGAGGGCAAGGCCACCGACGTCGTCAAGGGCTACCTCGAGGTCGTGAACTCCAAGGAGGAGACCCGCCTCGAAGCGGAGGTGGCCGCGAGCCAGTCCGGGCTCAGCCTCTCGGGCGTGTCCATCCACGCGATCAAGATCGCCAGCGCGCAGCTGCTCGACGGCAACGGCAACCCGACAACGGTGGCGCGCACCGGTGAGCCCCTCACCGTCCGCTTCTTCTACGAGACCACCGAGCCCGTCAAGGCCCCCGTGTTCACCATCGGCATCAAGAACGAGGCGGGCGTCCACGTGGGCGTCACGCCGATGCGCCCGGGCGACCACGACACGATCATGAGCGGCAACGGCTACATCGACTTCGTCATGCCGCGCCTCGTGCTCGCCGCCGGCGAGTTCATGCTGGGCGTCGACATCCACGACGAGCACGCCATGGTCCGCTTCGACCATCATGAGGACCTCCTGCCGATCCGGGTCCAGCCGGGGAGCGACTTCATCCTGGGCATCGCGGACCTGCAGGGGAAGTGGACGATCCCGGCTCCTGCGGCCGCCGACTCCCGGAGCTGAACCCCTCATGGCCCGACGGGCACGCAACGGTCCGGCCGCCGCCGAGCCCGAGGACGACCAGTTGAGCGGCCCCCGCGCGCTGCGGGCGTCGCTGCTCCCCCGTGGCACGAAGCGGCGCCGCGCCGCCCGCGTCGGCATCCAGGTCGCGCGCGATGCCCGCACGTACGGGCAGACGCTGCGCCAGCTCTGGGCCGTCGCCGAGGACAAGCCGGATGCGTCGCCGTACCAGACGTGGCTGCGGGCGCACCGAGCCACGGAGGCCGAGCTCGCCACCCAACGCCAGCGCGTCCGCACCGCACCCCCGGTGCAGTTCCGCGTCGTCATCGACGCGTCGACCGCGACCACGGCGGTGCGCGGCGACGCCCTGAGCGCCACCATCGCCGCGTTGGGCGAGCAGACGGTCTCGGCCTGGACGGCGATCGTCGTCGGCGCAGGCCTGCCGGAAGCGGCCGGAGCCGGTCACCGGATCGCCACCGCGCCGTCCACGAGCGCCGCAGTCACCACCGACGAGATCTCGGGTGCATCCGCGTCGAACACCGACGCGGAAGCACCGGAGAACCGCAGCACCGCGCCGATCGAGCTGGTCCTGTTCCTCGAGGCGGGTGACCTGCTCGAACCCGACGCGCTGTACCACCTCGCCATGCGGGCGGTGGACGACCCCGCCCTCGACGCGCTCACCTGGGACGACGACGTGCTCGCCCGTGACGCCGCCGACGAGCGCTTCGAGGATCCTCGCTTCCGCGCCCAGTGGTCACCGGAGGCCCTGCTCGGCCGCGACCCCATCGGCCGGTCGTTCGCGGTCCGGCGCGAGCTGCTCACGTCGTTGCCCGGCCGCGACGCGGGGCCGCCCGCTCCCGACGACGAGCGGGCCGACGGGCGCTGGTGGGACCTCGCCGCCCGCCTCGATCTCAGCCCGAGCCGCGTGCGCCACGTGCCCCGGGTGCTCGCGCACCTGCACCGGCGCCCGCAGGTGCGCGCCGACGTCGCCACGACGATCGTGCGGGACCACCTGGCGCGCCAGGGCCGGTCGGCGCGCGTCGCTCCCGACGGCCGGTGCATCCACGTCAGCTGGACCTTCGACACCCCGCCGCGCGCGTCGATCCTGATCCCGACGCGGCACAACCGCGAGCTCCTCGGCCCGTGCCTCACGGCGCTGGCCCGCACCCAGCACCCGGCGTTCGAGGTCATCGTGATCGACAACGGCGAGCGGACGCCCGACAACGAGGCCTGGTACGAGCGCGAGCGGCGGCGCCTGCACCTCGACCTGCAGGTGCACTGGTGGACCGAGCCGTTCAACTACTCGGCGGTGAACAACGAGGCGGCGCGGCACGCCACGGGCGACGTGCTCGTGTTCCTCAACGACGACACCGAGGCGCGCGACCCGCTGTGGTTGCAGGAGCTCGTCGGCTGGGCCGCGCAGCCCGAGATCGGCGTGGTCGGCATGCACCTGCTCCGACCGGACGGCACGCTGCAGCACGCCGGCGTCGTGCTCGGGATGGGCGGCTACGCGGACCACGTGTTCGAGGGGATGCGACCCGATGCCGACACGCTCTTCGGACCGACCCGCGCGTACCGCAACTTCCTGGCCGTGACCGCGGCGTGCGCCGCGATCACCCGCGAGAAGTTCGACGCGCTGGGCGGCTTCGACGAGCGCTTCCTCCTGTGCGGCAGCGACGTGAAGCTCGGCTTGGACGCGGTGCTGCGGGGGTGGCGCAACGTGTGCACCCCGTTCGCCGCGGTCGTGCACAACGAGTCGGCGACCCGCGGCACCGCCGTGCCCGAGCAGGACTTCTTCTCCAGCTGGTGGCCCTACCAGCGGTGGCTGCGCGCCGGCGACCCGCACTACTCCCCCAACCTGTCGCTGCAGTCGCGCGAACCGATGCTGCGCCCGGAGGACGAGGAGTCCCCGCTGGTCCGCGTCGGCGGCATCATCCGCCGGCCGTTGGCGCCCAAGGTCGGCACCACGCAGTGGAACGACGAGGACCATGCCCGCTGGCTCGTCGAGCGTTGCAACGTCGACGAGGCGGTCATCGAGGGCATCGCCGCGCTGCACGCCGCGAACCCGGGGCTGATCGCCGTCGAGCGCGTCGCCTGGTGGATGCCCGATCTGGAGAGCCCGTTCTACGGCGGCATCCACACGGCGCTGCGCATCGCCGACCTGCTGGCGCGGGAGCACGGCGTCGCCAACAGCTTCGTCCTGGCGGCCGACCCGAACGAGCCCTTCGTGCGCTCCGCGATCGCGGCCGCCTTCCCCCGCCTCGCCGACGCACCCATCACCTTCATCGACGATCCGGCCGAGGTCGGGCGCGCGCCGGAGGCCGACGTCGCGATCGCGACGCTGTGGGAGACCGCGTACCTCATGGCCCGGGCTCCGCACGCGCGTCGCAAGGCCTACCTCATCCAGGACTACGAGCCCGGCTTCTACCCGGCCGGCACCAAGGCGGCGCTGGCCGAGGAGAGCTACCGGTTCGGCCTGTACGGCATCGCCAACACGCACCACATGGGCGCGCTGTACCGAAGCCGCTTCGGCGGCACGGTGCACTCGTTCGCGCCCGCTGTCGATCGCACCCTGCTCAACGCCGCAGGGCGACGCCCGCTCGACCACGACGACGGCGAGCCCGTGACGGTCTTCGTGTACGCCCGCCCGGGCCACCCCCGCAACTGCTGGGAGCTCGCCGAGCCCGCGCTGCTCGAGGTGAAGGCCCGCCTCGGCAACCGGGTGCGCATCGTGACGGCAGGGTCGTGGGCGACGCCCGACGACCTCGGCGAGGGCATCGAGCACCTCGGGTTCCTCGACGTGCACGAGTACAGCGAGCTCTACCGCACGACCGATGTGGCGCTGACGCTGCAGGTGTCCGAGCACCCCTCGTACCTCCCGCTCGAGCTCATGGCCTGCGGGGTGCCGATCGTCGCGTTCGACCACGGCGCTGCGGACTGGCTGCTGCGCCACGACGAGAACAGCATCCGCACGCGCCGCACCAAGGACGCCCTCGTCGCCGGCCTGCTCGAGCTGGCCACGGACCCGCCCCTCCGCGTCCGCCTGGGAGCGCAGGCAGCCCGCGACATCGACGAGCGCCACAGCAACTGGGACGCCGCCCTCGCGGGCATCTACCCCTTCCTGCGCGACCCGGGGTCCGCCACCACGAACGCGTAGCGGTTCCACACGGACGCCCGTTCGGCCTGGGAGAATGCGAAGCGTGGTCGAAGGCATCATGATCTTCGGGGCAGAGACCAACGCGAGTGACATCGCCGCCGGCGCCCTGAGCGTGCTGTTCTTCGGCGCGGTGCTCGGGCTGGCGGTGCTGTACACGAGGTCCAAGCAGCGCAAGGCCGAGGCGCACGGGCACGAGATCGAAGCGACCGCCGCCGCGCAGCTCGGCGGCACCTTCCACGACACGGACACCGACCGGCTGCACGAGCTCCCGTTCGTTGCGTTCCGGACCTGGCCGAACGTGGGATTCGCCACGATCACCAACGTGATCACGACGACCGGACCGTTCGGGTACGCGCTGCACACGTTCGAGCTCAGCTACCAGCGGGTGCGCGACCCCAGCGCCCTCCAAGGGGCGACGGCCATCGTCGCAACCGATCGAGATCTCCACCGCACCGCGTACCGCAAGCTCGGCGTCCTCGTGGGCCTGCCGCGCGTCGTCCCCACCGTCGTGGTCAGCAGCGATCCCGACGGGACGAACCGCGGCGTCGCCGGCGGCGGCATTCTCCAGGGGGTGCAGGGTCCGGTGCTCGCGGCGACGGATCCGATGGCCCGCTTCCAGATCATCGGCGATGCGGCGTCGACGGCCACGTTCCTGACCCCGCAGATGCGCAACGCGATCCTCCAAGGGCCACCCTGGCTGCACCTCGAGACGTGGAGCGGGTGGCTGCTGATCGCTGTGACGCCGTCGAATCCCGCCGGAGCTGGGGCCGAGCTCGTGCAGCTGACGCAGTGGGCCCGCTGGTTCGCCGAGCTGCTGCCGCTCGACCAGCTCGAGGCACCACCACCCCCCACGACGTGACCAGAAGCCCATCCTCCGAGAACACGGTCTTCCGGTCGCGACACGGCGTCGCCCGCGACGCCATGTCGCGACCAGGACGACGGGGTCAGCGCCGGGTCGCCTCGACCCGGGCCTGCAGCGCGCGGGCGAAGCGGTCGGCGGCGCCGTCGCTGGTGCCGAGGAACAGGGAGGGGTCGACGAGCTCGAGCTCGAGGACGAGGGACTCCCCGTCGAGGCCCTCGACGACGTCGATGCGGGCGTAGGTCGGTGGGGCGCCGAAGCGCTCGGTGATCGTCGCCGACATCTCCCGGGCGACGGCGAGGTGCGCCGGCCGCGGGTCGACCGCCGTGATGACCTCGTGCTCCCAGAGCTTCTCGACGATGCCGGCGTCGCGGCGCAGCAGCGCCCCCTTGGTGATCGCGTGGCTGAAGGCGCCGGCGAAGAAGATGCACCCCGTCTCGCCCTGGTCGTCGACCGACGGGAGGTACTCCTGCATCATCACCGTGCGCCCCTCCCGCTGCAGGCGGCGGACGTGGGCCCGGGCATCGGCGGCCTGCTCGACGCGGTAGCGCGCCGAGTCGATCCCGCCGCCCGAGATCGCCGGCTTGATGACGAGCTCGGTCGGGAGCAGCTCCCAGGTGTCGTCCCCCGGTTCGATCCAGACCGTCGGCACGACGGGTGCCCCGCCGGCGGCGAGGCCGGCGAGGTGACGCTTGTCGAAGCACCACGTCACGACGTCGGGCGGGTTCACCAGGGTCGTGCACGCCGCGACCCGCTCGATCCACTCGACGTAGGCATCGGGTCGACCGACGCTGTCCCACGTGCTGCGCAGGACCACGATCGTGAACGCCGACCAGTCGACGCTGGGGTCGTCCCATGCCGCCTCCTCGTACGACAAGCCGTTGCGCTGCAGCGCAGCCTCCAGCGTCCGGGCATCCTCGTCCTGGCCGACGAACGTCGTGCAGGTGGCGATGCCGACGGCAACGGTCGCAGGTCGGTTCACCGGGCCAGCTTGGCCGACGTGCGACTCGTCGCGCCCGATCAGCTCGGGCAGCCCGAGCTCGGGTTCGTCTTGCATCCCTGTAGCAGCGAGAGCCTCGAGATCTGCACGACGAACTCCAAGCGGCTCGTCGTCATCAGCACCATCCCGGACGAGCTCGATGGTCGGGTCAGCGGGATCGTCGGGTGCCCGCCGAACCGCCACAGCCCTCCCATGCTGCTCCCCAACCCGCCGATGGACGCCGCGAGGTCGTCCTTGCCGTCCCCGTCGTAGTCGGCGACCGCGGGCAGGATCGGATCGCCTCCCTGCACCTGGATCGACGGCAGACCCGCGACGGTCCACACGCCGGCGAAGGAGAGCCACGCTGGCTCGGCCTTGCCGTCACCGTTGAAGTCCCCCGCGGTCGGGAACCCGGCGGGCCCACCTCCCAGCACGGTGGTGGTGATCGAGAGGTCCCGGCTGTTGCGGATGGTCCAGGTCGCGGTCCACGGGCTGTACGTGGCCAGATCGGTCGTGCCGTCGCCGTCGTAGTCGGCGGGCACGGGCATGTCCCAGTCGTAGTGACCGGTCCCGGGGGAGCCGAACTGCACGGGATCGTGGCCGTAGACGTACCAGGTCGCCGCGTCCTCCATGTAGAACGCCGGGAGGGTCTTGTGGTTGCCGTCGTAGGCGCCCGGGACGAGCCAGCGGGGTTGGCCTATCCGGCCACCGACCGGGGACCACGAGATCGTGCCGGCGGGCCCCTCGGTGATCCAGGAGCCGGAGAAGTGCGCGGTGGTGTACTTCCCGCTCCCGTCGTAGTCCCCGGGCACCGGGAAGTCGTTCAGGGGGTTGGTGAACAACGTCGTGGCCGGTGGCATCGGCGGGTCCATCGGGCCCGGGTCGGGGACGGTCTGCTGGAACCAGACACCGGTGCTGGTGTCCACCCAGACCACGTCGGCTTTGTCGTCACCGTTGAAGTCGAACGGCTTGTTGCACCCCGACGCGACGACGACCAACGCAGCAGCGACCACGATCGCCATCGTCCGGCGCACCCGGTGCGCCCCGGGTCCGCGCCTGCTGGGCGGCGCTGAGGTCCGTCCTGATGCGCCCTCGCGCTCTCCGCTCCGCCCCCGCATGTCCGCTCCCCGTCGCTCTGGCCACTGGCCGTCTGCACAAGCATGCCCCGGCAGCGCGCTGGCGTCCACGCACCGCGCGTCGAATCGTTCCCGCCGACCGCCGCCGCTACGGTTGATCGCCGTGCCTGTCATCGATCACGACGACGTGCAGATCCACTACAGCGAGCGCGGCAACCCCGACGGACCGCCCATCGTGCTGGTGCACGGGCTGCTGTTCTCGTCGCGGATGTTCCACCGGCTGGCCGAGGACCTGCGCAGCCATCGCATCCTGCTGGTCGATGTGCGCGGCCACGGTGCGTCCACCCGGCCGACCGAGGCGGCGGCCTACTCGTGGTCGTCGCTGGCCGGCGACGTGCGGGCCGTGCTCGACCACCTCGACATCGCACAGGCGGTCGTGGGCGGCCTCTCGCTCGGCGCCAACGTGACGCTGGCGTTCGCCAACGACACGCCCGAGCGCGCCGCCGGCATCATCGTCGAGATGCCAGTGCTCGACGAAGGCCAACCGTTCGCCCGGACGGTCTTCACTGCTCTGGCGTCGACGCTGTCGGTCACCGCTCCCGTCCTCGGCCCGATCACGAGCCGGACCAGCCACCTCCCCGTGCCCCGCTCGGTCCCCGAGCTCGCCGCGGTGCGCGACCTGCTGGGCCTCGACCCGGCCAGTGGCGCCGCGCTGCTGCACGGACTGCTCGGTGATCACCTGGTGCTCGAGGACCTCGACCCCGAGCGGCTGAAGATGCCGGCGCTCGTGATCGGGCACCGGGGCGATCCGCTGCACCCCCTCCTCGACGCGCAACGGCTCGTCGCGCACCTGCCCGACGCGTGCCTCGACGTGCGCCACACGATCCTCGACTACCGGGTCCTCACCCGCCGTCAGGCCGTGCTGCTGAAGCGCTTCGTCCGCGAGACGGCCCGATGAGCGTCACGGCGGGAGAACGGGCCGAGGCTCGGGCGGCGATCACGGACCTGCTCCACCAGTACGCCCACCTGATCGACGCCGGCGAGCTCGAAGCCGTCGGCCTGCTCTTCGCGCAGGCGACCTACCGCACCGTCGGCCACGACGTCGTGCTCAGCGGCGCCGCCGAGGTGACCGCGGCGCAACGCTTCGTGGTGCGCCTCTACGACGGATCGCCCCGCACGCACCACGACATCGGCAACGTGATCGTGCAGGTCGACGCCTCAGGCACGCAGGCCACGAGCCGGTCGTACTTCACGGTCGTGTTCCACTCGCCCACCACCGGCGCCGATCCCCGCATCATCCTCACCGGTCGCTACAACGACACGTTCGCCTGCACCGACGGCACGTGGCACTTCACCGACCGCCTCATCACCATGGACCAGGTCGGCGACCTCAGCGAGCACCTCCACCTCGACCGTCTCTGACCCCGCAGAGCGAATCCATCAGGGCATCTGTGAGGGAATCCATCAGGGAGTCCGTCAGGGGATCCATCAGGGATCCGTGGGCGTCCTCGCCTTGCGCGCCTTCTTGACCCGGTACATGGCGTGGTCGGCGTGATCGAGCAGCTCGGCCAGGGTGTGCCCGTGGTCGGGCGCGCGTGAGATGCCGACGCTGCCCTGCATGGTTCGCAGCTCGCGCCCGAGCGCGTACGGATCGCGGAACACCCCGAACACCTTGTGGACGAGGCGCTCGACCGTCGCGTCGTCGGTGATCTCGGGGAACAGCACGATGAACTCGTCGCCGCCGAGCCGGCACACGAGATCGCTGTCGCGCACCGCGCCCCGCAGACGGGCGGCGAGCTGCACCAGCACCTCGTCGCCCACGGCGTGCCCGTACGTGTCGTTGATCCCCTTGAACCCGTCGAGGTCGAGGAACAGCAGCGTCAGCCCGTCGATCACGCCGTCGCGACGCTTGAGCTCGTCAGCCGCGCGCAGCTCGAGGGCCTGTCGGTTCGCCAGGCCGGTCAGCGGGTCCTGCAGCGCCTGCCCGCGCATCTCGTCGAGCAGGCGGGCGGCTTCGAGGGCCTCGATGGCGCCGTCGCTGTTGTCCTGCGCCAGGTTGTGGGCCCAGTGCTGCAGGCGCTGCACGCGGTCGGTCCACGCGTCCTCGCCGGTCGTGGCGACCACCGCGCTGCGCCAGCGCAGCGTGAACTCGCAGCAGAAGTCACCGCGGTGGATGCACTTCGACTCGATGATGGCGCCCACGCCATGGCGCAGCGTCGGGATCTGCGAGTAGAGGCCGAGCAACGTCCGGCAGAGGAAGCGGGTCCGCCCCTCTTGCTTCGTCGTCACCTCGATGCGGGTGAGGCCCTCGCTGCACTCGATGACCGTCGCATGGCGCAGATCGGTCGCCGTGTTCAAGCTGGCGACGATGTCGGGGATCGCCTCGACGAGCGGCACGTGGGGTGAGAGCACCAGCAGGCCCCGCTCCTGCAGCACCCGGAACAGCTCCTCCCCGGTGCGGCGCCCGATGTCGGGCTCGTAGCAGAGCTCGGCCACGGCGATGGCCGTCGAGAGGACGACCTCGAAGCTGACCCACTCCTCCCAGTGCTCGACGAGCGACAGCACGCGATCGGCGCCGACGCGATCCATGACCTCGCGCACGCCGGCGGGCCCGAGCGCCCGGTCGGCGTACAGCACCAGCACCGCGCCGAGCAGGCCCGACAGATCACCGGTTGCGGGTTCGGCGCTGTCCTGCGGCACCCTGAGATCATCGGCCGTCATGGCGCCCACCTGAACGAGGCGCACCCCGAGCACCGCCGCC
>CAYUOL010000020.1:0-19046 GCA_964446345.1 uncultured Iamiaceae bacterium | reverse complement strand
ATCATCGGCCGTCATGGCGCCCACCTGAACGAGGCGCACCCCGAGCACCGCCGCCCGCCCCTGCACGGGGCACCCGCGGACAGCGCCCCGGCAGGGGCCGTGGCCCCGACCAGGGGCGCGGAGTCGATGCAGGAGCCGATCGGCGCTACCTTCCCCACCCCGGGTGTGGGTAGTGCCGGTCCCCCCGCCGAGCGTGCGCTTCTGATCGCCGCCCGTGCCGGGAACGTAGGACCGGCACGGGTGAGGCAAGCGGCGCGCCACGCCGCGGACGGAAGCGCAGGGCTGTGAAGATCCCCGGGTACCAAGAGCTGAGCCCGGTCGCCCAGGGCGGCTTCGCGAGCGTGTTCCGCGCGAGGCAGGTCGCGTTCGATCGCGAGGTCGCCGTCAAGGTGCTCACCGTCGAGCTCGGCGACGGGCGCGACCGCCGCCGCTTCGAGCGCGAATGCGTGCTCACTGGTCGCCTCACCGGCCATCCGGCGATCGTCACCATCCTGGATTCGGGGTTCACCGACCACGGGCAGCCCTACCTGACCACCCCCTTCTATCACGCCGGTTCGCTGGCCGAGCGGCTGCGCGTGGCGGGCCCGTCCAGCCCCGCCGAGGTGCTGCGCATCGGGGTGGCGGTGGCAGGCGCGCTCGAGATGGCGCATCGGAACGGGATCCTCCACCGCGACGTGAAGCCGGGCAACGTGCTGCTCTCGGCGTACGGCGAGCCTGCCCTCACCGACTTCGGGATCGCGGCGCTCGTGCAGGCGAACGGGGCCACCGCGACCCAGCTGACCCAGGCCTTCACCATCGATCACGCCCCGCCCGAGGTGCTCGAGGGCGGCCGGGCCACCGTGTGCGCCGACGTCTACTCGCTGGGGTCCACGCTGTGGACGTTGCTGACCGGGCACGCCCCCTTCGCCGGCGGTGACCCGGGCCTCATCCCCCGCGCCCTCAAGGTGCGCAACGATCCTGTGCCGCCCATCGGTCGAGCCGACGTGCCGCCGTCGCTCGAAGCGGCACTGGTGAAGGCGATGGCGAAGCGGCCCGAGGACCGGTTCGACACCGCCGCGGCGTTCGGCGAGGCGTTGCAGCAGATCCAGCGCGAGCTCGGCGAACCCGAGACGCCGCTGCGCGCCGACGCACCGCTGCGCACCGCGCCGCCCCGGCCGGCCGACGACGACCTCGCCGTCACCGAGGCGCCCCTGGCCGCCGCCCAGGGCGCATCCACCCTCGCGCCCCCACTGCCACCGCCCGCCGCACCCGTCCCGCGGTGGCGCAGCGGAGAGTCCGGGTGGCCTTCGCCGAACGACCCGCCGCGCGGCGACGGTGCTCCCGAGCGGGGACGTGAGGCCCTCGCCGCGACCCGCGTCGATGCCGCCGCCGGCGCGGCGCCCGCGCGATCACCGTCCGGACCAGCCCTCGTCGCGACGGGGGCACCGAGCCCCGCTGGGCCGCCGGCACCGGCCGCGGCCCGGTTCGATCCCGCCCCGTCGGCCGCCGCCACGCCCGACCCCGCCCCCGTCGCCGGCCCGGCGGCATGGGGCCACCGGCCCGACCGCCGGCGCCGCGGCCTGGTCCCGGCGATCGTGGTGCTGGTCGTCGCCATCGTCGCAGCGTGGTTGGTCCTGCGCCCCCGCGGCGGCGACACCACGATCACCACCCCGAACCCCGGCGATCCCACGACGACCGCGGTGCCGCCCACGACCGCCGCACCCCCCGCCCCCACCGTCACGGCCGCGCCGCCGACGACCACGGCGGCCCCCACGACGGCCAAGGCCGCTCCTACCGCGGCCCCGACGACCGCTCCGCCGACGAAGGCGCCCGCGCCACCGACGACCACGGGCTCCGGCGCGGCGATCCTCCCCCCGGGGGCCTCGGCCGAGGTGGTCGAGGCTGCGGGGATCGCGCAGCGCGCCGGCGATGCCCTCGCCGACGGCGACTGGGCCGCGGTGCGCACGCTGATCCCCTCCCTCGCCAGCAGCAGCGACGCGACGCTCGACGCCGGGTGGGGGCGCCTCGACGGGGTGACGATGGTGGTGACCGACTCGAAGGAGCGCCGGGGTCAGGTGACGCTGCGGGTGGGCGAGGTCGCCCACGAGCGCAACACCGACGACAGCCGGCGCACGAACCTCTACTGCGCCACGTGGACCATCGACGGCGGCCGCGTGGTGGGCATGGCGGCGCAGCAGGGCATCGAGCCGACGCCCTGGCGCGACGGCTGGGCCGACCCGGCAGATGCCGTCGACCTGCTCCGCAAGCAGTGCCGGAAGCTGTAGCCGCCGGGGCCGGGCGGGCGCGGGTGGTGCGGCGACCGGCGCCGGGCTACGAGGCGTCGGCCTCGAGGCGGGCGACGACCTGGTCGAGCGTCTCGCGGTAGTGCGGCAGCAGCGGCAGCCCCGAGAGGCGCAGGGCCGCGTTGTCGAGCACGGAGTTGGCCGGCCGGGGCGCCGGGCGGGGCGGTTGCAGATCGGCCGTGGCGATGGGCGAGACCCGCGCCGGGTCCTGGCCGGAGGACTCGAGCACGGCCTGCGCGAACTCGAACCAGCTCACCGCCCCCTGGTTCGTGACGTGGAACGTGCCGGGACGTCGGTCGACGACGAGGCGGCGGATCATCGCCGCGAGGTCGCTGGCGAAGGTGGGGTGCCCGCGCTGGTCGTCGACGAACGACAGCGTCTCGTGCTCGCGAGACAGGCGCAGGATCGTCTTGACCATGTTGGCGCCGTGGTAGCCGCACACCCAGGAGGTGCGCATGACGGTCGAACCCGGATCGAGCTCGCGCTCACCGGCCAGCTTGGTGCGGCCGTACACCGACTGCGGGTTGGGGGTGTCCCACTCGAGGTAGGGCGAGTCCTTGGTGCCGTCGAACACGTAGTCGGTCGACACGTAGAACACCGGTGCGTCGATGCGCCGCGCCGCCTCGGCGACGTGGCGGGTGCCCAGCACGTTCACGCGGTAGGCGGTGTCGACCTCGCTCTCGCAGAGGTCGACGGCCGTGAACGCCGCCGGGTGCACGATGACGTCGGGGCGGAACGTCGCGGCGGCCGCCAGGATCGAGTCGCGCTCCGAGACGTCGACGGGAGCCAGCTCGGCGCCCTCGATGCCCACCCCGCCGGCGGCCTGCGCCGCGAGCAGCGCCGGCTCGAGGTCGGCGCCCACCACCTCGTGGTGACCGTCCTCGGTGAACACGCCGAGCAGCTCACGCCCGAGTTGGCCGAGTGCTCCGGTGATGAGAACGCGCATGGTCGGACTCCCTCTCGTGGTGGCGCCGGCGGGTGGCCGCGGCTCGGCGGGGGCGGTGGTCAACCGTTCTTGAGCGGTTCCCACCAGCCACGGTTGTTCGTGTACCACTCGACCGTGGCCGCGAGGGCGTCGTCGAGGTCGCGGGACGGCGCCCAGCCGAGGGCCTTCGCCTTCGAGATGTCGATGGAGTACCGACGGTCGTGGCCCTTGCGGTCCTCGACGTACTCGATCATCTCCTCACCCTTGCCGCACAGGCGCAGCAACCGATCGGTGAGCTCGCGGTTGGTGATCTCGTTCCCGGCGCCGATGTTGTAGATCTCGCCGATGGTGCCCTTGCGCAGCACCATGTCGACTCCCGCGCAGTTGTCCTCGACGAAGCACCAGTCGCGGATGTTCAGCCCGTCGCCGTAGAGCGGCACCTTCTTGCCGTCGAGCAGGTTCGTGACGAACAGCGGGATGACCTTCTCGGGGTACTGCCACGGCCCGAAGTTGTTCGACGAGCGGGTCACGACCACCGGCAGCCCGTAGGTTTCGTGGTAGGCGAGCGCGATCAGGTCGGAACCGGCCTTCGACGCGCTGTAGGGCGAGCGCGGCCCGAGCGGGTCGGTCTCGGAGAACGAGCCCTCTTCGATCGAGCCGTAGACCTCGTCGGTCGAGATGTGCAGGAAGCGATCGACCTCGAGCTCACGAGCGATGTCGCACATGACGTTGGTGCCGCCGCAGTTCGTCGACACGAACGCATCGGGGTTGACGATCGAGCGATCGACGTGGCTCTCTGCGGCGAAGTGCACGACCTGGTCGTGCCCGGCCATCGCGTCGCGCACCGCATCCCGGTCGGTGATGTCGCCCTTGACGAAGCGGTAGCGCGGGTCGTCCTCGAGGTCGGCCAGCGTGGCCAGGTTGCCGGCGTAGGTCAGCGCGTCGAAGACGGTGACCTCGTCGTCGGAGTTGGCGAGCACGTAGCGCAGGTAGTTCGAGCCGATGAACCCGGCGGCGCCGGTGACGAAGAGCTTCATGGCACCATCCTCGCAGACCGCTGCGCAGCGGAGCGAACAAGCGGCGAGCCGCCGGCCGGGCTCGTTACGCTCGCGGGGATGCACCACCCGGCGGACGAGGACTGGTTCGGGCACCCCATCGGCGAAGACGGCCGTCGCCCCGTCGAGCCCGTGCCGTGCCCGTTCTGCGGTCTGGCCTTCACCCGCAGCGCCGAGCTGGCGGCCCACACCCGCGGCGTGCACAAGGTGGATCACGACCCTGGCCGCATCCCCCCGGTGTTCACCCGCCTGGCCGCGTGGTCCCGGGGGTTGAAGTTCCTCCCCCTCTGGTTCGTCCTGCCGATGAACGCAGGGGTCACCGTGGTGCTGTACCTCGCCTTCGGCCAGGACCTCGCCCTGTTCTCGACCACCGGGGACCAGTCCGGCGTGCTCAAGACGTGGATCATCCGGCTCTCCATCCTCCCGTCGGTGCTGCTCCTGTCCTGGCGCGTGATCGATCGTCGGGTGTGATGACGCCCTTCGAGGTGCTGGGCATCCGGCCCGACGCGACCGAGCGAGAGGCCGAGGACGCGTACAACCGCCTGCTGCGCATCCACCACCCCGACCTGCACCAGGGCGGCAGCGCGGAGGAGATCGCCGCCGCCGAGGCCATGACCCGGGCGCTGAACGCCGCGATGCACCAGGTCAGGGCGTCGTTCGCGACCGCCGGCGGGCCCGCGGCGGCGAACGCGCCGGGCGGGACCGGCGCCGGACCGACCGCGGACGGCGAGGCCCGGTACCGCCCACAGGGCGACGGGACCGGACCGCGCCGACCGGGCCCGGGGTGGGGTGGGCACGACGCGGATCGTGGCGGGAGCGGGCCCGAGCAGGCCCGCTGGGACGAGGAGCCCTCGCGGCCGGTGGCGGCGTGCCCGTTCTGCGGCGAGCAGTTCGACGAGGCGCGACGGCTGCGCACGCACGTCTCCGCCGCGCACAAGGTCCGCCTCGAGCACCGGCGCCGCAGTCGCCTCGGGCGGGCGCTCGATCGGTTCTTCGGGCGCTGGGACCACATCTCGCTGTGGCACCTGCTCCCGCTGAACGTGATCGTCGCGCTGATGATCGCCGTGGCGGTGACGCCGCTCGCGACGGACTTCGCCTACTGGGCCTTCGGCGTGGCCATGGCCCCGACGATCATCCTCGCCCTCGAGCGACCGGGACGCTGACGGGGCGCGACCGGCCCCCCGATCGGTGAGCGCCTGATCAGGGGCGCAGCGCCACGTGGGGCTGCCACTGGGGGTCGATCTCGGCGCGACGCGGGTTCTTCTTGTCCCGCTCGGACAGGATCGGGTCGGTCAGGCCCCAGTCGGCCTCGACGGCCGGGTCGTCCCACGCCACGCCCAGCTCGTCGGCGGGGTTGTAGTAGCTGTCGACCAGGTAGGTGATCGTCATGTCGGTGAGGGCGGCGAAGCCGTGCGCCACCCCCGGGGGGATGAAGACGCCGCGGTGCGAGTGGGTGCCGTCGGGCTGGCGACCCAGGTCGATGGCCAGCGTCTTGCCGTCGGTGGGCGACCCCGTGCGCAGGTCGTGGAGCACCACCCGGGCGGTGCCGAAGGGCACGTACCAGTAGTCGGCCTGGTGCAGGTGGTAGTGCAGGCCCACGATGGCCCCGGCCTGGCGGTCGCCCCGGTTGCCCTGGACCATCTCGCGCCCCTGGGGGAACCACTCCCGCCGGTAGGTCTCGACGAAGTACCCCCGCTCGTCGCCGTGGATCGAGGGGTCGACGATGTGCACGCCCTTGATGACATCCGATTCCGTTACCTGCGCCATGGACCCTTGCTACCACGGGGCCGTCGATTCCCCGAAACCCGCGCGACCCGGCGACGCTGGCGCCGCTGCGCCTCCGGCGGCGCACGTTCTTGTCCGCGAGGGGTCACCGACTACTGTTCGACCCCATGCAGGAAGAGGCGCAGCGATCCGCCGCGGGCGAGGGCGGTTCCACCGCCACGACCTCACCCACCGCGAGCGACGACCCGACCCCCACCGAGGGGACCCCGACCGACGCCGCCCCCACCGGCGCGGGCACGACGGACGAGGCGCCCACCTACGGGGCCTACTACTACGACCGCCTCATCGGCGACTACGAGGTCAGCGGGCGCTACGAGTACGAGGGCGTGTGGAAGGAGTTCTTCCGCGTCATGGCCCACCACATCGTCACGCGCTTCCAGCCGCGCAAGACGCTTGACGCCGGGTGCGCCAAGGGCTTCCTGATCCGGGCGCTGCGCGAGCACCACGTCGAGGCGTTCGGGGTGGACGCGTCCGAGTACGCGATCAGCCAGGCCGACGACTCGATCAAGGACTACGTGCGCGTCGGCTCGATCACCGAGGACCTCGGCGGCCCGTACGACCTGATCTCCTGCATCGAGGTCATCGAGCACCTGCCCGACAGCGAGATCGAGCTCGCGATCGAGCGTCTCTGCGCCGCGACCGACCGCATCCTCTTCTCGAGCACGCCGCATGACTTCGTGGAGCCGTCACACCTCAGCGTGAAGCTGCCCGAGGACTGGGTGGCGCTGTTCGCCAAGCACGGCTTCTACCGCAACTTCACGATCGACACCTCGTTCCTCACTCCCTGGGCGCTCGTGTTCGAGCGCCTGCCCGCCGGCGACTCGAGCCTCGCGATCCGCGAGTACGACCGGGCCTGGCAGCGCCAGCGCACCGAGATCGAGGAGCTGCGGCAGACCGTCATCAAGTTCTCCACCGAGCTCGACGAGCTGCACGCCGGCCTGTCGCCCGAGCTGGACGAGCTCAAGGCCGCGGCGGACGAGAGCCGCGCGCAGTTCGAGGAGCTGCAGGGCCTGCACGAGGACCTGCAGCAGCGCCACGTCGAGCTGGCGAAGGAGCGCGACGACATCAAGCTGCTGCAGGCGACCGATCGCATGGAGCTGCTGCGGCTGCGAGACCTGCTGATCGGCAAGGAGCGCGAGCTGGGTGGCATCCACGGCCGCATCACCGAGCTCGAGTCCGAGCTGAAGCAGTTCGGGAAGCTCCCCGAGATGTACAAGGGCGTGGTCGAGTCCACCACGTGGAAGATCGCGTGGAAGGTCTTCGCGCCCTACCGCAACCTGCGGCACAAGCAGATCGCCCAGGGCGACGGCTGACGCCATGACCGCCACGACAGAACCGGGCCGCGGGAAGGTCCCTCGCTTCTCGATCATCACGCCCATCTACGAGACGCCGCCCACGATCCTCGACGCGCTGCTGGCCACGGTCCAGAACCAGACGTACACCGACTGGGAGCTCTGCCTCGCCGACGACGGGTCGAAGGCGCCGCACATCCGCGAGGTCTTGGCCCGCGCCTCGGCCGAGGACCCCCGCATCAAGGTCTTCCACCGCGAGCAGAACGGCGGCATCGTCGAAGCGTCGAACGACTGCCTCGACCTCGCCACGGGTGAGTTCGTCGCGTTCCTCGACCACGACGACGAGCTGGTGCCCCACGCCCTCGAGCGCATGGCGGCCGTCATCGACACCTGGTCGGACATCGACTACATCTACTCGGACGAGGACAAGATCGACGAGGCCGGCCGCCACAGCGACCCGTTCTACAAGCCCGACTGGTCGCCCGAGCGCTTCCGCTGCCAGATGTACACCTGCCACTTCGGGGTGCACCGCCGGTCGCTCGTCGAGGAGGTGGGTCGCTTCCGCCCCGAGTACAACGGCTCGCAGGACTTCGACCTCGTCTTCCGCGTCACCGAGAAGGCCCGACGCATCCACCACATCCCGGAGGTGCTGTACCACTGGCGGATCATCGCCGGATCAGCGGCCGGGGACGCGCAGGCCAAGCCCTATGCGTGGCTGGCCGGCGCCGCCGCCATCCAGTCGCACTGCGATCGCACCGGCTTCGAGGCCGAGGTCGAGCACACGCTCGAGCACCCCGGCTGGTACCACCTGCGGCCACGCCTGACCGACAACCCGATGGTGAGCATCGTCATCCCCACCAACGGCACCCGGCGTGACGTGTACGGCAAGGACGCGGTGCTGATCGAGCACGCGATCGAGAGCATCGTGGAGAAGTCGACCTACGAGCGGTACGAGCTGATCGTCGTGCTCGACGACGACGCCCCGGACGGCGTGGCCGAGCGCATCGAGCGCGCCGGTGGCGATCGGGTGACGATCGTGCCCTACGACCGCGAGTTCAACTTCGCCGAGAAGATCAACCTCGGCTCCTGCTACGCCACGGGCGATCACCTGTTGCTCCTGAACGACGACATCGAGGTGGACACGCCCGACTGGATCGAGTCGCTGCTGATGTACTCGCGCCAGGACGCCATCGGCGCCGTCGGCGCGCGGCTGCTCTTCGGGGACGGCCGCCTGCAGCACGTCGGCATCGTGAACACCCAGCACGGACCGACCCACGTCTTCTACGGCTACCGCAACGACTACGTCGGGTACTTCTCCGCCGCCCGCATGCCGGCGAACTACCTGGCGGTCACGGCCGCCTGCATGATGACGCGACGCCTGCTGTTCGAGGAGATCGGCGGCCTCTGCACCGACTTCCCCTCGAGCTACAACGACGTCGACTACTGCTTCAAGCTGATCGACCGGGGCCTGCGCGTCGCGTACAACCCCGAGGCGACGCTGTACCACTTCGAGTCCTCGAGCCGGTCGCCGGTCATCAACCACGCCGACTACGACCTGCTCACCCGACGGTGGCGCACCTTCCTCGAGCGGGATCCGTACAACAACCCGAACTTCTTGGGGTCGTCCGCCAACTTCGTGCATCCGGTGTACCTGCCGGAAGGCGCGCTGATGCCGGTCGGCTGACGATGGCGTTCGGGTCGTGGCTCCGGCGCGCGCCCGCACTTGTCCTCCTGGAGGTCACCGCATGACCGAGCCCCACCGACCGGAGGGGTCCCCCGGGCCCGCCGCGCCGGACCATCTGTCGCGCGACGCACCGTTCGTGCACCCGAGCGCGACCGTCGAGGGGGGCGCGCAGATCGGGCCCGGCACGAAGGTCTGGCACCACGCGCACATCCGCGGCGGGGCCGTCGTCGGCGCCCGTTGCACGATCGGCAAGAACGTCTTCGTCGATTCCGGCGCCGTCGTGGGTGACGGCGTGAAGATCCAGAACAACGTGTCGGTGTACGCCGGGGTCACCCTCGAGGACGACGTGTTCGTCGGCCCCAGCGCGGTGTTCACCAACGACCTGCGTCCGCGCGCCGCCGCGACCGAGTGGCAGCTGGTCCCGACCCTCGTCCGCCGGGGCGCCTCGATCGGCGCCAACGCGACGATCGTGTGCGGCCACGAGATCGGACCGGAGGCGATGGTCGGTTCGGGTTCGGTCGTGACGCGGGACGTCGAACCGAACGAGCTGGTGGTCGGCAACCCGGCGCGGCGCATCGGGTGGGTGTGCGCGTGCGGTGACGTGGTCAGCCGCGACGTCGAGCCCCCGGCGGACCTGCGGTGCGCGGCGCACCGCGCGGACCGATGATCCCGATCTCCGCCGTCGCGATCGACCCGCAGGGCGAGCAGCTCGTGCTCGAGGTGCTGCGCTCGGGGCGCCTCGCGCAGGGACCGATGGTCGAGCGGTTCGAGCAGGCGTTCGCGACGATCTGCGGCG
The DNA here is from genome assembly GCA_964446345.1 of uncultured Iamiaceae bacterium. GTDB lineage: Bacteria > Actinomycetota > Acidimicrobiia > Acidimicrobiales > Acidimicrobilacustridaceae > CAYUOL01. The sequence goes on along the minus strand of CAYUOL010000020.1, from coordinate 9,227 downwards.
TGCGCCACGCCGTGGCTGTCGCGAACGGCACGGTGTCGCTCGTCGCGTCGCTGCAGGCGCTCGGGATCGGGCCCGGCGACGAGGTCGTCACCAGTCCATTCACGTTCGTCGCCACGTTGAACGCAATCCTCGAAGCGGGTGCCGCCGTGCGCTTCGCCGACATCGAGCCGGACACGTTCACCGTGGACCCGGCGGCGATGGGGGCGGCCATCACCCCGGCGACCCGCGTGCTCATGCCGGTGCACCTGTACGGGCAGCCGGCCGCGATGGACGCCATCTCGGCGTTGGCCGATGCGCACGAGCTCGCCGTCGTCGAGGACGCGGCGCAGGCCCACGGCGCCGCCCTCGGCGCCCGCCGGGTGGGCTCGTACGGACTGGGCTCGTTCTCCTTCTACGCGACGAAGAACATCACGACCGGAGAGGGAGGCATCGTCACGACCGACGACGACGAGCTCGCCGACCGGCTTCGGCTGCTGCGCAACCAAGGCATGCGCGCCCGCTACCAGTACGAGCTGGCCGGGCACAACTACCGCATGACCGAGCTCCAGGCCGCGGTCGGCATCCCGCAGCTCGCGCGCATCGACGACCTGAACCAGCGCCGGCAGAGCAACGCGCAGACCTTGAGCGACGGCCTCACGGGGATCGACGGGCTCGTGGTGCCCGAGGTCGCACCGGGGCGGACGCACGTGTGGCACCAGTACACGGTCCGCATCACGGGCGACGCGCGCGTGTCGCGCGACGCGTTCGTGGCCGCGCTCACCGACCGCGGTGTCGGGTGCGGCGTGTACTACCCGCGCCTCGTCTTCGACTACGACTGCTACCGCGGGCAGCTGGGCGCCCTGCCCTCGTTCCCCCACGCCGAGCGCGCCGCCCGCGAGGTGGTCTCCCTGCCCGTGCACCCGTTGCTCACCGACGCCCAGCTCGCACAGGTCGTCGATCACGTGCGCGCCGTGCTCTCATAGAGCCGACCGTCTAGACGACGGCGCACCCCAGCTCGGGGTTGACCGCCCCCGAACCGACGTTGATCGCGAACGCGCACACCCGGTGCGCACCCGGCGCGAGCCCGGCGATGGTCGCGCCGTACCCGTGGGCGGCGCCGTAGGGCGGGAAGGCCGCCGCCACGTCGGGACGGGGACCGTTGGCGGTGAGGATCGCTGCGCCGACGCCGTCGACGTAGACGTGCACCGCGAGCGGCCCGGTCGTGTCCGGATCGATGGCCCAGCCCGCGATCGTCACCTTCGTGCCGCCGCTCGCCGCGGACGCCGCGTCGAGGCTGCCGAAGGGCACGCCGCTCGAGGTCACCGTGCGGCACCCGGCCAGGGCGTTGGTGCCCGCGCCGACGTTGATGCCGTAGGCGCACACCGTGTGCGTCCCGCCGCCGATCCCCCCGAACGTCGCGGCGTAGCCGTGCCCCCAGCCGAACACCGGGTAGGCGCCGGCGACGTCCGGGCGGTCCAGCGCGGCCGTCGTCTCCCCGACCTTCTTCCCGTCGATGTACACGTGCACGGCGATCGGATCGGTCACGTCGGGGTCGATCACCCAGCCCGCGATGGCGATGGTCGACGGGCCGGCCACGGCGTCGTCGAGGCGGCCGAGCGGTGACCCGGCCGGCACGGTGAAGGTGCGGCAGCCCACGAGCGCGTTGGTGCCCGGACCCGTGTTGATGCCGTAGGCGCAGACCTGGTGCGGACCGGCGCCGAGGCCGCCGATGAAGCGGTCGAACCCGTGCCGGCTGCCGTGGGTGGGGAACACCGCCGCCACGTCCGGACGCGCGACATCGGTCGGGATGATCGAGCGGACCCCGTCCACGTACACGTGCACGTCGATCGACGCCGGGGAGTCGGGGTCCACCGTCCACCCGGACACGCGCACGCCACCGGCTCCGCCCGCCGCCAGGTCGAGGCTGCCGACCGGGTCCGACGCCATGACCGTGACCGCCTTGCAGCCGAGCTCTCGGTTGCCGGCCCCGCTGCCGACGTTGATCGCGTAGGTGCACGCCGTGTGCGTCCCGGCGCTCAAGCCCCCCACGTCGATCTCGTAGCCGTGCGCCGCGCCGGCCCCGACGAACGCGCTCGAGAGGTCGGGGCGCGACCGGTCGGCCATCGCGAACGCCGCGCCCTTCCCGTCGACGTAGACGTGCACCTGGATCGGCGCGTCGGTGTCGGGATCGATGGCCCAGCCCGCCACCGTCAACACGTTCGACCGGGTCGAGGTGACCGTGTCGAGGCTGCCGACGGGCGTGCCCACCACCGACTGGCACCCGAGTTGGGTGTTGGCGGCGCCTGTGCCCGCGTTGATCGCGTAGACGCACACGGTGTGGTCGCCCGGCCCCACCGGCACCGATCCCGCGAAGCCGTGGTTGGTGCCCCACCCGGGGTAGGTCCCGCTGACGTCGGGGCGGGGGGCGTCGGCGGCGAGCGCGCCGGCGATCTTGCCGTCCACGTACACGTGCACCGACAGCGGCGAGGTGGTGTCCGGGTCGAGGGTCCACCCCGTCACGCTGACCCCACCGGGGATCCGGACGGCGGCGTCGACGTTGCCGAACGGGTTGCCGGCCGCCGGGTTCGCGTTGCTGCCGTCGGCCAGCGCAGTCAGGTTCGCGTCGGGGCAGCAGAACGTGTTCATGTCGACGTTGCCGACGATGCCGGGCACCGAGGCCGAGCTCGTGTACTGCCAGAACGTCCAGGTGGGCCAGCTGCTCGGCAGGGGGTGCGGGCTCGACGCACTCGTGTAGCGCGCCATCCACAGCCGGTAGCCGCCGAACGCCGTCGACTTCACGTTGTCGTTCCAGAAGTAGTAGCCGGTGTAGATGATCGGACGGCGCGCGGTGAGGCGCTCGACCTCGGACAGCCAGCTCTGCGTCCAGCTGGCCAGGTCCGCCGGGGGCAGCCCACCGGTGGACTCGAGGTCCAGCACCGGCGGCAGATCGCCGTACCCGTGCATCGACCCGGTGACCGAGACGAAGTACCGCGCCTGCAGCACCGCGCTGCTGAGCGGGTACTGGGGACGCGCGAAGTGGTACGCGCCGCGGTACATCGGGGCCGCCCCGATCCCGGCCCAGTCCGAGGCGAAGTACGGGTTCGTGTAGTAGCCGCCGGCCGAGGACGGCCCTTCGGTCGCCTTGACGTAGGCGAAGATGTGGCCGGCGTTGCGCACCTGGGTCCAGTTGATGGGCGCGCCGTTGGGATGCTGGTAGTTCGACACGTCCGGCCCGCTCGTGGCTTCGGCGCGCGCCGCCATGACGAGGACCAAGCCGAACCCGAGCAGGAGGAGGCGTCCGAGGACGGACCACGTTCGCAGCAAGGCCGACGATGGTAACAACGACGCTGAAGACATGTCCGGCGGGTGTGCTCTCGATCCGAGACGGCGCGCGCGGCTCCTGCCGCTCCCGCCGATGGCGGGACCGCCCCGGGTCGACCGGCTCACGTGCGGATGCAGCCGAGGGTCGTGTTGCCGCCCGCGCCGGCGATGTTGATGCCGTAGGCGCAGATCCAGTGCGAGCCGGCCGGGAGCCCCGTCAGCGTGGCGGTGAACCCGTGGGTGTCGCCGTAGCCCGGGTAGGCGGCGCCGACGTCAGGCCGGCCGCTCGAAGCCGTCAGGGCGCTCCCGGCGGCGTCGACGTACACGTGCACGGTGTCCGGGGCGACCGTGTCGGGATCGATCGCCCACCCGCTCACCGCCACCGTCGTCCCGCCGTTGGTGCTGACCGCCTTGTCGAAGCTGCCGATCGGCTCGGGCGACCCCGCGGCCGTGGCGCAGCCGAGCAGGTGGTTCGTGCCACCCCCCTGGTTGATCCCGTACGTGCACACGGTGTGCGAGCCCCCGCCGAACGGACCCACCTTGAAGTCGTAGCCGTGCAGCGCCCCGTACCCGGGGACGGCGGCGAGCAGGTCGGTGCGGCTGGTGCTTGCCGTCCCCACGCCCCGGAAGGTGCCGTCGACGTAGACGTGCACCTGGATGGGACCGGTCACGTCCGGGTCGATCGCCCAACCGCGCACGGCGACGGTGCCCGGCGCCGGCGTCACCCCGTCGAGCGCGCCGTCGGGATCCCCTGCCACGACGACCGTCTTGCACGCCAGCAACGCGTTGGTGCCTGCCGCCGCGTTGATGCCGTACAGGCACACGTTGTGGGGCCCACCGCTCATCGGCGCGACCTTCAGGCTGTAGCCGTGGGCCGAACCCCAGAGCGGGAACGCGCCCCCGATGTCGGGCCGGACCCGGTTCGCCACGGTCTCCCCCCGCTTCACCCCGTCCACGTAGGCGTGCACGCTGATCGCGTTCGCGGTGTCGGGGTCGAGCGCCCACCCCTCGACCACGGCGCTGGCGAAGGCCGGCGTCGCGACGTCGACCGAACCGAAGGGATCGCCGGTCGGCACGAGGGCGTCGCGACAGCCGAGCACCGAGCTCGGGCCGCCGAACGGGTCGATCCCGTACGCGCACACGCGGTGCCAGCCGGCACCCACGTTCGGGACGACGACCGACCACCCGTGGCCCGGACCGAAGATCGGGAAGGCCGCGTCGATGTCCGGGCGAGGCAGGTTCGCCAGGATCGCGACGCCCAGGCCGTCGACGTAGACGTGCACGGCCATCGGCCCGATCGCATCAGGATCCAAGGCCCAGCCCGATGCCTGCACCTTGCCGGCGCCCGCCGTCACCAGATCGAAGGACCCGATCGGCGGCCCCGTCGGCACGGTCACCGTGCGGCAGCCGAGCGTCATGTTGCTGCCGGCGCCGACGTTGATGCCGTAGGTGCACACGGTGTGGGAGCCGGGGCTCAGGCCCCCGACGGTCACGCGGTACCCGTGCGCGTTGCCGAACAGCGGGTACGCGGCCCCGACATCGGGGCGCGCGTTGGTGGCGCCCGCCTGCGCCTTGAAGGCGCCGTCGACGTACACGTGCACGTCGATCGAGGCCGCTGTGTCCGGGTCGATCGCCCACCCGGCCGCGAGCACGGATCCTCCCCCACCGGTGACGCTGTCGAGGCCGCCGAAGGGCCCGTGGTTGCAGGCCCCGTGGATCGTCGTCAGATCGCAGAGCTCGTTGCTCGTCGCCCACGTGAGGCTCGTCCGCGCGTTGGCCGTGATCGGCTTCTTGGCGGTGATGGTGTTGGCGTACCCCGTGTCCTCGGGCAACCAGTAGCGATGCTCGTAGCCGCCCGCCTCGAACACGTAGAACGGCGCGGAGATCGGCGCCGGGCCGAAGTTGGGCGCGGCCCAGGACGCGAGGCCCTCCGCCTTGGCGGGATCGACGTAGTAGCAGGTGACCGTGCCGACCGGCGCGTCACAGGTGCGGGTCTGCATGCCCCCGAACGCCGAGACGCTCTGGTCCTGCTTGATGTTGACCAACGACGTGCCGTCGTAGATCTCGTTGTAGAGGTCCTCGCAGATCGAGGTCGTGCCGCAGTAGAACCACGGCGCCCACGCATAGGGCCGTGACGGGTTCTGGCACCATCGCTGCGCCATGAGCGTCGCCGCCGTCTGGGCGGCGGTGTAGGTGTTGATCGCCGTCGCCGCCGAGAGGTTCCACCCGCCGGCCGAGTCGAACTGCCACATGCCGATGCCGGGGTGGAAGAACGCCTTGCGGAACGCGGTGTTGATGTCCTTGAACGCGTAGAGGCCCGCCTGGTTGTCGTACCGGCTGAGGGTCATCGGCGACGGCGTGTACTGCGTGCCGGCCCCGGTCTCGGTGAAGGTCGGCACCATCACCATCGCCGCGAGCTGGTCGCGGGTGAGCCCGCACGCCTTCTTCTGGTCCGCCCAGTACAGGACGGACGCCAGCGGACCGACGCCGTAGTTGCGCGTGGCGAGGACCTCGCCGATGCCGAGCCCGTCGACGGCCTCGAGGGTCTCCGCGCTCGCGGCGCCGGCCCCGCCGACGGCGGCCCCCGACCCCGGTGGCGCTCCCCGGTCGCCGACGACCGGCGCGAGCACCGCCACCACGGTGGGCACGAGCAGCAGCAGGCTCACCAGCGCGGTCAGGGCCGCCCGCCGGGTCATCGGCCCGCTCCCCACAGCATCGGCACCGCGTCGCTGACGACGGGGCCGTCCACCGGGTCGTCCACGGCGACGAGGAAGTCACGCACCGAGCCGGGCGCCACCGACGCGGCAGCCTCGCCGCTCGGGTCGGCCAGGTCCACGTCGCGCACGGCCTGCACCTTCCCGGTCGGGCCCAGCCACGCCAGCACCACATGCGGTCGGGCCAGGACGGCGTCGGCGCGCGCCGAGCCGAAGAGGAGGTACCCCGGCACCTGGCCGGCGGCATCGTCGTGCAGGTACATGTGCACCGGTCGCGCGTCCCCGTAGGGACGGGTCCAGTAGGTGCTGACCTCGACCTGCCGGGCGCTCGGGTCGGCCGGGCCCGCCGTCTCCGTCGCCTTCCACGTCACGCGGGCGACCGCGGCGGGGGTGACGCCCGTGGCGGACGTGAGGTGGAACGGCGCAGGCTCACCGGCCCGCAGCGATCGCACCGGGCTCTCGGCCCGCACCACCTCGAGCACGGTGCCGTTGCCGTCGAGGAGCGTCGCCTCCACCTCGATGCCGGCGATCGTGCGCGCCTGCTCGTTGCGCACGAGCCCCAGCGCCGTCCACGCGCCGCGATCCCCGCCCGCCCCGGACGTCGTGATCGTGTCCGTGAGCACGACCACGGCGTCGCGCGTGAGATCGGACGTGTACTGCGATCCGACGAAGCCCGACAGCGTGCGCCAGTCCTGCGGGGACCGTCCCGCCGCCGACGCATCGAGCTGGGCGGCCCGCTGGTTGCAGTCCGACTCGGTCGGCGACGTCTTCAGGCAGCCGTTCGCGTCGAAGCGCTCGGGGGTGCGGGCCTGAACCGGAGGGAGGGTCGGCAAGGCCGAGGGCGAGCCGGGCGCAGCCGAGCCGGGCGCAGCCGAGCCGGGCGCAGCCGAGCCGGGCGCAGCCGGGGCCGCGGGCGGCGCGCCGTCGCCGGCGCCCGCCGTCACCTCGGGCGTCGGGTGCCCACAGGCCCCGAGCACCAGGGCTCCCGCGACCGCGATGCCGCCGAGCCCGACGCGTCGGCGGCGGGCGCGCCTCGACGCCCGGCCGGTGCCCTGGGGAGGCGCCCCCCGGAGGGCGCCCGGAGCGGCACCGGGACCGCAGGCCGGGGCTGCGGCCTGGTCGGTTCGCCTGCGGATGTCCGACAGCACGGTGAGGCGCCTCCGAGCGCGATCGATCGGTGGAAGGCCGCTACCCCGCCTGCGAGCCAACCACGGTACACAGCGCGACATGGGGGAAGGGTGCACCCGGGGCGTGCAGAGCCCGTGCCCGTCAGGTGAAGGGGATCTCCGCGAGCGCCTCGGACTCGTCGACGGCATGCAGGCGGCTGTGGTGGCGCAACCGCCCCGCCAGGCACACGCACATCCACACGAACGAGGTGACGCTCGCCGCCAGCAGCCCCAGCTCGACGCGCAGGAACAGCTCGGTGCCGAGCGCCGTGACGACCACGAACACCGTGAACGCCACCAGCCACCCCAGGGCCATGCGACTGTGCGCGTTGAGCGCCACCAGCGCCTGATCGATGCAGATCGTGGCCATGATGAGGATGAAGGTGGCGGCCAGCAGCGCCAGGTCACGCGGCCCGAGCGTGTTGCCGGGGCCGAACACCTTGGTGATGAACCACGGCCCGAACAGCGCCGCGCCGATCGTGGTGAGCACGCCAACGCCGAGGATGAGCACCACCAGGCGCCGCACGCTCGCCAGGAACTCGTCGAGCTGGCCCTGGCTGGCCAAGCGCGAGAGCTTCGGCAGCAAGGAGGCGAGCACCGCCTGGAAGAGGAACAGCGGGATGCGCGCGGTGGTGAGGCCCTGGAGGAAGTCGCCGGCCGCGCCGGTCTGCGCGTCGGTGGCCAGCATCTGGATGGCGATGGTGCCCCCCTGCACCAGCAGCGAGAGCGTGCCGATGCCGAGCAGCAACCAGCCGAGCTTGGCGGTCAGCTCCGACCACGGCGCCTCGGGGCCGTCCTCCATCAGGCCGCGCTGGCCGATCATCGCAGCGCCCACGGCGAGGAACGGCGTGATCGCGAACGCGAGGCCGTAGGCCCCCACGGCCTTCACCCCGACGATCGCCAGTGCTGCCGCCAGCACCACACGGGCGATGCCGTCGACGCTGAAGAACCGTGCGTACGCGCCGAAGCGGCGGTGCGACGACAGCACGCCGCGAGCGAGGTGACCGACGCAGAACCCGAACAAGCCGATCAGCAGCGCCGCGCTCAGCGCCGCGTTGCCGTCGAACCACCGGTCGATGACCCAGGTGTGCGTGACGATGCCGAGCACCAGCACGCCGGTCGAGAACGCGACGCCGATGAACACGGCGCGACGGATGACGGGGCCGGGTCCGAGGTCGAGCGAACGACGATGTGACACCGCTCGTGCCACTTCTTGCTCGAGCGGCTGCATGATCCCGTTGCCGATCGCGAACATCGCGGTCCACAGCACCGAGAGCGAGTCCAGGTCCGCCTTGCCGGTCGGCGAGGTGCCGAAGGCACGGGCCGCGATGCCCAGGAACGCGTAGGTCGCGACGCCGCTGATGACGAGACCGACCGCAACGGCGATCGCTCCCTCGGGCAGCGGGTTCTGCTCGCGGACGCGCGTGACGACAGAGATGGAAACCGGCTCCTGGGCGCAGGCGGGCGGCGAGATGCCGGCGCAACCTTAGGCGGGCGCGCCCGGCGCTCCCGCATCCCCGGGCCGGCGCGCGAGGAGCCTTGCGTCGCACCGGGGTGGATGCCAGGACGGCGAGGCGCCCGCCGCACGAGGACGCACGGTTGGCCGCTCGTCGTTGCCGGAAGGGCGATGTCCGAGGACGCCGCGTCGCGCGGTGCGTTGCCTCCTTGGCGCCGCCCCGTCCGGCGTCAGCCTCCTACGCCGGCGGCGGCTGCAGCGGGTGCGGCATGCAGTACTCGTCGTACTCCGCGATGACCAGCTGGTCGGGGTCGACCGAGCAGGCGGGGCAGTTCGGGTCGCGGTTGAGCTTGTAGGTCCGGAAGGACTGCTCGAGCGAGTCGTAGGCCATGAGCCGGCCGGACAGCGAGTCACCCAGGTCGAGGATCAGCTTGATCGCCTCGAGGGCCTGGATCGATCCGATGATGCCCGGCAGCACGCCGAGCACGCCGGCCTCGGCGCACGACGGCGCCAGCTCGGCGGGCGGCGGCTCGGGCACCATGTCGCGGTAGGTGGGGCCGTTCTTCGGGTCGAAGACGGTGACCATGCCCT